>WQTM01000193.1 GCA_009786315.1 Pseudomonadota bacterium | reverse complement strand
CCCCGCAGGGCCACCGGAGGGAGCCGTTTTTGAGGAACTTTTTGGGCGAGCAAAAAGTTCCCCGCCGGAGGCAAAATGCCCGGAGGGCGAAAAGAAACGTTTTCAAAAAGAGCCCGGGCCGCAGGCCCAAAGAGAACAACGTCCGGAGGGCGAAAGAAGCCGGGCCGCATGGCCCTATAAAAACATTCTCAGTTAAAAAACCCCGCCCGAAGGGCAAAAAGGAACCCTTTCAAAAAATGGCCCGGGCCGCAGGCCCAAAAAAAACATTCTCAGTTGGCAACAGAACCCCGCCCTAATGGGCAAAAAAGAACCCTTTCAAAAAATGGTCATTCAACCAACAGTGGCGCAAAACGGCGAGGAGGAGAGCCAAGCGCCTCGCCAAAAGCATGCAGTTATTTAAAACCACCCTCGTGAGGGGGGGGCAGGGGCGGTTTCAAAAGGCAACGCATGTTAACGCAACACCAGGCTAACCTTTCCTCCGCCCGGAGCCCATGAGCAACTCGTCCAACCCTTGGCCGCGCTCTTCCAAATAGCGGTGGAAGCCGGCTTCAGAGAGCCCCAAGTCCTCAAGGGTTTTGGAAATAAGCTGCTCCAAAGGCTCCTGGGTTTGTTTTTTGAGGGCAAGGGCCAATTTTAGCATGGCAAGGCCATAGAGGCCATCCGGCATGTCCTCAGGGGCGGTGGTTTTTTGAGTCAGCGTACGGACTTGAGTCCGTTTGGTAGGGGGGCGCCGTGGCATGGGAGGGGAGACTATGCTGCAAGCCAACATAATTCAACCCTAATGCCGCCCCATGCACACAGAAGAAACTCCCCCCTACATAAACCATGTGCAACCCACCTAAAACATGGCATAAACGAAGTGTGCTGACGGCGAGCTTCAAAATGGAGACGGCGGAAGGCCAAGCATATACATGAGGCGAGTGCGCATTCCACACTTGGTTGGACTAACCCTTTTTTGCAGGAGGTGAACCATGAAAAAGGTCACCATCCACGAGTTACAGAAGCGGAAGGCGGCAGGGCAGAAAATTTGTATGGTGACGGCCTATGACGCAGCCTTCGCACGAATATTTGACGAGGCGGGGGTGGACGCTTTGCTGGTAGGGGACTCCCTAGGCATGGTGGTGCAGGGCCACACGTCGACTTTGCCTGTTACCATGGAGCACATGCTATACCACACCCAGGCTGTTTCGCGCGGGGCCAAGAGGGCCCATGTTGTTGCGGACTTGCCGTTTGGAAGCTACCAAGCCTCCGACGAGGAAGCCACACACAACGCCATGCGGTTGCTTTCCGAAGGTGGGGCAGGCAGTGTGAAGTTGGAGGGAGGGGAGGACTATGCACCCACCATACGGCGCCTGGTGCGTGCCGGTATTCCCGTTATGGGGCACATAGGGTTGATGCCGCAGCAAATACACAGCACGGGTGGTTTTGTGGTGCAAGGGCGCAGCGAGGAGGACGCTCAGCAAATTGTCCGCGACGCGAAGGCCTTGGAGCAAGCGGGTGTGTATGCATTGGTTTTGGAGGCCATACCCATGGAGTTGGCCCGCACCCTCAGCGCCATGCTTTCCATTCCAACCATTGGCATTGGCGCGGGCAAGCACTGCGACGGGCAGGTGTTGGTATGCTATGACTTGCTGGGCATGCTTGCGGACTTTAAACCCAAGTTTGTCAAGCAATATACCCACCTCCACACCACCATTTCCCAAGCCACCCGGCAATATTGCGAGGAGGTGCGCACGGGGCATTTCCCAAGCGAGGAGCACACGTTTCGCTCCATGAGGTTGGTGTCCTCCACGGAGGAGGAGCCGGAGCGTGCCAACTCCGTATACGGCGCCCCCATATGAGTCTCTCGTTTTTGACGACAGCCGAAGAAATACGCCTGCAAACAGCGGCCCTGGTTGCACAGGGGCGCCGTTTGGCATTGGTGCCCACCATGGGTTGTTTACACGCGGGGCATTTGGCTTTGGTGGAGGCGGCGCGCAAGAGGGCGGAGGTGGTGGCGCTTTCTATTTTTGTCAACCCCATTCAGTTTGGCCAAGGTGAGGATTTTGGGCGTTACCCTCGGCAGTTGGAGGAGGACACGAGAATTTGCGAGCGTGCGGGCGTAGACTGGCTATATGCGCCCACCGCAGAGCAAGTTTACCCCCCGGGTTTCCAAACCTATGTAACGTGTGAAGCTTTGAGTCAGCCTTTGTGTGGACAAAGTCGCCCCACGCATTTTCGCGGCGTAGCGACGGTGGTGTGCAAGTTGTTGGCATTGTTTCGTCCCGCTTGGGCGGTGTTTGGCGAGAAGGACTTTCAGCAGCTTTGCCTTATTTGCGCAATGAACAGGGACTTGGGCTTAGGGGCAGAGGTGGTGGGCGTCCCCACGGTGAGGGAGGGGGACGGGTTGGCCCTAAGCTCGCGCAACAAGTTATTGTCCATGGAGGAGCGCAAGCAGGCGACGGCGCTTTTTCGGGCATTGTCAACGGCGAAGCAACGTTGCTGCCAGGGGGAGCGCTCTGCCCCTTTTCTCATAGAGGAAGCCCGGCAGAGTTTGCTCCAAGCGGGCATTCGCACGGACTATATAGCCATAGTAGACGGAGCGACGTTGCAGCCGGTGGAGCGCATTGAGGCCGAGGGCGCGCGTATGCTTATAGCGGGTTTTGCAGGGACGACACGACTTATTGACAACATGGTTTTGAGTCCAACATGAAAGGAAGCCCAGCCAAAACCGCGCTGCGCAAAATAGCCGAGAACCGGCAGGCGCGTTTTTTCTATGAGGTAGAAGAGAGTTTGGAGGCGGGGGTGGAGTTGTTGGGCAGCGAAATAAAGTCCTTGAGGGAGGGGAAAGTCAGCCTTGCAGAGGGCTATGCCGCCCCCAGGGGCCAGGAGCTTTACCTCTATAAAATACACATTGCCCCCTACAAACCTGCGGGCCTGTTTGGGCATGAGCCTTTGAGGCCGCGCCGTCTTTTGCTACACCGTCGGGAAATTGAGAAATTGTCTTCAAAGGTGAGGGAGAGGGGGCTGGCGTTGATACCATTGTCTCTTTATTTTAAAGAGGGTTGGGCCAAGGTACAGTTGGGATTATGTTATGGAAAGAAGCAGGCTGACAGGCGTGAAAGTGTGAAGGAGCGCCAAGTGCAGAGGGAAATAGCCGTTGCACTAAGGAGGCGATAATGGAGAATTCACTCCAGGACAAGCAAAGCAAACTGGAGTCCATGCTTGAGAAGGGAATGGTGATGGTGCACTTGGATGCGCGCAAGCCGGGTGTACGTTTGCCTGCGCACCTCAAAAACCAGATACATTTGACACTCAACCTTTCCCACCGTTTTTCCCCTGCGGACTTGACGGTGAATGTATGGGGTGTGCGAGCAACACTCAGTTTTGAGGGGCGACCATTCCCTGTGGCCATTCCCTGGTCCGCCATTTTTGCCATCCGCAGCCATATTACCATGGAGTTTTGGCTTTTTCCGGAGGACGTACCCGAAGAATTTTTAGAGGCGGAGAAGGTGGCAGAGCCTTTGCCTGTGAAGGTGGACAAGAGAGCGACGTTTCAACTGGTACACTCCGTACCGCAGGAAGCAGGGGGCGAGGAAGCGGCAGCAGAAGAAAAAGAAAAAGAAAAAGAAGAAGAGGAAGGAACACCAGAGCCCTCCGACAAGCCGAAGAGGCCTTCGCATTTGAAGTTGTTGCACTGAGGTGGGCCTTATTTCAGCCGACGGTGTTGGAGTGCAGGCAGGCGGCTGCGTATTTCAGCAAGCAGCTGCAAGTCTATTGTGGCCAAGGCCATGCCCTCTGCCTCCTCGCACCTGGCCACCACCTTGCCCCAAGGGTCCACGACCATGGCGTGTCCGAAAGTTTTGCGGTTGGGGCTATGTTGGCCGGTTTGTGCGGGGGCTGCCAACCAGCAAAGGTTTTCAATGGCCCTGGCGCGCAGCAATATTTCCCAATGGGCACAACCTGTTTCCCACGTAAACGCCGCAGGCACCCAAAGCAACTGGGCCCCTTGGGAGCTCAGTTGCCGATAGAGCTCCGGGAAACGCACGTCATAGCAAATGGACAGTCCCATAATGCCCGCAGGGGTATGTATGCAGGTGGGGGAGTTGCCGGGGCTAATGTTGGCAGACTCGTGGTGGTGCTCCCCCGTTTCAGCGTCGAAGAGGTGGATTTTGCGATAGACGGGCAGGCATTCTCCCTGGGGGCTCAAGAGGACGCTGCTGTTATAGGGTTTTTCGGAACTTTCGTGTTTTTCGAGAAAGGAGCCCACCAATATTCCGACGCCCAAGCGTTTGGCCAAATTTGCCATGGCCGAGACACTGGGGCCTTCCAGGGTTTCGGCCATGTTTGAGGTTTGTTGGGGGGGCCCCATCCAAAAGCAATTTTCGGGAAGTCCCACCCAGAGAGCGCCTTGTTGGGCGGCTTGGGTGACGAGGCGTGTAGCGGTTTGCAGATTGGCATTTTTGTCAGCCAGGGAAGTCATTTGCAGGGCGGCGAGTTTAAATGTTGTCATGGAGGGGTTTGCACCTCTTGTAGGATTGTAGTAGGCAGAGCAGGATTTTTCAGCGAGAGAGAAGTTGGCGGGTTGAGTGGGCCCGCTTTTTTTGTGCAAGCGTATGAGTACAGGTGAGAATTTACAGACGACGAAAGACAAAGCCAAGGTGTTGCTGGAGCCTTTGCTGGAGGCGCAGGGTTATGAGCTTGTGGACATGGAATACCGGCAAGAGTTTGGGCGTTATATATTGCGTTTATTCATAGACAAGCCCGGAGGGGTGAATTTGGAGGATTGTGTACACTTGACAGGTGTTATAGGTCCTTTTTTGGATGTGGAGGATGTGGTTCCTCAGGAATATAACCTGGAGGTTTCCAGCCCGGGGTTGAATCGCCCATTGACGAAGCCGCAACATTTCGCTCAAGTTTTAGGGCAGAAGATTCGGTTGAAGGCCAGAAAGCCGCTCAGCCAACCGTCAAAGCGGGTGTTGAAGGGGCGTTTGGTGGGAGTGAATGAGGCGGCGATTGAGCTTGACGTAGAGGCGACGGGGAGGGTGTGGATAGCGTTTTCGGAAATTGCAAAAGCGAATTTGGAATATGAGTTTTGAGACCTGGTTATGCATACAGGTGTCAACATGTGCGTCATGAAGTACCCTAAGGAGAATATTTATGGCCCTTGCCAATGAAGGACCGTCGTTGGATGACATCATCACTCAGGTAGCCAAAGACAAAGGCATTGAGAAGTCGACATTGTTGTCCAGCCTTGAGGAGGCCATGCGCACGGCGGCCAAAAAGCATTTTGGGCAGGAGCGCCGTTTGGAAGCGCAATACAATGCGGAGAAAGGTGTTGTTGAGATTTCTCAAGTTATTTCCATTGTAGAAGAAGTGGTTGACCCGTTGAATGCCGTCAACGAGTTGACTTTGTCGCAGGCCAAGCAGAAGGGTTTGGACGTGGAGGTGGGGGACGAGCTTGTTTTTCAGATTTTCTATCGTGATGAAGATGCGACGGAGGCCAAGGCGCAAGACGAGCGTTGTGGTGATATTCTCGGGTTGAAGACATTCAGGCGTGGGTTTGGACGGATTGCGGCGCAGACAGCCAAGCAGGTGTTGCGTCAGAGGACGAGGGACGTGGAGAGGGAGAACGTTTACAACGAATACAAGGACCGCAAGAACGAGATTGTCACAGGCATTGCGCGGCGGCTTGAGCGCAGGAACCTCATTGTTGACTTAGGGCGTGCTGAGGCTGTTTTGCCGGAGAGGGAGCAAGTGCCCCGTGAGGTTTACCGTCCTGGGGACCGAGTCCAAGCCTATGTGGTGGATGTATTGCGTGAGTCTCAGGGGCCGCAGATTGTTTTGTCTCGCACCGCTGTCAATTTGCTCGTCAAGTTATTTGAGATGGAGGTCCCAGAGATTTCAGAGGGGGTGGTGGTGATTGAGGCGGCGGCCAGGGAGCCTGGGCGGAGGGCCAAAATAGCGGTGAGCTCTCGGGAGCAGGATGTGGACCCCATAGGGACCTGTGTTGGCATGAAAGGCAGCCGGGTACAGGCGGTTGTCCAGGAGCTTCGTGGGGAGAAGATAGACATTGTTCCCTGGGATGAAGACCCTGCGCGTTTTGTGTGTGCTGCGCTTGCGCCTGCTGAAGTTTCCCGTGTTATTATTGACGAGTCCAACCGTGCGATGGAGATTGTGGTGCCGGATGACCAGTTGTCCCTGGCCATTGGCCGGCACGGGCAGAATGTTCGTTTGGCTGCGCAGCTGACGGGTTGGAAACTGGACATTAACAGTGAGACGCGGGTGAAGGAGATAAGGGAGTTTGCGGCCAAGAGTTTGGGGGCGTTGCCGGGGGTGAACGAAGTTTTGGTGGAGACACTCTATGCGCATGGTTTTAGGCAAGCGAAGGATGTTGCGGAGGCTTCGCCTGAAGTGTTGATGCAGATTCCTGGGATTGATGTTGAGCAAATAGAAACCTTGCAAAAGGCAGCTGTTTCGCAGCGAGTGGTGGATGCGAATGTGCAGGCCAGGCTGGAAATGGAGCAGGTACAAGCCCAGCAGGAGGCAGAAAACCGTCACCCGGATGAGATGAGGCCCGAGGAGCGGTTGCTTCGCATACGCGGAATAACCGAGCAGATGCTGACGCTTCTCGCCAAGGAAGGCTACAAGGCGGTTGAGGATTTGGCCAAGGAAGAGGATTTGGTACGTTTGGGGAGCATAGAGGGCGTGGGCATAAAACGTGCTCGTTTGTTGAAGACGGCGGCGGAGCAATATTTGGAGTCAGAGTCTCGGCGCAGGGCCAGTTTGGATGCACAAAGGGAGGCCCAAGCGGGGCCAGGGGGTGAGGAGGGGGGTGTTGTTTTGGAAAATGGAGCAGACAAAGGCCCGGAGGAAGAGGTATGAGCGATTCTCCCTGCATACAAGAAAAGCCCAAGAGGCTGCCCAGGCGTACATGCGTGGGGTGCAGGAAGAGGAAGCCGAAGCGAAAGTTATTGAGGTGTGTCATTGGGGAGGGGGATGTGTTTTGTTGGGACAAGTCTCAGACGTTGGCAGGTAGAGGTGCATATGTATGCGGAAACGCTTGTTTGAAGAAGGCGCTTGCGGCAAAAGCATTTCAACGGGCTTTTCGGGGACGGCAGGTGAAGTTTGGTGAGGAGGTGGAGGGTGGTGGATGAGGGTTTGAGAAGGGTTTTGTTGTTGCCTGTTTTGTTTGTCAGAATGGATTGTTGAAGTGTGGGGCCCACATGTCGAAGAAGCGCGTTCACGAGATTGCCAAAGAATTGAGAAGTCAAGGCATCGAGTTGGACAACAAGGATGTTGTGCAAGAGTTGGTTAACTTTGGCTACGAGGTGAGAAGTCACTCCAGCTCGCTGGAGGATGACCAGGCTGCTGCTGCCATTCAAAAAATATTGGACAAGCGTCGCCCCAAACCCGCTCACATTGCGGCCGCGAAGGGGTTTGTTGTCCGAAGGCGGGCAGGAGAAGAAGTCGCCATGCCTGAGGCAAAAGCCCAAGAAAAGTTGCCGCCGCCCAAGCAAGTTTTGAATTGGGTTGAGGCCCCTGTGTTTCCTCAACTGGAGCATGGCGCGAAAGAAGAAACTCAACCCATTGCAGTTGCCTCCGTGTCGTTTTTGGCTGTTGAGCAGAAGGAAGAGGTTGTTTTTGAGCCTCCTTCTCCCATACAAGAAACCTTGCCTTCAACCCTTGAAACTGCCCCCTCACCTTTGCCGGAGAGTCCGGCCCCAGAGAAAAAAGCAGTGACGTCGCCGCCTATGGAAACGGTTGTTTTAGAAGCTTCGCCTTTGGTTTCAGAACGCAAGCAGGTATTTCCTGCGCAACCCCCTTTGAAAAAGCCGGTGCATGAGCGCGCGCCGCTACAGACAAAGCCAGGGGCCCCTCCCCAAGCCCGTGCGCCTTCCAGGGCAGCTACGGCTTGGCCGCATTCAAATGTTTCTGCCGGGGCAGCAGCTTCGCACCAGGGAGACGGGCGTGTGTTGCGTCCAACGGCCACGCAGGCGGTGATTGTCAACCGTCCGTTGATTCAAATTAAGCGTCCGGCAGCAGCGCCCAGCAACCGATATGCTGGGACGCCAAACCGTCGGCCGACAGACGCAAGGGAGACGAAGCCTTTGGCGCAGCAGGCCCCCGCTTCTCCGGGCCGTATTCGCGAGACGGTGGATGTACTGCGGACAAAAGAGAAGGAGCGTCCCAAGAGGGGGAGGACGGGGGAGAAGGACACGGGTGCAACCCAACAGGACATTCGCGAGTTTGTTTTTGGCAGGCCGACCACTGCTGTCCGGGCGCGGAAGAAAAAGCAAGTGAAGCGTGGGCAGCGCACACCCATTACAGAGATGGCAGAAGACAAGAAGGTGATTCGTCTCCAGCAGGGGATTACCGTCAACGAGTTGTCGCAGCGTATGGGCGTCAAAGTCAACGAGTTGATTCGGCGGTTGATGCAGGCGGGCTCCATGGCGACAGCGAACCAGATGATTGATGTGGATGCGGCCACCCAAATGGCCTCTGCCTATGGGTGGAAGGTTGAGAAGGTGGGTTTTGAGGTGGAAGACTTTTTGGGTGACATAGAAGTGAACCCTGAGGACATTTGCCCGAGGCCGCCTGTGGTGACGGTGATGGGGCACGTGGACCATGGGAAGACTTCTCTGTTGGATGCCATACGCTCCACGGATGTGGCCCGGGGTGAAGCGGGCGGTATTACGCAGCACATTGGTGCCTATACGGTGTCGACGCCTTCGGGGGATGTGACATTTTTGGACACGCCGGGGCACGAAGCGTTTTCTGCGATGCGCGAGCGTGGCGCCAACATTACGGACGTGGTTGTTTTGGTTGTTGCCGCAGATGACGGTGTGATGCCTCAGACGAAGGAGGCCATTTCACATGCCAAGGCAGCTGAAGTCCCCATTGTGGTAGCCATTAACAAGATGGATTTGCCCACGGCCAACCCGGACAGAATAAAGAAAGAGTTGGCGGACTTGGAGTTGCTTCCCGAGGATTGGGGTGGCCAAACCATAACGGTGCCTGTCTCTGCCAAGGCGCGCCAAGGCATTGACTTGTTGTTGGAGAACATTTTGTTGCAGGCCGAAATTTTGGAACTGAGCACCAACCCCAACCGTCCTGCAGTGGGGACAGTATTAGAGGCGAAGTTGGAGAAGGGGAGGGGGCCTGTTGCGACGGTGTTGATTCAGGAGGGCACCCTACGCCAGGGGGATGCCATGGTAGCCGGGACGCACCATGGCCGTGTACGCATTATCCGCAATGACAGAAGTGAGATGGTGAAAGAAGTATTCCCCGGCTATTCTGCTGAAGTTGTCGGCCTGTCAGGCGTACCGACAGCAGGAGAGGCTTTGAATGTTGTTGCGGACGAGAAGGTTGCCAAGGAAATTGCGGCGCACCGTTTGCAGCAGGGGCGTGCGAGCGAAATTGGAAAGACGGCGACGGACTCGTTGGAGGCTTTGCTTGGCCGTATGCAGCAGAGTGAGACGAAGGAGTTGAAGGTTATATTGAAGGCGGACGTGGCCGGCTCCCTGGAGGCCATTGTACAGTCCATTGAGAAGCTGTCCTCGCCGAAGGTGAAGGCAACCATTGTCCAACAAGGCGTGGGGATGATGACCGAAACCGACATGAATACAGCGGCGGCGTTGAAGGCGGTGGTGATTGGTTTCAACTCAAAGCCGGAGTCCGGGGCGGAAGCTGCGGCGAAAACCTTGGAAGTCCAACATGCTTCATTTTCCATTATTTATGAGTTGTTGGATGGTGTGTTGAAGATGATGGAGAATTTGCTTGAGCCCATTCGCATAGAGAAGAAGCTGGGCCGAGCCGAGGTGAGGAACATATTTAACGTACCGAGGCTGGGGGTGATTGCAGGCTCCGCCGTTACAGAAGGCCTTGTGCGCCGTGGTGCGAACGCTCGCCTGTGGAGAGAGAACAAGCAGTTTTATGCTGGGAAAATAACCTCTCTCAAACGTTTTAAGGACGACGTACGCGAAGTAACTTCCGGGTTTGAGTGCGGCATTGGCATAGAGGGGGCCCCGGAGATGGTGGCGGGGGATGCCATTGAAATATTTGAAGTGGAGGAGATTCGCCCCAGTTTGCACTGATTTTTTGGAGGAATGAGGGGCTTTGCCGCCATGCATGTTTGTATTGTCCGTGTCCTATTGGAGATACCGTCCTCGCACTCGCAGAAGAACAAGCGGCAGGTGATGCGGAAGCTGTTGGACAGGCTGCATGCGCGGTTGGACTTGTCCATAGCCGAAGTAGGGGAGTTGGACACGTGGCACCGTGCCTCTTTGGGGTTTGCGGAAGTTGGCAGCAGTGCGGCCCAAGTCCACGCGCAGGCGCAGAAGGTACTCAACCTCATTGAAGAAACCTACCTCGCACACATTGTTGAGCGCGAAATGGAGACGCTTTCGTTTAATGAGGATTTTTTTGGCACGCCCTTGGGGGACAGTCCCCTCACGGTGGCCCGTACAGACAGGAGTTTGGCGGAGAGGGAGGGGATGGGGAGTTGGGAGGGGCGCTATGGGGTGGGGGTGGCGGCCAAAGTTTCAGCCAAAGCCTTGTTACCGGAGGATGCGCGTGCGCGGGCAAGGCAGATGCGAAGGCGGAGAGATTGGGAGAAGTGATGGCGAACCACACCAGAGCAGAACGTATAGGCCATGAGATACAAGCTGCCGTAGCGGAGATTTTTGCCCGTGGGCTGATGAGGGACCCGCGCATTGGCTACATTACCATTACGGGGGTGAAGATGTCGGCAGACTTTCGTATAGCGCGTGTTTACTATTCCATGTTGGGGGACGAGGCGCAGAAGCTTGCGACGGCGGAGGGGTTGGAGGCGGCCAAGAATTTTATACGCAAGGAGGTGACCTCCCGGGTGAAGCTCCGCTACTCTCCGGAGGTTTATTTTGTTTTTGACGGCTCCGTTGAGGAGGGCGACAAAATAGAGCGCCTGTTGCGCGAAATACGCAGCAAAGAAGGCTGGTAATGGACGGGCTTTTGGTGGTGGACAAGCCGGAGGGGCTGACGTCTTTCGAGGTGGTGCGGAGGGTGCGTCGCCTATGGGGGGGGGTGAAGGTAGGGCACACGGGGACGTTGGACCCTTTGGCGACAGGGGTATTGGTGCTTTGTTTGGGGGAGGCTTGCAAGCTGGTGCCTTTTTTAACGGAACTCGACAAAGTTTATGGTGTACACATTGCGTTGGGCGTTGAAACCGACAGCTATGACGCGCAAGGCAAGGTTTTGCGGACAAGCCCTGTGCCTTGCTTGACGCCCGCGTTGCTTGAAACCCACCTCTCGGCATTCCGTGGAAGTTTTTTGCAAATGCCGCCCATGCACTCAGCCATTCGGCAGAATGGGCAGAGACTCTACGAGTTGGCGCGCCAAGGCATAGAGGCAGAGCGCAAGGCGCGCCCCGTCACAGTACACCGCCTGCAGTTGGAAGGTTTGGAGGGGGAGGTGGTGCAGTTGGGTGTGCATTGCTCCAAAGGTTTTTTTATACGCAGTTTGGCCCACGAGTTGGGCAAGCTTTTGGGTTGTGGGGCCCACGTACGGCATTTGAGGCGCAGGGCGGTGGGCCCTTTTGTGTTGGAGCAAGCGGTGTGTTTGCCGGCCCTTGAGGTGGAGGGGGCCCCTATGCAAAGCCGTCTTATTTCCATGGAGGAGGCTTTGCCGTGGTTACCGGCCCATGTTTTGAGGGGGGAGGAGGCCCAAAAAATACGGAATGGTGTACGTTTTGAGTTAGAAGCTTCCCCTGGCCGACTTCGCCTGGTGGATGAGCGAGGGCATTTGTTGGCGCTTGCCGAAGTACGACATGGAGAGCCCCTACATTATTTGCGGGTTTTTCCTTTTTTGCGGGGCAGTTGACTTCCTAAGGCAGTGTTTTAGCATAAGTTGGGGGTGTTGTATAGGTTAGGGCAGGCGCGATAGGGTGGAGCCCCCGCCTTATTCCAAACGGCCTCTTATATTTTCTCAAGGACAGAAGTTGGTTGCTACTCGAAAGTGATGTATGGGCCGAACACCTTCAACAGAAAAAGACGCTTTGCCGAAAGCTGCGCTCCGACGCCCCCTCAAACCTCCTGAGGGCAGGTGGAGGGGTTTTGTACGGTTTTGGCACAGGTGGTTGTTACCGAGTTTATTGGGGTTACTTGTTGCAGCAGCGACGAGTTTGGTGATGCCGTTTGGGTTTTTTTTCCAAGCCCTACCGGACTTAAAGGAGGAGGACGTGGGGCGTCCTTTCCAAGGGGCAGTACCCTTCAAAGTTGCGGGGGATGTGGAGGTGGTTGATGAAGTAGGCACGCGGGCCAAGCGGGAGAGGATGCGAAACCAGGAGCCGGTGGTTTTCGACTACAACGCATTGACTCAAGAAACCGTCAAACGGAACACCCAAGAAGGCTTTAAAAGCATGCGTGCGTTTTTGGCGAGTGAAAAAGGCGCAGCCAAGCCCAAAGGAGGCAAGGCGGCCAAGCAAGGGGAGGCGGAAAGACAGGCATGGTTGGAAGGGGTGAAGGCCCGTTTCCTTCAGAGTTTTTTTGCCCAGGAGGATGAGGATTTTGAAGCTTTGGTTGCCGACAAATTTTCAGAGTCCGCGGAGAAAGCAGTACAACTGTTGATAGACCGGGCCTATGGCAGCCGTCTCCTGACTTCTCGAGAAGGGTTGGGGGCCAGCGACATTCGCGTACGGAATTTAAATGAGTTGGGGGAACATGTTTTGAGGGCCATTCCTCCGGAGGTGATGGATTTGCAGGAGGTGCAGGCGGAGTTAGACCGCTTTGCCTCCATACCTGGGAATTTGATGCCGGAAGCCAGCCCCATTATGAGGCGTGCGGTTTTGCGTTTAGCGAAGCGGGAGCTGCGAGCAGACCTCATGCTAAACCAAACGAAGACAGAGGAGCGACGTGCAGCGGCCTATGCGAGTGTAGCACCGCTGGTGGTTTTTCTACGCAAGGGGCAGAAGATTATTGGTGATGGGGAACTCATTACACACGCACACCTTGAGTGGATGAAAGCACTCAAACGCCAAACGGACTCAGAAGAAGCGTTGAAGCGGCACTTGGGCAGTTTTGCGACGGTATGGCTTTTTTTGTTGGCCTGTTTTGTATTTTTCCGTGCAGCGTTGTTGAGGTTTCAGCCTTCGTCCAAGGATTTGAGTTTTTTGGCCACGCTGCTTTTGGGGATGGTGGGGGCGCTTTTTTTGTGGCGGGTAATTTCCGAGGCGTTGAATGAGCGCTACCCGCTGTTGCCCTTGCAAGCTTTGCAAGCTTTGTTTCCGTTGGCGACGGGCGCTGCTTTGGTACGTTTTGTGTTGAATGAGGAGGCAGCGCTTTTTATAGCGATTTTGTTTTCAGCCATAGCGGGGATGATGTTTGGGGACTCTCTTTCGTTTACATTGGCCTCGTTGGCGGTTTCTTGCATAGCTTCTGCCAGCATTGCGCGCGCCCAAGACAGGAAAGGCATTTTTAGGGCTGGGTTTATGTCCGGGGTATTGGCCTTTTTTGTCATGTTTTTTTGGGCAGTACTTGAGGGAAAGTCCCTTTGGGAAGGGTTGGCGGCGGGGTGTTGCGCCATGCTGGGCCTGAGTTTTGGGTTGCCTGCTTTGGTGATGGGGTTGACACCCATTATGGAGGCGGTTTTTGGTTATGCTTCGGATTTGAAGTTGTTGGAGTTGGCCAACCTAAACCACCCGGCGTTGAAGGAGTTGATTGTACGCGCCCCCGGCACCTACCACCACTCCATTATAATGGGAAGCCTTGTGGAAGCTGCCGCCCAAGCCATTTCAGCCAACCCGCTGCTGGCACGCTCCTGCGCCTATTACCACGACATAGGGAAGGGGAAGCAGCCGGGTTATTTTGCAGAAAACCAGGAGGGGAAGAGCAACCCGCACGACGCGCTTTCACCCCTGGAAAGTGCGGCCATTTTAAGGCAACACATTATAGACGGTTTGGAGTTGGCCAAACAACATAAACTCCCCAAGCGTGTGATGGATGCCATTCCTCAACACCACGGTACGCGACGGATGGGGTATTTTTTCCATAAGGCAACGGCGGAGGCGGGGGAGGGTGTACAAGTGGATGAGGGCGCATTCCGCTATAGGGGCCCCAAACCTCAATTCCGCGAGGCGGCTTTGGTAATGCTGGCGGATGCCACAGAAGCGGCAGCGCGCTCCTTGCCTTCAACGACGCCGGAGGAACTCAAAAAGTTGGTGCTGAAAATGGTGAATTTGGTTTTCTCCGAGGGACAGTTGGACGAGTGTGACTTGACTTTGAGGGATTTGAATAAGGTGGTGGACGCTTTTGTTGTCGCCCTCAACGGTATTTACCATGCGCGCCCTCAATACCCTGCGGACGCCTTCAAAACAGGCAAACCCGAAACCGCCCCCCCCCTCCTT
>WQTM01000192.1:10000-14243 GCA_009786315.1 Pseudomonadota bacterium | reverse complement strand
TTTGGTTGCTCCACCAACCCACCACCACCACCGACCGACACTGTTTGGTTGCTCCACCAACCCACCACCACCGACCGACACTGTTTAGTTGCTCCACCAACCTACCACCACCACCGACCGACCATCGCCACACAACCATGGACTTTGCAGAAAACATGCCAGAAACTTTGGTGGCCAAACCCTAATAAAATACAGCTTGCCTCTGGCCTTCAGCACCTGAGGCGTGCTTTAAGCGTCTCAATCCTGAGACGATCCGTCTCTGAAAGAGTCACTTATGCGTACTATGGGGCTTGACGTCGGCAGCAAAACAGTGGGCGTGGCTGTCTCCGACGCCTTGGGCTTGACAGCTCAACCCCTCCGCACTCTGCGCCGCCAAAACCTCCAGGCAGACTTGGAGGCCCTTTCCACTTTGGCCAAAAACCATGAAGTCCAACAGTGGGTTATCGGCCTTCCTCTGCATATGAATGCAACGGAAGGCACCTCGGCACAGGCCGCACGTAAATTGGGAGAGCGCTTGCTCGCACATACAGGCTTGCCCGTGCACTATTGGGACGAGCGCCTGAGCTCTGTCATGGCCGAGCGCGTGCTGGTGCAAGCCAATCTATCGCGTGAAAAAAGAAAACAGGTTATTAACCACGTTGCAGCCGCCCTCATCCTCCAAAGCTGGTTGGATGCGCAAGAAAGCCAAACCCTATGAAGCGTATTCTCGTTTATGTCCTGCTCTCACTCTCCCTGTTGGCCATTGCAGCCCTCGGTTATTGGCTTTTTAAACAACGAAAACTGACTGAATTCTCCCAAACCCCCTTCGGAAACGAACAACCCAAAAGCGTCCTCATTCAACGCGGAACAGGCCCACGCGCCCTCGCTCGGTTGCTTTATGAGGCGGAAGTTATTCAGGAGGCTTCGCTCTTTTATGAGTGGGTACGCAGGGAGGGGGTGGCCTCGCAACTCAAAGCCGGCGAGTATGAGTTTGTAGGGCCCCTCACCCCTGCCCAAATTACGCAGCAAATTATTAATAACCAAGTTAAAACCTACCGTTTCACCATACCTGAAGGCCTGCGTATGGACGAAGTTGCCCCTATTATGGCTGCCGCAGGCCTGGGGTGGAGTAGCCAAAAATTGCAGGAGTTGCTCAACAGCGCCTCCTTCGCAAATAAGTTAGGTGTACCTGCCCATACCCTCGAAGGCTTCCTCTTCCCTGACACCTACTTCTTCTCCCGCAATACCACCGAGGAGGCCGCCCTCAAAAAAATGGTGGACGCCAGTTTGGCCGCTTATGCCGCCGCCCCCAAAAACCCAAACAACCCACTCAACCTTCTTGAAGCCATGACGCTGGCCTCCATTATTGAAAAGGAGACGGGCGCGCCCGAGGAGAGGCCTCGCATTTCCTGCGTCTTCCACAACCGGCTTCGGCTGAACATGTTGCTGCAGACGGACCCCACGGTGCTCTATGCGAAAATGCTGCGCCTTGGGCATTTTGAAAACAGCATTACGCGCGAGGACTTGCGCTCCCCCCACCCCTATAATACCTATACCACCAAGGGGCTCCCCCCGGGGCCTATTGCCAGTGGCGGCAAGGCCGCTATTGAGGCTGCCCTCATGCCCCTTGAGTGCAAAGAGTTGTATTTTGTTTCACGTAATGACGGGACGCATGTTTTTTGCGAAAACCTTCAATGCCATGAAAAAGCCGTCGACAAGTGGCAGAGGCAATTCCATAAAAAGAAGAAAAGCACTCGCTGAAGTTTTTCGGCTTATAGTGTGGGGTGGGGGATAAAAAAAAGCTCCAAAGGAAAACCTTTGGAGCTAAAAAAAACCGGCAGCGACCTACTCTCCCACGCAGTCTCCCACGTAGTACCATCGGCTCTGGAGGGCTTAACTTCCGTGTTCGGGATGGGAACGGGTGGTACCCCTCCGACATAGCCGCCGTTAAACATATGAAGGAAAAAATTCATTTCAGAAGCGAACAAAACAGAGTGCTTTTGGAGCAAACTTCGATTTTGGCTTCAACCGTGCTTTATTAGAAGAAAGAAAACAACCAAGCCTCACGACCGATTAGTACCGGTTAGCTCAGAGCATTGCTGCCTTACACATCCGGCCTATCAACGTTGTAGTCTTCAACGGGTCTTCAGGAGGGTTGCCCCTCGGGATACCTTGTCTTGAGGTCGGTTTCCCGCTTAGATGCTTTCAGCGGTTATCCGATCGACACATAGCTACCCAGCGATGCCACTGGCGTGACAACTGGTACACTAGAGGTGTCTCCAACCCGGTCCTCTCGTACTAGAGGTCAGATCCTCTCAAGTATCCTACGCCCACAGAAGATAGGGACCAAACTGTCTCACGACGTTTTGAACCCAGCTCGCGTACCGCTTTAATTGGCGAACAGCCAAACCCTTGGGACCTGCTACAGCCCCAGGATGCGATGAGCCGACATCGAGGTGCCAAACCTCCCCGTAGATATGAACTCGTGGGGGAGATAAGCCTGTTATCCCCGGAGTACCTTTTATCCGTTTAGCGATGGCCCTTCCATTCAGAACCACCGGATCACTAAGACCTGCTTTCGCATCTGCTCGACATGTCTGTCTCGCAGTTAAGCTCCCTTATGCCTTTGCACTCGACGCCCGGTTTCCAATCGGGCTGAGGGAACCATCGCGCGCCTCCGTTACTTTTTGGGAGGCGACCGCCCCAGTCAAACTACCCACCAGACAGTGTCCCTGTCCCGGTTAACGGGACGAGGTTAGACACCAAAAAGTCACAGGGTGGTATTTCACTACTGCCTCCACCAAACCTAGCGGCTTGGCTTCAAAGGCTCCCACCTATGCTACACAGTAAATTTCTAGTGTCACTGTCAAGTTGTAGTAAAGGTTCACGGGGTCTTTCCGTCTTTCTGCGGGTAAACTGCATCTGCACAGCTATTTCAATTTCACTGAGTCCCTCTCCGAGACAGTGCGGAAGTCGTTACTCCATTCGTGCAGGTCGGAACTTACCCGACAAGGAATTTCGCTACCTTAGGACCGTTATAGTTACGGCCGCCGTTTACTGGGGCTTCGGATCATCGCTTCGCCTTGCGGCTGACGAATCCCCTTAACCTTCCAGCACCGGGCAGGAGTCAGACCCTATACATAGGCTTATCGCCTTTGCAGAGTCCTGTGTTTTTGTTAAACAGTCGCTACCGCCTATTCTCTGCGACCCCCTTCAGCTCTGTCTGTTCGACTCACCAAAAAGGGCACACCTTCTTCCAAAGTTACGGTGTCAATTTGCCTAGTTCCTTGGAGGAGGGTTCTCTCAAGCGCCTTAGGATTTTCTCCTCACCCACCTGAGTCGGTTTGCGGTACGGACATCCTATAAGCTCCACGCGAGGTTTTTCTTGGAAGTTGAGTATCAGCGTATCGTACTTGCGTACTTTCACTCGGCTCTCGGGGATAACTGCCTTGCCTTTTATTCGTACAAGACACCCCTACGGCTTTGGACCAGACACCAACTGCTGGCAACGCCTAACTTGCTCCGTCACCCCTCGTTTCAACGCTTATAAGATGGCGCAGGAATATTAACCTGCTTTCCATCGCCTACGCCTTTCGGCCTCGGCTTAGGACCCGGCTAACCCTGGGAAGTTTAACTTGACCCAGGAAACCTTGGGTTTACGGCGAGAGTGTTTCTAACACTCTTTATCGTTACTCATTTCGGCATCAGCACTTGCAACCGCTCCACCAGCCCTTCCGGTCTGGCTTCACCGCTGTTGCAACGCTCCCCTACCGCCATACAAGCCTTCTTGTATGACCCGAAGCTTCGGTACCAGACTTAGCCCCGTTACATTTTCGGCGCGGCTTGTCTTGACCAGTGAGCTATTACGCTTTCTTTAAAAGATGGCTGCTTCTAAGCCCACTTCCTGGTTGTCTGTGACCTACCACATCCTTTCTAGTGTTCACTTAGTCTGGATTTGGGGACCTTAGCTGTCGGTCTGGGTTATTCCCCTTTTGCCAATGGACGTTATCACCCACTGACTGCGTCCCGAGTTAACAGTTACTGGCATTCGGAGTTTGGTACGGTTTGGTAATCTGGTGAGACCCCTAGCCGTTCCAGTGCTCTACCTCCAGTACAGAATTCCTCGAGCCGATACCTAAATATCTTTCGGGGAGAACCAGCTATCACGGAGTTTGATTGGCCTTTCACCCCTATGCACAGCTCATCTCAGAGATTTTTAACTCTCACGAGTTCGGTCCTCCACGTAGTTTTACCCACGCTTCAA
>WQTM01000192.1:0-7500 GCA_009786315.1 Pseudomonadota bacterium | reverse complement strand
TGGCTGATCGTCCTCTCAGACCAGCTACCCGTCGTTGCCTTGGTGAGCCATTACCTCACCAACTAGCTGATGGGCCGCGGGCTCATCTCGAAACGGCAGCTCATAAAGCCACCTTTCCCAACAAAGTCCATAGACTTCGCTAGTCTATCCGGCATTAGCCAACCTTTCGGAAGGTTATTCCAGTCTTCGAGGCAGATTACCCACGTGTTACGCACCCGTGCGCCGCTCTACTCGCATTGCTGCTTTCGCGCTCGACTTGCATGTGTTAAGCACGCCGCAAGCGTTCGTTCTGAGCCAGGATCAAACTCTCCAAATATGTTTTTTAATCTGGATAGTTATTCCCGACGCGCTGCCAACGGCTAAAGTCGACAGCTACAAGTTTTGAACAACTTGCTCGTTATTATTTGTTTGTTTGTGTCACTTCCAACAACATCGTTGCCTTCTATGACACTGAATTGACTGCGGTTTCCGCAGTACCATAAAGTTTGCTATCTGGTTTTCAAAGAGCGAGTACTGCAAACCGCCTCCTCCTCACCGACCCACCAACCTCCTCCCAACACCGTCGCGGCTGTCTACTCCTTTTTTTGAGCCTTGCAAGTACTTTTTTGCAACTTTCAAAAACCCACCTGCCTGCCCCAACCGCGAAGACCCACCTTCTTGCCAAATCCACCTCCCTGCGTCAAGACTTTTGTTTGCCTATTCGACAAACCCCCATAAACCCTCCCGTTTCCAAAAAACCGGAAATACCTCCCAAAAACCAAAACCACCGCCTTAACCAGGTCGGCGCTTCTAGGTGGGTGTGGGGACTTTGTCAACTCGCAAAATACCTTTTTTTTTGCATCAATCATTCCCCATGCTTGGAAGCTTTTCCGCCTGCGCCAGGCGGCTTCGACGACAACCCTCCGCAATGAGAATGGATTTCAGACGCTCCAGTGCCTTTGAAACCTCGTCGTTAACAATAATGTAGTCATAAAACTCAAGGCCTTGGCCTATTTCTGCCCTCGCTGCCTCAAGCCTTCGCGCTATGCTCCGCGCATCGTCCGTGTGCCGGCTCCTCAAACGACGCTCCAATTCCTCAAACGAAGGCGGCATGACAAAAACCAATACGCAGTCCGCCTCCTTCTCGCGCAGCCTCCGCCCACCTTGCGTGTCTATGTCGAAAACAACCAGGCTGCTCTGCGCTCGCGCATGCGTTACTTCGCTCCGGGGACTGCCATAGCAGTTGCCGTGTACCTTCGCCCACTCTATGAAAAAACCCGCACCCGCTTTCTCCATAAATGCCCCCTCCTCTGTGAAAAAATAGTCCTCCCCCTCCTTCTCCCTCCCACGCAAAGCCCGCGTCGTTGTACTCACAGAAAAACGCGCCCCCTCCGTCTGCGCTACCAATGCCCGCGCCAACGTCGTCTTCCCCGCCCCCGAAGGAGCAGACAACACCAACAACAAACCTCCTGGAAATGTCGCCATCTTCTTCTCCTCTCCTCTTGCCTTAGCTTCCATGTTTCGCGCCTGCACCTCAAAACACAATTTTTGGGCTCCTTCCCTGCTGCTTTTTGCCAGCGGAGCTAAAAAAAACGGGGGCAACGGCCAACTCGGTATTCAACAACAAACCTCACAGGCCCAAAGCATAGGCGACAAAAACTGCCCTTTGGCAGTCGGGCACTGCCCCACAAAACCTTATACAATCTTGTGGGTGCCACCTTTATAAATGGCATCCGCAATTTGGTGGGCAGAAGTCTCCAGCCGCCCAAAAGCATCTTGTAGGGTTTGGAAGTTGTTGTCCTCAAGGCATTTTTTGAGGTGAGCAATGTCGTTTTTAATGGCTTCTATGTCTCTGGGGGAAAGCACTTGGGCATATTCCTCCAACGCATGCTCCGTCATCAACAAAAGTCCCTCGGCATTGTTGCGCAACTCCGCCAGAGAGCGCTTCTCTTTATCTTGGTTTTTTTGCCACTCAGCCTCGGAGACAATACGTTTTATTTCATCCTCTGAAAGCCCTGAGCTGGAGGCAACACGCACCTGCTGCTTTCTGCCTGTGCCCAAATCCTTCGCACTCACATGCACAATACCATTGGCGTCAATGTCAAAACTCACTTCTATTTGAGGGGCACCGCGCGGCGCAGGCGGAAGGCCCACCAACTCAAAACGCGCAAGGCTTGTGTTGTCTTCTGCCATTTCACGCTCACCTTGCAAAACGTGCACGGAAACCAAGGGCTGGTTGTCTGTGGCCGTTGAAAAAATTTGGGACTTTTTGCATGGAAGCGTGGTGTTGCGCTCAATAATACGCGTAAAAACACCTCCGGCGGTTTCAATGCCCAAAGAGAGTGGCGTAACGTCGAGAAGCAAAACATCCTTTATTTTTCCCTGCAAAACACCCGCCTGAATGGCGGCTCCCAAAGCAACCACTTCGTCTGGGTTGAGTTTTTTATATACATTCTTGCTAAAAAAATGCTGCACCTTTTGCTGTACCAAAGGCATACGCGTCATTCCTCCCACCAGGAGGACTTTGTCCACTTGCTGCACGGTAAGTTTTGCATCTGCAAGTGCGCTGCGGCAAGGCTCCAAGGTTTTGTCAACCAAGTCCTCAACCAAGGCTTCAAAAGTTTCGCGCTTCAAAACCTCGCTGAGGTGTTGGGGCCCAGAAGGGTTGGCGGCAATAAAGGGCAGGCTAATGTCGGTTTCGCTGACGCTTGAAAGCTCCTGTTTGGCCCGCTCAGCAGCCTCCTTGAGACGGTGCATAGAGGTGCTGTTCTCGCGCAAGTCCACGCCGTGCAGCTTTTGAAAGTTGTCGGCCAAAAAGTCAACAATGCGCTTGTCAAAGTCCTCGCCCCCCAAAAAGGTGTCCCCTGAGGTGGACATCACTTCAAAAATGTCACCACTCAACTCGAGAATAGAAATGTCAAAAGTCCCCCCTCCCAAGTCATAGACGGCAATCCTCTCGCTTTTTTCTGGAGAGGACTCCAAAAGGCCATAGGCCAACGCAGCAGCCGTAGGCTCATTAATAATGCGCAAAACGGAAAGCCCCGCAATACGTCCTGCGTCTTTGGTGGCTTGTCTCTGCGCATCATCAAAATAGGCAGGCACCGTAATAACAGCTTCCGAAACCGTTTCGCCCAAATAGTCCTCGGCAATTTGCTTCATTTTTGACAGCACACAGGCACTCACTTCTTGAGGGCTCAACTGCCGCCCGTTAACTTCAAGCAAGGTGTCACCATTGCTTGCGGGAAGCATTTTGGCATGCATACCTTGGGCGATGCGCTGTATTTCCGCCTCGTTGAATTTGCGGCCCATGAGGCGTTTGACAGAAAACAGCGTGCTTTCTGGCCGCATCGCCGCTTGGCGCTTGGCCGCATGCCCCACCAAACGCTCGCCGTCGTCCAAAATGGCTACCACAGAAGGCGTGGTACGCATGCCCTCACTGTTTGGAATGACAATGCTTTGGCCCCCCTCTATAACAGCTACGCAGGAGCTGGTTGTCCCCAAGTCTATGCCAATGGCTTTGCCCATTCTCTTTTCATCCTATTCGCAGAAACATATTTCAGCTCTTTTTTATGTCGCCTCCTCCAGTTTCATGAGGGGCCCTGGGACTTTTTTCTCTCAAAAAAAACAAAAAACCAATAAAATAAATAGGGTTAGAAAACATTTTTTTGAAAACCCCAAAAACGAGGAGGCGGAGGAGGTAGGGCACATGTGGGGAAAGCTCGGCGGAGGAATGGTTGACGACTTGGCAAGTTATGGGTTGCAGGTTATGCAAGCATATGTTTGCCAAACGTCCGCTTTGTTGCCTTGTGTGCCTTGTGGCAGGGGTATTGTGCCTGCTGGCTTGCCCCAAATCTCTGCCCGCCGCTTTAAGGATGCAGGAGAAGTACCAACCTGTTGATGACAGAGACGCTCAGGCTGCTTTTGAGCAGGCCATGGGCATATTGGAGGCGCAAGGCGCGGGTCCGGGGCTAACGGCCTTGTTTGAAGTTGCGGAGCGTTACCCCAAGACTTTGGGTGCGCAGAGGGCATTATGGGAGGCGGGGCGTTTGGCCTATGCGCGTGGGGACTATGCGCTGACGAGGCAGTTGATGAGTCGTTTTATGCCGGGGGCCGCCAACGCTGAGAGGGAGATAGAGGCGAGGCGCCTTTGGGGCATGTCGGCTCTGCACCTTTATGCATTGGAGGAGGCACAAGCTTTGCTTCGTCCCATTTTGTCGAAGCTTTCAGCGGAGCACCGTGCGGAGGCAGAGAATGCTTTGGCCAGGGCAAATGCTGGGGGCAACGCCGGGGACGCCTTGGTGCTTGCGGCGGACGCGTGGGCGAAAGCGCCTGCTGAGCAGACTTACCAGGCGTTGTTGGAGGAGTTGGAGTTAAGGGCCGACATGGAGGCGGTTTGGCATGCAAGCGCGAAGTTGGGCCCCGGCCATGCGGCATGGCCGTTAATTCAATGGAAGCTTGGAAAGTTGTTTTGGCACATAGGTGAGCGCAACAAAGCCAAGGAGTGTTTTTCGTTGTTGGTGCAAAAAGCGTCCTCTTCGCCCTTTGCGCAGCAGGCGCAGGCTTTGCTTGCGCGTATGGAGCATATGGAGCAAACAAACCCGAAGCGTATTGGCGTCCTTTTGCCGCTTTCTGGGCGTTTTCGTGCTTTGGGAGAAGACGTCCGCCGCGGGTTGGAGTTGGCTTTGAAGGGGAGTGGTTTGGAGTTGGTGGTATTGGACAACCAGGGGGACGCAGTACTAACAGGGCAGCAGGTGGAGCAGCTGGTGGAGGCACAAGCAATAGCCATTATAGGCCCTCTGTTGGGAGACGACAGCCGCCGTGCGGCGCAGGTTGCTGAAAGTTTGCAGGTACCGTTGTTAACGTTGTCCCGGGCAGACAACATTACGCTGTTGGGTGGCTACATATTCCGTAACATGTTGACGGCGAAAGCGCAGGTGCGAGCCCTTTTGGAGTGGAGCCGGCATGAGCGTGGGGCCAAGAGTGCGGCGGTACTTTTCCCAGGCATTCCGTTTGGGGAGGAGATGGTGGAGGCCTTTTGGGAGGAGGCGTTGAAGGCGGGCATTCCCATACAGGGGGCTGAGCGTTATGCTTTTGACCAGACGACATTTTCCGATGAAGTGAAGCGTCTGGTAGGCCGCTATTTCCTCGAGGAGCGCCACGACTATATAAGCGAGTCCACGCGCATACGGCAAAGCACGACGGATGATTTTGGGCGTCGCAAAGCTTTTGAGAAGTTGCGCAGTCAGTTGCCCCCCATTGTGGACTTTGACGTTTTGTTTATTCCCGACAGTTGGCAGCGGGTGGGGCTGATTGCCCCTGCGTTGGCCGTTGAGGACATTATTACGAATGCCTGTGACACCAAGGATTTGGAGCGCATTCGCAAGACAACCAAGCGGAGAGACTTCAAAACCGTCACTCTCCTTGGGCCGAGCACCTGGGCTTCTCCCTATGGCTCGAGTGGGCAGCCTTTGTTGTTGGAGCGCGGCGGAAAATTCGTCATGTGCTCCATATACGTGGATGGTTTTTTTGAAAGCAGCCAACGCAAGGCGACGCGTGTTTTTTCCAAGGCCTATAGAGACAGTTATGAGGGCAAGGCGCCGAGTTTGTTGTCGGCGATGGGGTTTGACAGTGGTTTGCTATTGAAGGCGGCCTTGGCGACGGGTGTACAGACGAGGGAAGCTTTGCGGCGTGCACTTATGGACGTGAAGGTGGACGGGGCGGCGGGAACGAAAGGTTTTGACGCGCAGCGTGAAGCCAAGAGGGAGTTGTTTTTTCTTCAAATAGGCCCCAAGGGTGTTTATGAGATTCAGATGAAGGGAGAGAGTTAGTGAGGACTGCTGCGCTTTTGGGTTGTGTTTTTCCAGTTGTTTTATTGGCCGGTGGTTTGTCGGCCTGTGTCACCTTGTCCCCAACGCCCGCGCACATTATACAAGCGTTGCACCAAACTCCCGAGGCCTGGGTTGTCGGCAGCCCCAAGGGGCTTGCTGAGCCCATTGTCCTCAACAACAAGGACTTCATATGGACGGTTATACCCCTCCCTGCCGGGCAAGAGGGCGCGGCTTTTTCGCGTATGGCTGACAAGCACATGTCTGCTGCGTTGTGGACGCTGGAAAGCGAGGCGGAGCGAACCTGGGGCAAGTTAGGCTGCGAGTTAGCGTTGAATGAGACGGAGTTTGACATAGAGGGCATGGCGTTTATGCCAAAGGGGGACATGTTGTTGGCGGTGTCAAGGAACGGCAAGCTTTATGTGGTGGACACAAAGGCATGCAAGCGGGTGCAGGAGGTGAAGTTTGGCAAGCCTCTGGTTTGCCTTGCGGTAGACGCGGGTGGGGAGCGGGTGGCAATAGGGGCAGCCGACGGCAGCCTGGGGGTTTTCGCTTGGCCGTTTATGGAGGGGGGTGGCACGCGGCTATTGGAGAAGGTACACTCGGACGAAGTGAGGGCCCTGGTTTTTGACAAGGTGGGGCATTTATATTCAGGCGGGTTTGACAAGCGTATTGTGCAATGGCTTTTGAAGGAAGGTGAAGGGGGCTTCACATTGGAGAAGCAGAAGGAGTTTGCGTTTGAGGCCTATATAAACGACTTCAGCCTTGACGCGCAGGGGAAGACATTGGGCATAGCGCTTTCAGAGGCGAAGGCTGAGCGTACGCTGGAGGTATACAAGCGTGAGAAGCGTGGTGAGAAGGAGCCTGTGCGCGCCGGGGACGGTGGAGCTCTGTTGAACATAGAGACGGGGGAGCAGAAGGCTTTTTTTGCACACCGCGGCACGGTGACGACAGCCGGTATTTCTCCGGACGGGCAAATGTTGGCCACCGGGGGTTTTGACAAGCGTATTTTATTTCACCGTCAGGGGGAGAAGGCATGGGAGCGGGAGTTGGGTTGGTCCATCCGCCGCCTGAGGTTTTCGCCCAATGGCCGTTATATATGGGTAGCCGCGTGGACGCCGCAAAATGCCCAGGCCAACAAACCCAGCAAACCTTCTGCCCTGGCCTATGAGGTGGTATTTGGGGAGGATGCGTTTGTATACGCCTCCCCTCCCCCTCTTCCCATAGCAAATATAGAGGGAGAGGGGGCTCCCTTGGAGAAAAAGCCTGCGGAAACCTCGCCCCCCTGAGCGTGGAGCGTGTTGCTGTTCTCTCCTGGGCCATTTTTTGAAATGTTTCTTTTCGCCCTCCGGGCGGGTTTATTTAACTGAAAACGTTTTTATGGGCCTGCGGCCCGGGCCATTTTTGGAAAGGGCTCTTTTTGCCCTCCGGGCGGGTTGTTTAACTGACAATGTTTTTAAGGGCCATGCGGCCCGCGCTTTTTTTGAAAACGTTTCTTTTCGCCCTCCGGGCGTCGTTCTCTTTGGGCCTGCGGCCCGGGCCATTTTTGGAAAGGGCTCTTTTTGCCCTTCGGGCGGGGGTTTTTAACTGAGAATGTTTTTATGGGCCATGCGGCCCGGCTTCTTTCGCCCTCCGGGCAGGTTTTCGCCTCTCGGCGAGTCACTTTTTTTTTGCGCGCGCAAAAAAAAAGTAACCA
>WQTM01000191.1 GCA_009786315.1 Pseudomonadota bacterium | reverse complement strand
TTGCTCATAGTGACAGACGAGTGCGCCTGTTTTCACGTGAAAGTTGCTCATAGTGACAGACGAGTGCGCCTGTTTTCACGTGAAAGTTGCTCACATTCTCCTAAAACAAATGGCCCTCACTCAGCAGGCGTGCATCTCCACCTGGGTGGCATACCACCGCCTCCAGCGGGGAAAAACGCTCCGCAAAGGCCAGCGCCTTCGGCAAATGCGCTTCCTCCGTCAACAATACCGGGTTGGGCCCCGCGTCCAACGTAAACCACAAGGCTGTCCCCTTGCGGCGCTCCTCTTCCAAAGCCAACAATATGGCCAGGGTGGCGGGCTTCATATAGGAGAGCGGGGGGGTGGCCGCAAAACTCGTCGCGTGCATGCGCCAGGCGTTGCGCTCGGCCAGTGTGCCCAGCTTCTCTATGTCGCGCGCGCCTATGGCTTCCAGGGCCGGCCCTATGTCCGCCTCAGCAGCTTTCACCCAGGCGGGGTAGTAGGGGGAGGTTTGCACCGTGTTGCGCATGCCGTCGCGGGAATTCACCGCCTTCTCCTCTCGGCTGAGTATGACGGCCACCATACGCAAGTTGGGCCAATGCTCTGCGGCAAAATGTTGGCGCGCAAAACTGTCTGCACCGTCCTCGCGCTCGCCACGGTGCCATACGCATACGCCACCTTGTATGCTGCGGCAGGCGGAGCCGGAGCCCAGGCGCGCCAATAGGGAGGTTGCCTCCACCTCCTCCTCCAAACCCGCCGCCTCCCTCAAGGCCAAAGCCAAAGCCGCAAAGGCCGCTGCACTGCTGGCCAGCCCCGCTGAAGCGGGGAAGTTGCCTTCGCTGTGCACACACAGGGGGCCCAACTGCGGTTTGCTTTTGCGGACAACGTCCGCCAAGGCAATAACACGCGCCCTCTCGCTGCCCTTGGCCTCCTTGCCGTTCAACCGTATGTTGTCTTCCGGCGCGCCAAAGGCAACCGTCGTCTTCACCTCCAACGGGGCCAATGTCACCGAGAGGCTGCTTTGCCAGGGCAAAACCAAAGCCTCGTTGCGTTTGCCCCAATATTTCACCAGGGCAATGTTGGAGTGTGCCACCGCTGTCGCTTTGCCGTTTTCCTTCGCCATTAGGTTGCCCTCGGGCCCGCCAGTTGGCAGGCAAAACAGTCCACACCCTCGGCCCTCAATGCCTCTAGGGGGCCCTCGGGGTTTTCAAATAGCCCCACCACGGCTCCGCCATCCCCCCCTGCCCCTGTCAGCTTCGCCCCCAGTGCCCCCGCCCTCCTCAACCGGTATATTTTTTGTGCAAGCTTTTCAGAGTCCAACTGCATCGCCGCCAACAAACCCTGGTTAACATTCATCAGTTCCCCAAGCAACGGCAAGTCCCCCTCCTCTATGGCCCCCCTGGCTTCTTCTGTGCAACGGCCCATTTCTTCAAACAAGCGTTTGTGGTGCCCAGGCCACTTCTTTTGGCGCGTATGTAGTTGGGCCACGGTGGTTTGGGTGGAGGAGCGTTTGCCGGCCATGGCCACCAATATGTTGAGGGGGACGGGGGAGGAAAGTGTCTGCACTTTGCCCTGGCAAAACCATAGCAGGGTTTCGCGCAGGCTGGTGCTGTGGTCCACACCGGAGGGGCTGCCGTGGAAAACCTGCTCCATACGCCATGCCATTTCGTTGGTTTTCTCCAACTGCGCCTCGTGCGCTTCCTGTGCAAAAGCCACCGCGGCCAAAGCCTTCGCGCATGCAACGGAAACCGCTGCGGAGCTGCCCAGGCCCGCCCCCATCGGCAAGCTGGCCTCCAGGCGAAGCGCCACCTTCGGCCAAGCGGCAAACTCGGCGGCCTTCTCAAAAGCCTGCTGCAAAAGTGCACTCTGTTTTTCGTCGAGGTTGTCAGGCACCCGCAAGGCACAACATTCTGCCGCCTCAGCGTGCGCGTATATGCCCAAAGGCAAGGCACCCGCAATGGCCGGGTAGCCATAAACAACGGCGTGCTCCCCCAGGAGAATCACTTTGCCTGCACCAAAACTGGGCGTCATGGGAGGGGGCCTTTGTCGTTTTGTGCGCGCAAGGCGACAAGCAGCGCTTTGGCTTTTTCTACTTTAATTTCTTTGGAGGCTATGAGTGCCTTGGCAATGTCTGCCACCTCGTCTGCCGTGGCCCCTGCTGTTGCCGCCACACTGCGCGCATGCATGGCCATGTGTCCGCGTTGTATGCCTGTGGAGCCCAAGGCGCGCAGGGCTGAAAAATTCTGGGCCAGCCCCACAGAGGCCATCACCATGGCCAACTCGTGTACGCTTTGTATGCGGAGAATTTTGAAAACAGCCTGCACCCCTGGGTGAATTTTTATGGGGCCCCCCACCGTCCCCAAGGCCAAGGGCAACTCTATGCGGCCTATAAGCTCGTTGCCCTCCAATACCCATGTGGAAAGCGGCCTATATTGGCCATCCCTGCATGCAAAAGCATGCGCCCCCGCTTCAATGGCGCGAAAGTCCTGCCCCGCGGCAATGGCCATGGCGTCAATGCCATTCATAATGCCTTTGTTGTGGGTGGCGGCGCGGTAGGGGTCGGCCATGGCAAAGCGGCTGGCTTGCACCACCCCCTGGGCTACCCCCTCCCCTGTGCTTTCTGCCGTGGCCAATGAGGACACCGGAATGCGGCACTTCGCCCTGGCCAAACGCCTGTCCGCCAGGTTGGAGAGTATGCGCAAAAACACCTTCCCCCCTGTCAATTCCTCAATGAGTGGGGCCACCGCCTCCGCCATGGTGTTCACCAAGTTGGCCCCCATCGCCTCCTGCGCGTCTATTGTCAAATGTATTATCAGCAGGGGCTCCCCCTTGGGGCCTTCCGGCGCCGGCAGGAGACGTATTTCCATGTCCTTGGCGCCCCCGCCGCGCTTCAACATGTTGGGGTGTACGCTGTTGGCAAGTTCCAATATGGCCTCCTTGTTGGCCAACAATGTCTTGCCGGCCTTGTCAGGGGCGCCAAACTGCGTCAGCTGTATTTGCCCTATCATCCAGGAGCCGTCTGTCTCCGCCTCAAAACCACCTGCTTCGCGTATGGTTTTGGCGGCAAAGGAAACAGCCGCAAGCACCGAGGGCTCCTCTATGGCCATGGGTATGAGGTAGTCACGTTGGTTCACCTTAAAGTTGGTGGCCATTCCCAACGGCAAGGAGAAAACCCCTATGGCGTTTTCTATCATCTGCCCCGCTGTCTCAAGGCTGAGGCTCTCTTCAGGCCGCAAGGCGCAAAGCGCCGTTTCGTCCAACCCCAACAGTGTGTGTATTTGGGCCAGGCGCTGGGGAATGGAGTGCTTGTGGAAGCCACTCAAACGAGAATTCAACTCACTCTTGCCGTCCATTGGAAATTCTTCGCCTCCCTATTCTTTCAAATGTTCCAACCAGGTGCGCAACTCCTCCCCCACCACCTTGGGCTTGCGTCGGAGTTCTTCAATGTCCCGGGCCCCACACAACAACATCGTCTGTTTTAGCGTGTGTATCAGCCGCCTTAGCAACACCACCGCTGACGCCTCCCCTCCTGCATTCACCGCCCTAAAAAACGGCAAAGCCATCCCCACTATGTCGGCCCCCAATGCCAAAGCTTTGGCCACCTCCAGGCCACTGCGTATGCCTCCGGAGGCAACTAAATTCGCCATGGGGCCCAGTGCGTCGCGTACGGAGGCAATCGCCGCCGCCGTTGGAATCCCCCAACCGGCAAACTCGGGCACCAACCCCTCCCCTACTTCGTTGCGCAACTGCTCTACGCGAATCCAGGAAGTCCCTCCCAGTCCTGAAACATCTATGCTTTCTATGCCCAGAGAAACCAAACGCTTGGCTACCTTCGGCGAAATCCCACACCCCGTCTCCTTCACCACAAGGCGCTCCCCAAATGCTTCTATCAACATTTCAACCACCTTGTAGCCACCGCGAAAATCCCTGTCCCCCTCGGGTTGCGCCAATTCCTGCGCGGGGTTTAGGTGCAATGCCAAAGCATCCGCTCCAATGGCGTCTGCCAAACGGCGTACCTTGTCTATGCCCAACTCGGCAGCCTGGCGAAGCCCTATGTTCCCTATAACCAAGGCCGTGGGCGCAACGTCCCTCACCGCAAACGTTGCTGCCAATGCCTCGCGCTCCCCCATGGCCCGCTGACTGCCCAGCCCCAAAGCAATCCCATGTTCCTGGGCAACCCTCGCCAATGCCCGGTTGACGGTCAAGGCCCTCTCTGTCCCCCCTGTCATCCCCGCAATTAACAGCGGAGCTTTCAGCCTCTTCCCAAACCATTGGCAGGACAAATCGGCTTCTTCTAGGGCCATTTCCGGCATCGCACAGTGTATTAGGTGCACACAGCCAAAGAGTGTCTTGTTGGCCGGCGGCTCTACTTCTTGAGTCGCGCAAATCTCCAAATGGTCGTCTTTGCGGCGGGCGGTGGTTTCTTCGGACATAACTTGCTTCGTCTAGCAACTAAACTTCCTTTCCTCAACTTCATAAGCTTCCACCACGCCTTGTCGGTTTTCTCCAAATTTCTGCTGCACTCGCCTCCCCTTCTGGCATAAGGCTGCTTGTCACACCCAATAGGTTGTTTCATGGCTGCTTGCGCTGAAGCGTCGGGGCAACATCCATTTCGTTTCTATCCAACAAGGGGCTGTTTCATGGAAATTGCTCTCATTATTGTCTCTTCAGTCTTGGTTTTTTGCCTCTACCTGCTTATTTTCAAACGCACTCCCCCGCCACTCGCCACTTCCAAACCGGCCCCCTCCCCTGCCCATATGGAAAACCCTGCGGCAAAAAACAACGGGCCCTCTGAGGTGGAAACGCTGAGTACCAAAACGGCGGAGCTTCAAAAAACCAAAGGAGAGTTTCAAAAAACCAAAGAGGAGTTGCGCCAAAATAAACAAAAACTCTTCGAGGCTCGGGAAAAAAACAAACAGCTGGAAGTAGAGTTGAAAACCCAAAAACATCTCGAGCGCCAGGCCCTCCTGGAGGTGGAAAACCTGCGCCTCCACTCGGCAGATCTCTCAACGGAGCTCAATAAACTCAAACTCGAGTTGGAAACTCAGAAAACCTCCAGCTTGCCTCCCCCCTCTCCTCTGCCTCCTCCTCCCCAGGTACCCCCTGTAAAACCGGCCAAACCTTCTAAAATAATTAGGGAGCTGAGCCCCATAGAAAAAGAAAAAATCGAACATGCTGAGCGCTTGGTTGCAGCAGAGCACAACCGCAGTCAGGAAATGGAGAAGGAGCTTAAAAACCTCAAAATCCGCTTGGAGCTGGGACAACGTCAACTCAAAAACATTCGCTCTGCCGGCACCCTGCAAAAAGACAAGTTTCGAGCACTTGAAAAACGTCTCAACCGGACTTTGCTGGAGAAGGATTTGGTCCTTCGCGCCATGAGGGAGCTTGAAAACCGCTGCGGCTTGCAAGCCTCCATCGCTGAGCTCCCCTCCGAGGACTTTTCCTTGGAAACCCCAACAAATACCACTGACTTAGCGGATATGGACTTCGCTGACACCACCGATGAAATGGAATCCCCCCAGCCGAAAAACACCCCCTAGAAAGAGGCAGGCTCTGTAGCGTCAACAGCGCGCCAGTCCAAAGGCAATTTGGCTGCCGGTTCCTTGTCTGCTGCCTGAATGCGTTGCAACAGAGCATTCGAAACCCTTTTGCCCAAAACAGCCTTTCCAATGAGACTCTTGGAAAACCCAATGGGCGCCAAAAACAAAAAACATTTCCTCTTCGCATGGAAAAGCGCCATCGACAAATTGAAATGGCCCGGCTCCACCTCTTTGACAAAACCCACCCAAATAAATTCGGCGCCTAAGTCCTTGGCCAAAACCTCCAAACGCTCCAATGCCGCTGCGTCTAAAAACGGCGTCAGGGAAGGGTCTACAGCAGAGCCGGCAGGCAAACGAAGCACCATTTTTTTCGGAATGCCTCGTACTTGCGCCCGTGCGGAGTTTAGCTCAACCGCACGCCCAAAACGCATGTCAAAATGCTGGCCCTCTACCGAAACATAGTGGGTCCCATATGGCAAATTCGCTACAACCACCGGGGCAATACCCACCGGTTGGCCATTGAGAAAAACCACTGCACCCGCCATGGACTCAATGGAAATGGAGCCCTTGGGTTGTTTGTTTATGAAAAGTTTGGCACGCTCAAATTCCCGCTTAAACACAGGGGGGAGGTTCCTCGGGAGGACATAATTGGGGGCAAGCCTCGCCAATACCCGCAAAAGAAGTCTGGCCTCCTCCTCATCCCCATCCTCTACACTCGCAACAGCCCACCCCACATAGGCATCAAAAACTTGCCCAAACTGGGCCCGCTCCGGCCTCTCCAACGCAAGCTCAATCGCCTTTTTAAATGAAATACGCGCCTCGGAAAAACGCTTCTCCTTCATGGCTTTGTGGGCTTCATTGAAGGCAACACCCAACAAAGGCAATGTCAATAACTCGGAAGGCCTGACAAGCCGCGGCATGGGCAACAACGCCACTTCACTCGGCTTGGCGCTCGACAACGCCTCCCATAGCTCCGCCTTCACCTTCCCCGTTGTCTCCTGTATCAACGGCTCCTCTTCTATGAGAAATACCGCTAGGCGCGGCTGCGCCCATGCCGCACACCCCCACAGTACCCCCATTAAAACCCCTACAAAAAAATGGCTCCTCATATGTGCCCCCCTAAACAAAACTCCCCATAAGAAAATGCTTTCTCGTAGAATAAACAAAGCGGAAATGGTTTCAAAAAGCTCTCTTTAGACTTTTGCTCCTCATGCGTATTTCTCTCGCCACACGAATATTAATCGGCTTCTCCGCAGTCCTCCTCGCTTCTAGCACAGTTTCCCTCGTCAGCATCCTCACAATTCGACAAAACCAAATAGAAGTCCAACTGCTGGGCAACGGCTATCTGCAATTGGCCAAAATAACTGCCGACGTCCAAACCCTCCACAACGCCTATGAGAAAGAAACCGCCCTCCTGGCAGAAGAAAGAGACTTGCCCCTCCAACAACAACTGGCTCGCCTCGCCCTCATGTATTTCCCAAGCACCATCCTTACCAAACTCAATGAGGCCAAAAATCGAGCCCAAACAGCCCTCGCCCTTGCTCCTCACTCCGAAAAAATGGCCCTCGAAAACTTCGCAAACCGCTTTGAAGAGGCCAGCAAACGTTATGCCGCTTATGAGGCTGATACCAAAAATATACTCGCGGAAATTGCAAAGGCTCGTGAGGAATTTAACCTCGAAGAGTCCTTTAACCAACTGCAAAAACAAGAGGTTGCCCTTCAAAATTATTTCCAGTCCCTGCAAAATACCCTCTCCAACCATATCCTCTTCCGCCTCTCCAAAGCCCAAGACAGAGAACAAAAAAACGGCATCCTCATCGTCGCCCTCTCCCTCCTCTCCGTCCTCATCGGCCTCCTGGCTACCATCGTCTCTATTCGCCACTTGCGCCCCATCCGTACTTTGCATAAGGGAATTGTAGCTATTCGCGAAGGAGACTCCTCCGCCTTCCTGGGCCTCAAAGGAGACGATGATATCGCTTTGCTCGCCCGTGAGTTTGATGCCATGGTCCTCGCCCTCAAAGAGCGCCAGTCCCTCCTCGAAAACCAACAGTCCCAACTCCTTCAGGCCAAACAACTGGCTGCCGCCGGCCGCATCTCCGCTCAGCTGGCTCATGAAGTGCGTAACCCCCTCTCCTCCATCGGCCTCAACGCCGAGCTCCTCCTAGAACAGCTCAGCCAAACACCCTTCTCTACCCCACAACAACAAACAGAAACCAAAGAGCTGATTTCTGCCATCGTCCGTGAGGTGGACCGCGTCGCGGACATTACAGAAGAATATTTGAAACTCGCAAGACTCCCACCCCCCTCCCTACAGCTGGAGGACATGAATGCATTGACTCAATCCATCCTCCACTTCCATGAAGAAGAATTTAAAAACGCAAATATACGCATAGAAACCGCCCTCTTCCCCCTGCCCCTCTTCTGCAAAATAGACGAGGCCCAAATCCGCCAGGTCGTCCTTAACCTCTTGAAAAATGCCAAAGAGGCAATGTGCGAAGGAGGCTTGTTGCAAATATCCACACGACAAGAGGACGCTTTTGTCCTTATCTGCTTCGCAGACTCCGGCAAAGGCATGGAGCCCAATGTTTTGAGCGAAATTTTTAAACCCTTCTTTACTACCAAAGAGGGTGGCTCAGGCCTCGGCCTCGCACTCTCGGTGCAACTCTTGAGTATGCAAGGCGGAAGCTTGGCGGTGACAAAGACGGGGCCTGAAGGTACAGAGTTTGTGCTAAAGCTGCCTCGTGCGTAAATGTAAAACCCTCCTCCCCAATGGGTTGACTCTGGTCTCCCTCCAAATGCCACACCTGCAGTCCGCCCTCGCCTCCCTCTATGTGCGCGTCGGCTCCCGACATGAAACACCTCAAACCAACGGCATAAGCCACCTCCTGGAGCACCTCTTCTTCAGAGGAAGTCGCCGCTCCCCCAATACCCGCAAAATCAACCTCGCTATTGAGTGGGTGGGGGGGAGCCTCAATGCGGTTACTATGAGGGACTTCAGCTATTATTATACGGCCTGCCACCCCACAGGCCTTGCGACTACCCTGCGCATCCTCGGTAATATGCTCTCCCCCCCCAAACTCCATAAACTCGCTGTCGAAAAACGCATCGTCCTCGAGGAAATGTTGGACGAAGTCGACGACAAAGGCGAGGACATTGACTTGGACAACTTGTCCAAAATGCAACTCTTCAACAAACACCCTCTCGCCTTTAAAATTGCAGGTACACCCCAAAGCCTTGCCCATATCTCGAGAAAACAACTCCTCTCCCATTACCAGCGACATTATGTCGCTTCTAATATGGTGCTGGGCGTCGCTTCACCCCTGCCTCCCCATAAAGTGGCTCGCGCCGCGGCAAAAGCCTTCTCCTACCTCCCCAAAGGAGAGCGCGTCTGGGAAGCCCCCCCCACACCACCCCTCTCCACCGGGCCTCAACTGCTCTATATACCCAGAGACGAGTCCCAACTCCTGTTCCGCCTAAGCTTCTTAACCGTCCCGGAAAACCATCCGCACCACCTCCACCTCCACCTCCTTCAACGTATTCTGGACGACGGACTCTCCTCCTGGCTCCCTTTTGAAGTCGTCGAAAAACGCGGACTGGCTTATTCCGTTGAAACCCTGCTCGAAGGCTTCTCGGACGTGGGTATTTTTAATATTGACAGCGCCTCCACCCCCACCCGCGCCCCCCAGGTTGTGGACTGTATCCTCAAAACAGTCTCCAAACTCACGCACTCCAACCTCGCTGTTGAAGAGTTGCGCCGCGCCAAACGTAGAAAACAAATGCAACTCGAGTTTGCAAAAGACTGCCCAGGCGAGTTGTTAAGTCGACTGGCTGCAACGGAGCTCTTCTTCTGCCCAGAAAGCTTTGAAGCCCGTTTCGAGCGCATTCGCAAAATTAAAACCAGGGAGCTTGTCGCCTTGGCCAGGCAGCTTTTCTGCAAAGAAAACCTCCGAGTCGTCGCTGTCGGGCCCCAAAAGGCTCGGGCTGCGTTCGCAAAGGCCATCCACCACAACCCCCTCCCATATAGGGAAGTTTGAAACAAATACCACCTAAACTATGCACACGCGAAGACTGGGTTGACATCTATGCGACAACACCATAGTCCTCCTCACTCACGCGGGACTGCTCGTTTTTGAAACAAACATAAGCGCTGAGCGCCTCAAACTCATGCCTCTCCTCGTATGTATGAGAGAGGTTTTGCTCATGTCCTCAAGTGAATGGAGCAATGCATTAACGTTTTGAAACAACTTAATTTTTTGCTGTCATCGGGAGAACAAACAATGAAGATTGACTGGGCTACAAAACTCACAAGCAGGAAATTTTGGCTGGCAGTAACAGGTTTTATAACATCTGTTTTGCTGGTTTTTAATGTGCCGGATATGACAATAAACCAAATAACGGGGATGGTTACGGCGGCATCTATGGTGATTGCCTATATTATAGGTGAAGGCTTGGTTGACGCAGCAGCTGAAAAAAACAAAACAATTGAAAAAGAATGAAAAATCCGCTTGTCTTAGGAGCTTTCAAAAACACCATCCCACTCTTCAGGAGGGGGGTGGAGCATGTGGTGTATGGCTCGTTGGACATAGAGTGTGCACACTTTGTCTTTCGTCTCTTCGCTGAGTTTTTCAAAAAGCTCCTTGGCCAAGTCAAACTGTCGGCCATAATAAAAACCCAGGGCCGCTTTATAACGGCCCAACCATTCTTGTTTTTCCGCTGAGGCACTTCCCAGCAATTCGAATATGGCACAAGGCTCATCTCTGCGAGGCCATCGAATGCGGTCAAGTTCTCTAAATTGAAACTTCCCCTGCGCACGGTAGGCAACCAACTCTGTGCAGAGGACATGGGCCCCATATTCAAAGGCGAGGGACTCCAATTTTGCAGCCGTCGCAATGGGTTCCCCAATGACGGTATAGGTTTGGCGGTGGGCTGTCCCCATATTGCCCACCAAGGCCTCCCCCACATCTATCCCCGCGCGAAAAACCAATGGCGTACCACATTGCTTCTCAAACCCAACCCGCTTCTTCTCAAAAATTTCCAACATCTTACATGCGGCTTCACAAGCGGAGAGGACGGGCTCTTCCACATGAATGGGCGCACCCCAAAAAGCTACCATGCCTTCACCGAGGTATTTGTCGGGCTGCCCATCCGTATCCAAAACAACCTGCGTCATGTCCGTCAAATATTCCTGCATTACTTTCATGAGTACCGCCGAGGGCACTTTGTTAACCAAGCCAGTAAAGCCCTCAATATTGGAGCAAAGCCCGGCAATAAATTTTTTCTCTGGGCTTAAAAAAACGGAGCTGTGCTCAACCTGCTGGTGGCGTTTGGAGCGTCTTCGGCCCAAACTCCGGGAGCCCAAAGCCCGCAAAACAAACTCGCGAATGCTTTGTTCCAGGCGTACTGCATAACCCAAGGTTGACCAATAGCTTGAGAGAAACACCAAACCTGGCGTCGCAACAGCCAACCATAACTGTTGCTGAAGAAACGCCGTCCTCGCTGTCCAATATTCCAAACCAAGTGCAGCCAGGCAAACACCGAGGCTAAGCCACCCACGAGGGTTGCGAATCCAATGTGAGTAGGCGACAGCCAACAAGCTTCCTGCAATTCCAAAAGCAAAAGTCAATCCAATGTCAGAGTGGAGGGGGTTGCGCGTTATTCCTTCTTGGCGGACAATGTTGGACAAAGCTTGGGCTGTTATGGCAGCAACCCCCGCCTCCCCAACGGGTGTTTCTACAAAATTTTTCTGCGTTATTTCTGAAAGGAAAAAAATTTTGGAGGAAAGCTCATTGTCATAGGGGTGTAGGCTTTGCGCGCCGGCTTCGGCATTGGCCAAAATACTCCAAGCGGGAATGTAGCGTTTGACAGTCCCCCTCTCCGGGTGAGAAATCCGCTCAGCATCCCAATGCACATGGCTTTCACCTGACGCATCCATCGGAAAAGAATGCCCGTCCAACCAAAGCCTCCCCTCCTGGTATTTCAACGTCCCCGTCCCCAAATAACGCATCGCTAAAACCAGTGCCGCAGAAGGCAATACCCAGGTTTCCCCCTCCGCATCCCTGTACCTCACCAAATGCTGGACGGAGCGCACAGCTTGCGCCCTGTCCACCTCAAACCCTTGAAATCCAAACCGCACCCCTCGAAGCAGAAAAGACGTTAGCGGAATGTCCAAACGGCGAAACTCTTTGAGTCGGCCAACATCCAGCCCCTCCACGTGTACGGCGGCCAAACGCAAAAACAACCAGTGCGCATCTTTCTCAAAGGCGGTGTCTTCTGCTTCCAAACGGCGCGTCTTCTCCAGTTTAAGCCCAAGCTTTTGGAGTACGCCCGCCGCCTGCTCGGGGCTTTCGCAACCCGCCCACAACTCCCACCCCCCCTCTTTCGGAAACAAAAAAACCCCCACATTTTGCCTCAGCAAATTCCCTACCCTCTCCTCGCTCTCCTCTAGGTTTCCAAAAGTCCCTGCATAACTCAAAAAAGGCCGCAAAGGTTTTTCAGGCAAAACCGGAAAGGCCGTGGAGCCCCCAAAACTCAAAAGAAAGCCTTCCGCACTGCGCAGGCTTTGGGCAAAAAAACCATCGTCATCCACAGCCCCTTCATGTAGGGGAGTGTTGCGGATGGAGGCGTTCGAAAGCAAAGGCTCAACCCAAACCTGAGAGGCCCCTTCCTGCAAAGCCTGTAAGGCCACTTTCCCGTAGTATTCTCTGGGCCAGGGCTGCACCGTCAACATGGGCTTTCCACCCTCGCGCGCATTCACCAACGTCTGCTCGTCTATGCCCGAAAGCACCACCAACGGCGTACGCTGCGCCTGACGGCTGGCTGCCACAGAGAAAAAATCAAAAAAACGAAGCTCCAAACGCTCCAGCCCTTGGGCCAAACGAAATTGTACCCAGGCCACCCCCCCCTCGGGACTGGGGCCTGCGCGGGTATATAACAGCAAACTCGCAAGGCCGCTTATCCCCAATGCCCAAAGGAAAGCCACCACCAACTTCCGGAGGAAACGAGCTCTCACGAGGACAAGCCACCTTGCAAGTTAGAGAAATAACCGCAAACACTTTGGGCCGCAGGCAACACCCACCCGCGTCTGTCTCACCCATTCGTATGCTGGGCCATCTCGAGATCGCTATGCTCACAACAGCTCTCTCGGCTCAGCCGGTTCCTTAACCTGCTGCGCAACTCAGGCCCTGAGCGCGGCGTCAACAACGCAACCAAACCCGCACCCACAATGAGGCCTGCTCCAAACAATACAAGGCCCGGCAACATCTTCTCCGAGGTGCTGCGGCGTACTTCCAGGCCTATCCTCTCCAACAAATCATCTGCATCCACGGACTGCAACTTCTCTTTCCAACTCATAACTGCCTCCCAAACTTGAAGCGTCAGCTGACGCCTCCTTCTTGTCTCTTCAGGGCTTCTCTCAAAACAACATCGGCTGCATTCAACAATTTGTCTTGCACGAAAGGAATCATCGCCAGCTTTAAGCCCAAACTCAAAACCCTCACCGTCGTGCGGCTCGTCAGCCCACCACCCAGGACATAACCTGTGCCCAATGCCAATGCCAACGAGGTATAGGGACGCTTTCGTATATTCTCGCTGAGTGCCTCAGTATAACCAGCTCTCTCATCTCCTCTCGGTTCCATTAGCGCGAAACCAACTTCCCAATAACAAAACCCACCAACAAAGCCCCTGTGAGGCAGACTATTGGGTTCTGCTTCACCCTCGCTTTTATTCTCTCATTGAGCTCATCCAAATTCTGCTTCACGCGCTCAAGCCTCTCTTCAAACTCCTTCGTTTCTTCTGACGGCACTTGCATGCTCTCTCTCCTCTGTACCTCAAAACCTATCTCTTCCTCCCCTTGCTCGACAATACCCCTAAAATAAACCCCACCCCAAAGGCCCCCGTTAGCCAAAACCAAGGCCTCACCTCTTGCCAAATCCGCGTCTTTAGGGCCGTAATAGAATAAATCTCCTGCTCCAAAACACGAATGTCCCTTAGTACGCGCGCCCTGGCCTGCTCCAGGCCTTGCTTAATTTCCTGCGTCGTCGGCTCTCGAGGCTGCTCCTTCACTGACAAATTCTCCTTCCCCTGGCTCCACCGACAACTTGGAACCTTGAAAAACAACCCGGCGCGTTAAAAACAACTCCTTCAAACTCTCCGGAAAAAACTCCAAACCGCTTAGACGCCGCCCTGCCAGCCAAATACCCCACCCCCCCAACAAAAAATTCAACACCCCCGCAAGCAACAACGCTGCCCAAAACGGCATCGCTAACTCAAAACAAAAAACCAAAC
>WQTM01000190.1 GCA_009786315.1 Pseudomonadota bacterium | reverse complement strand
CGCCCAAACCCCACCTCCACCTAAAAACCCAGGTATGGTAACACTCAGTGTGGACGGTAAAGAGGTGGTGGTGAAACCCGGTACCAGCCTCATTGTCGCCACCCAAAAAGCAGGCGCCGAAGTCCCCCACTATTGCTACCACCCACGCCTCTCCCTCTCGGCCAACTGCCGTATGTGCATGGTGGAAACCTCCAATGCCCCCAAATTGGTGCCCGCTTGCCAGGCAACCGTCGCAGAAGGCCAAGTCGTTAAAACCGATACACCCAAAGTGAAGGCCCAACAACGCGCCGTCTTGGAATTCCTCCTCCTCAACCACCCCGTCGACTGCCCCATCTGCGACCAGGCCGGTGAGTGCAAATTACAGGACTATTATGTGCGCTATCACCATCAGCCTTCACGCCTCCGGGGACCTAAAGTCCAAAAAAATAAACGCAAAGTGCTGGGCCCCACCGTGCTCATTGACCAGGAACGCTGCATTCTCTGTACGCGCTGCGTACGCTTCATGAAAGAAGTGGCCAAGGAGCCTCAACTGGGAATTTTCGGGCGCGGCTCCCATGAGCGCGTCGACGTCTTCCCAGGTGCAAAACTCGACTCCAACTATTCAGGCAACCTCGTGGAGCTTTGCCCCGTTGGCGCCCTGCTCAACCGTGACTTTCGCTTCAAAGCTCGCGCCTGGTTCCTCTCAACTGCCCCCAGCATCTGCACAGCCTGCTCCCGCGGTTGCAATGTCTTCGCTGACTATATGAATCAGGACTGCTTCCGCTTCCGCCCTAGAGAAAATGAAACCATCAACCAGTCGTGGCTCTGTGACGTGGGCCGAAAAAGTTACCGCTGGGTAGACGAAAACCGCGCCCTCCTCCCCATGTCCTCAGGCAAACCCGCCTCCGTCGACGAAGCCCTCAACAAAGCCGCCAGCCTCTTGCAAAAAGCCCAAGGCAGCATCGGCGTGCTCGCTTCTCCCACAGCTTCAAATGAGGACTTGATGGCAGCACTGGCCTTCGCTCGAGACGTCCTCAAAGTCAATACCGTCTTCACCTCAGGAAGACCCGACGGAACAGCAGACAGCCTGCTCATGCTGGCAGACAAAAACCCCAACCGCAAAGGCTTGGAATATGTCGCCAAAGCCTTGGGCGTTGAAACCAAACCCTTCAACACCTTCTCCCCCTCCGCATTCCAAGCCGTTTGGGTGCTCGGCGGAGAAATGCCCGAAAGCGACATCGTCATGGCTGCTCGGCTGAAAACCGTCCCCACCATCGTCCAGGCCCAACACTCCAGCGAATGGGCCAATGAATGCCATGTCCTCCTGCCCGTCACCTCACACCTCGAAACCGAATGCAGTATGACACAACACGAAGGTACCCTCCAACGTTGCCGCCAGGCCTTCGCCCCCAAAGGAGACTGCGCCCCTCATTGGCTTTGGGTCATCCGCCTGGCTAACTTGTTGGGCGCCAAAATGGGTTGGAGCTCAGCCAAAGACGTGTTCTCCACCATCGCCCCCAGAATTCCTGAATTCGCAAACTTCGACTGGGAGGGCCAGGCCGCCCCCAAACAATGCCGCCCAGGCCTCCCCCTCCCCGCCGCCTCGGACGGCCGCCCCCCCGCCTACCGACAGTTTGCTTGCTCCAGTGCAAAAGGATTTTTACCATGAGAAGACTTAGCATAACCGTGGCATTCGTCACCATCCTCGCAAGCCTCTTCGGAGGCATGGCCTTGGCTTATGCCCTGGGCGGCTATTTGGAGTCCGTCTGGTATAAAGGCGCCAGCGCCTTGAGCAACCTCGTCGTCCTTATGCTGGTTTTTGTCATGGTTATCGCTACCTTGCTCACCCTGGCAGAGCGCAAATGGAGCGCTTTGATGCAAAACCGCGTCGGCCCTAACCGCGCACGCATTCACCTGCCAGGCCTGCGTAACCGTAGCCTGGCCGGCATCCCCCACATCATCTCCGACGTCGTTAAAATGCTGACGAAGGAAAGCTTCATCCCAGCAGCGGCCAACCGCTTCTTCTATGTCATCGCCCCCATCCTCAGCTTCGCCCCCGTCTTCACCTTGTTTGCCGTCATCCCCGCCGGCCCCACCCTCCCCATCTTCGGACATGAAGTCGCTATGGTCGTCGCTAACCCAAGCTTCGGCCTCCTCTACCTCTTCGCATTGGCCTCCCTGGCTGTCTTCGGTACCGCATTGGCCGGCTGGGCTTCCAATAACAAATTCTCTCTAATGGGTGGCGTTCGGGCTGCCTCACAAATGATCAGCTATGAAATTGCCCTGGGCCTCTCTGCCGTGGGGTTGATGATGGCTTTCGCTTCCATCCAGTTGGCCGGTACGAGCGGTATTATGGAGCAACAAGCCCAATACCTGTGGAAAGCAGACGTCAGCGGCTTTGACTTTGGCATCCCCGCTTGGGGTATACTCATCCAGCCCATCGGCTTCTTGCTCTTCTTCGCAGCCGCTTTCGCTGAAACCAAAAGGCCTCCTTTTGACATGACAGAATGCGAATCCGAAATCATCGGCTACTTCGTCGAATATTCAGGCATGCGCTTTGGCATGTTCATGGTGGCTGAGTTCGTCGAAATCATCGTCTTCTCAGGCGTCGTCACTACCCTCTTCCTCGGCGGCTACCACCTGCCCTTCGGCGGCGAATGGTTTGCCAACCTCGCCTTCTTCAAAGCCTATCCCCTGGTTTATGGGGCCACCATGGGAATGGTCTTTTGGGTAAAGGTGCTGCTGGTCACTTATATCCAAATAAATATCCGGTGGACTTATGTGCGCTTCCGGTATGACCAAATCGAAAAACTAGGCTGGAAAATCCTCATCCCACTGGGCATCGTCAATATTTTCGTCACAGGCGCCCTCCTCCTCCTGGACACCTCCATGCGTACCCTGGGGGCCCTGGGTATCCTCGAAATCCTCCTCATCTTCATCCTCATCTCCAGCTCCCCTAAATCCTCCCTCCATAAACCCATCGGACAAACCGAAGCGCTTCCAAGCCACCACTAAACTCCCCTCTTTTATGCCTGCCTGACACTGAGAGCATTTCGCTATGAGCCACTCTGAAAGCCACTCCGAAAGCCCTTCTGAAACTCCCAAAAAAACCTATGACTTTTGGGAGCGCCTCTATATCCCTGAGCTTGTTAAAGGTGTGGCCATTACGACGCGGCACTTCCTGCGCAACCTCTGGTCAGAGCGCGACAACAACACTGAGGTGTTGGAGCGCAAAACCAAAAGCCTCATGGCTACCGTTGAATACCCGGAGCAACGCGTCCCCTATCCCCCCGGCTACCGCGGAAAACACCGCCTCGTCCCCAGAGAAGACGGCAAGCCACGCTGCGTGGCCTGCTATATGTGCGCCACCGCCTGCCCCTCTCAATGTATTTATATTGAGGCGGGAGAATATGCTGCGGACGATGCAAACACAGCTTCGCGTGTCATTGAGAAATACCCCGCCGTCTTCATCATCGACACCCTGCGTTGTGTCGTCTGCGGCCTGTGCGTCGAGGCTTGCCCCAAAGACGCCTTGCGCATGGACACCTGCGCGCATGTTTCGCCAGAGTTGGAGCGCAATGCCTTCGTTTATGCGAAAGAGCGCCTCTTGGTAGGAGAGCCTGTCGAGCACCCCAGTGACGCATGGCGACACCGCCAAAACTCCGCTGAGCCCCTCCACGCCCACAAAGAAGCCCATACCCGTATTGGGGATGGGCATTAAAGTTAAGCAGCAGAAGCCTTGCACACAACAGACAACCAGTACTAACCATTTTATTTGTCGAATTTTAGCAACTTTATTGGTTGAATGAAGACAATATGGTTGGCTGTTTTTTGTTTGGAATTTCTAATATCTTTTTTGAAAAGGGTAGGGCGAAGGGTATGAAAATTTTGTCTAGTATTAAAGGGGCTATAAGTCTGGCCTCGAGTGCAACGGCCAATACGACTGCGAAACCAATAACTTCTAAGGCCAGCACTGTGGATGCTTTTGAGGGGGCTAAGCTTTCTGCGGTAAGTTCACAGCCTCAAAAATCACCAGCGTCTGTTAAGGTGGGTGGAGGTGGAAGTTCATGCAAAAAAGGACAGACAAAACAGACAACGCAGGACGATGCCCTCACGCAGATTTGCAAGGCCATTAACAATGCCGTCAAACCCGTGGTGAATTTTGTGAAAAGTACAGTCAACGTCATGAAAAATGCCGATAACATCTCACAGAAGACAACCGGACAACCGTTTCTGAAAACCATCGGGGACGTCATCACGGGCACTTTCCAACCCAAACAAGCAAACCTACAATCGCTTGCCCGCAAAGATTTAGATGGATTTATAGGCAGTCTGGAGGCATTTGACAAAGCGGGGACTCGCCTGGGTTGGACCAATAAGGGTCCATTTACAAGTTTTCTCAAAGCGAAAGACAGCTTCCTCAATGTGGAAAAAAGTTTCTACCCTGCTCAAAAAAGCTTTTCCTCTCTTGCGCAGTGGCAAAAAAACCCGACAGCCATTCTCAAAAACCCGAATCAATTTGAGTCAGATATCGACCAATTTGAGTTCGATTTGAATCAGCTTGAAAAAAATTTGAATCAATTTGAATCCGATTGGAATCGATTTTCCAAGGACTTGCAGAAACTCGGAGTTAAGAACGACTTGAGCATTCAGGGCAAGGCAGCAAAAGTCCTTCAAAGTTTCCGTGAGACGAAAGGCCGTCTTCTTGAAACGAAAGAATCCACACGCGCGCTCTCCCAATGGGCGAAAACCCCGCCGAAAACCCAGGCGGAACTCATTCAATTTCAAAAAGACATGCAACAAGCCAACGAAAATTTGAATGGGCTTAACAAAGAAATAAACCAACTGAACACAAATTTAAATCAATTGGGGTTGAACGGTTGGTGAACGCCCAAGCGAGTTCGTACTCGGCATGCACCCAAACACCCCCTCCGCCTTCTTCCCTTGGAGGAGGGGGCTCTGCCTTCACCCAAAGGGCAAAAAAATAGGGAATAATGCTGCTAACTTCCAAAAAAGAATGGTCTCTTAAACTTCGAAAACATTGGATTCCGTAGGTGAGAGCCAGCATCTTCGTTGAGGGCTTGTCTTTCCAACCTCAAATTTAAGTTTAACTTTGAAGTTAAGCGTATCATTCCCAAAACATATTCTCCTTTTTCTCTTCATCGGTTTTTTGTTGCATATAAATTCCTCTTTGCTTGCCTTCTCTGGCAAACTCTTCCATCTGTGAATAAACCGTCCAAGCCCCCACCTCGGCCAACCCTGTTGCGCAGGACATGGCAACGCATTGGCGAAGCCACTTCGTTTCGTATGGGGGTTTTCACCCTGCAACGCCAGGAAGTCCAAACACAACCACCGGACTTCTCTCCCTCTTCTCCTCCAACACATATGACGGTTACCACCATTGAAGCTCCGGACTGGGTAAATGTCTTGGCCTTCAGCCCCGAGGGCCTGTGCTTGTTGGTGCGCCAATTCCGCTTCGGCGTTTGGGCTCCCACGCTTGAAGTCCCAGGCGGTACCATAGACGCGGGCGAAACACCCCAAGAGGCCGCACACCGAGAGTTGCTCGAAGAAACCGGCTACAAAGCAACCCGCATGTTGGCTCTTGGAAAAATCCACCCCAACCCCGCCGTGCAAAACAACCACCTGCACTGCTACCTCGCTTTGGACTGCCAATATATACACAACGGCAAGCCCGACCCGCTGGAAGAAGTCATGCTCGAAACCTATCCCGCCTCGGCACTTGGCCACCTCGTCCAAAAAGGCTCCATTCAAAATGCCCTGGCCATCGCTACCTTGCACTTAGGCAGGCTTTCGGGGCTTATGCCCACCACCTAAGGCCTAAAAACAGCCGGGTTTTTCCAGTGGCCGGAGCGGCCACCACTCTTCTCCAACAAACGCAAACCCTCCATGCACATGCCCTTGTCCGTGGACTTCAACATGTCCCAGGCTGTTAACGCCGCTATGGAAACCGCCGTCAACGCCTCCATCTCCACCCCCGTACGCTCACACGTCTTCACCCTCGCAACAAAATGCATGCCACCCTCCCCTGCCTCAACCTCCAACTCAACCGAAGTCAGCCCCAACGGGTGGCATAACGGCAAAAGGCTCGGCGTCTGCTTGGCGGCCATAATGGCGGCCAGCTTCGCCGCTGCAAAAACATCGCCTTTCTCTACACGGCTTTCTCGGACTCTGGACAAAGCCTCCGGGGACATGCGCAACCAACACTCCGCAATGGCCGTGCGCTCTGTCTTGTCCTTGGCCCCCACATCCACCATTCTCATAGGGTGCTCCTTCACCAAAAGAAAAAAGAACCTCCAGACCGCTTTTAATTCTCCAGGCCGGTTTCAATTTGACATGACTTCTTCGTTGGACTCGTTTTTGCTCAGGTCATGCACTCAAGTGCACTCCCTTCGCAAAAGCCTCGTCCGCCTCGACCTCATGTCAAATTGAAACCGGTCAGTCCAAAATGTAGTTGCGGGGGTTTTGAGGAACACCGTTGAGGCGTATCTCATAGTGCAAGTGGGAGCCTGTTGAGCGGCCTGTGTTCCCCAGTTGCCCTATAACGTCCCCTCGCTTGACAACATCCCCTGCACTCACAACAATGGAGGCCAAATGCGCATAGCGGGACTTCATCCCATAACCGTGGTCCACCACCACCACCTTCCCATAGGCGCCCTCCATGCCTGCAAATACCACTGTCCCGTCCGCCGTCGAAACAATGTCCTTCCCATGCGGCCCCGCAATGTCCAACCCCATGTGCGTTGAGGCACGCCCCGTCAGAGGGTCCGTCCTGCCCCCAAACCGGGAAGTCACCCAACCACGTACGGGCCAAATGGAAGGCGTTGAGGCCCAACGAAGACGTCGTTCCAACCAATTGCTATATAGGCGCTCAAGGCTCGTCTCCCGGGACTCTACCGCCACCTGGAATGCCTCCAACTGCTCCTTTAAGTCAGCAGGCTTCATTTGCTCAAATGCCGTGGAGGAAAAATCTATAACGTTGCGCTCAGGCCAATCCGTCGGGCCCAACGCCAAACGCCTGTCACTGTCCTCATTCAGCAAATTGCCGTTGAGTCTCTGTGTCAATGCATCAACACGAGCCAATGTCTTCTGCGCTTGCTCAAACTGCCGACGCACAACCAACATCTCTGACTCAAGTTGTATGTATTGCGCACGCAACGCATGCCCCTGGGCCTGCTCCTTTTGCAAGGCCGTATGCTGAAAAACAAAGAAACCCCCGAGCAACCCTATGCCCCCTACCAACCAGAAAGGCCAAGAAAACCGCATCTTCCCGAAACCACGTCGTCGCTCGTGTCGCTCATTAAAATCTAAAACAACCTTCGCAACTCGTATGTTCATCTATGCTTACCTAAAAAACTTGCCTCCCCGCCCCCTCTATACGCTCCGGCCCTTTTAGCTTTTTTAGCTGACCCTCTTCACAATTACAACCGTAATGTTGTCCTCTCCACCTCGCTCATTTGCCAAAGCAATCATTTTTCTTGGTATTTCTTCAAGAGACGAAGTGCTCACCACTATCCCCAACATCTCCGCGTCCTCAACCGCATTGGTCAACCCGTCAGAGCATAAAATAAAAACATCCTCCACCTCCGTCGACACCCCCATCATGTCTACTGCCACCTCCTCCTCAAAACCCACAGAGCGCGTAATAATGTTCCTGTAGTTGGAACGCTTCGCTTCTTCAGGCGTAATCATCCCCGCCTTCACTTGCTCGTTGACGAGAGAATGGTCCTCTCCAATCTGGTTGATGGCTCCCTCACGGATGATATAGGCACGACTGTCCCCTACGTGCGCGACAACCGCATAGTCCCCGTGGAACAACAAAGCAATCACCGTCGTCCCCATCCCGTTGAATTGCGAATCCTGCTGCGCTTTGTTAAAAATCTTCGAGCAGGCCCGCTCAACGGCTGCCTGCAAATAGTATGCAAAGGGCGAGTCCTTCATCGCCGCCTGCGAGGAAAAAGGAGAGGCCGGTGAGGCCCAAAGCGCCCTCATCTCTTCGTCGATGACTTTCACCGCCATCTCAGAGGCTTTGGCGCCTCCTGCATGCCCACCCATACCATCAGCTACGACAAACAACTGCAAGCCTGGGTCCAATACCAGACTGTCTTCGTTGAGGCCCCTCTTTCGACCCTGATCTGAGAGCCCAACTGACATAAGCTTCATACTCGCACCAACACGGCAAGGTCCAGCCTAACCCAGAAAACAGAAAACCTCTCCAAAATACCTCCGACAAGTCTCATTAGCCCAAACTCAACTGAATGAGAATCATTTTAGATGGCATGAAACCTTTCCTTCGCTCGTTTTTTCGCCTCGCGAAGTAGGGACTTCGCCGCCCCCAATCCCTCAGGCGTTATGCTCGTCCCCGAAATCATCCGCGCAATCTCCTGCGTCCTCTCCCCCTGAGTCTGCAATAACCGAATCTTCGTGAAACCTTGGCCACCCACCTCCTCCTTCTCCACTTTCCAATGCACATCCGCATAGGCCGCAACCTGCGCCGTGTGTGTCACACACAAAACCTGCTTGCCTTCCCCCATCTTCCAAATCATCTGCCCTACGGCATCGGCCTCCCTCCCGCCTACACCGGAGTCCGCCTCGTCAAATATACAACAAAAACACTCGTCAAAACCCATCCGCGCCGCCCGTAATGCCAACGCAAGCCTCGATAGCTCCCCACCAGAGGCTACCTTCGACAAAGCCTTCATCGGCTCCTGAGCATGCGCCGAAAACAAAAACTCTATGTCGTCTGCCCCCTCCTCTCCTAACTCTGCCGGCGTTAACTCAATATGAAACTGCGCCGTTGCTAAGTTCAGCTGCGCCAAATCCTCCTGGAGGGCCCCCTCTATCTCGTCCGCTGCCCTACGACGCGCCAACGACAAAACCTTCGCTAACCGCATGCTCTCAACATGCGCCTGCTCGTATTCTCGGGCAAATTGCTCCACCCGGGAAACATGCCCCCCCAACTCCTCCCACTCGCGTTGGAGCTCTTCATAGCGCTCCAAAACCTTCTCCAAACTGCCACCGTGTTTCCGAGAAAGGCGTTGCAAAATGTCCAGACGCTCCTCTGTCTCAGAGAGTCGGTGCGGATCAGCGTCTATGTCCTCAACATATTTCGAAAGCATCCGCCCTAACTCCCCCAATATGCTGTCACTCTCCTTCACCATCGCCTTCCACTCCAACGCAACATCATCCAACTTCCGCGCCTCGTCCAATAGGGCCTGCAACCTCCCAAGCAATGCCCCTATGCCCCCCTCCCCGGAAAGCAAACCCTCCGCATTCCCCAACGCCCACCTCAACTTCTCCGCCCCTCGTAACTTCTTCTTCTGCGCCTCCAACACCTCCTGCTCACCCCTCCTGGGCGCTATTTCAGAAATCTCTGAAAGCTGAAATTCTAAAAAACGCCTCCGCTTCTCAAGCTCTTCCCCCGTCTTCCCAAACGCCTCCTGCTGCTCTCCACACCCCTTCAAATGCGCCATCGCCTCGCGAAAGGCTCTCCACACTCCCCCCTCCTCGCGTAGCTTCCCAAACGCGTCTATAAACTTGCGCTGCGCAGAGGACTCCAACAAGTCCATAAACTCCCGCTGCCCCGCAATGTCCACAAACCCATGCATCAACTTGGAAAGCATGCCTACGGTGGCCAATGCCCCGTTCATGTATATTTTGCCGCGCCCGTCCCGGTGAATGCTCCTCTGTATCAACAGCTCGTCCCCCTCCACCGAAAACCCAAACTCCAAAAGACGCTGCTTCAACGGCTGGGTGCAACAAAATATGCCCTCCACCACCGCCTCCTTCGCCCCCTGCCTTATCCATCCTGCTTCCGCCCTCCTCCCGCATAATACGTTTAATGCATCCAAAATAATGCTCTTCCCTGCCCCCGTCTCCCCTGTCAATATTGTCAGGCCCGGCCCCAAACTCAACTCCAACTCCTTGGCAACTATAAATTGGCTTAGCTTCAGTAGGCGGAGCATCCTCTCTCTCCTGGACTCAATCCATCTTCAAAATGAGCCACCACCAAACAAATCCTCCACATCCTGCTCCGTGAAACTCTTTCCTAACTCCGCCTCCCCTCCCAGTATGCCTTGGACAAGCTCCCTCTTGCGCTGTTGCAGTGCGAGAATCTTCTCCTCCACCGTCCCCTTTGTTATGAGTTTGTAGCTGAATACTGTTCGCGTCTGCCCTATGCGGTGGGCCCTGTCTGTGGCTTGGTCTTCTACGGCGGGGTTCCACCAGGGATCATAGTGGATGACGTAGTCCGCCGCCGTCAGGTTGAGGCCGGAGCCTCCCGCCTTGAGGCTGATGAAAAACAACGGGGGCCCGCTGGGCTCATTGAAAGCATCCACACGCGCCATCCTGTCCTTGGTTCTCCCGTCCAAATAGAGGTAGCTATATTGCTTCTCCTCAACACCGCGTACCAAAAGCTGCAACATTTCCGTAAACTGGCTGAACACCAAAGCACGGTGGCCCTCATGCACCAACTCGTCCACCAACTGCCAAAACCGCTCAAACTTTGCAGAGGGCGGAAAACTTGTTATTCCGGGAACCTTCAGCAAACGCGGATCACAACACACCTGACGAAGCCGCATGAGTGCAGCCAAAATGGAAACACGTGAGCGGCCAAACCCCTGCTTCTCAATGGTTTCAAAAACCCTCCTGCGGCTCTCTTCCAAAACCTCACGGTAAAGGGCCGCCTGCTCCGCCTCCATCTCGCACCAAGCAATGGTTTCTGTCTTTGGCGGTAAGTCCTTGGCCACTTCTGTTTTGAGACGGCGCAGGACAAAAGGACGAATGCGTTGCTTCAAATGCTCCGCAATGCTCCTGTCATTTTGCATCGCAATGGGCCGCTCAAACCGGTTCAAAAAGGACTCTTCGTTGCCCAAAAAATGCGGCATCAAAAAATCAAAAATGCTCCACAACTCCTTCAAACGGTTTTCCAGAGGCGTCCCTGTCAACGCAACTCGGGCATCGGCCTTCATCATCTTGCATGCCTGGGCCGTCGCTGAGTCCGCATTCTTAATGTTTTGCGCCTCATCCAAAATGACAAAACGGAATGGAATTTTTCTGAGTTCTTCCAAATCGCGGCGAATCAACGCATATGAAGTCAACACCACATCCGCAGCTTCCAGGCTGGAGCGCTGCTCTTTTCTGTCTTGCCCATGCCAAATAATGCAACTCAACGAGGGAGCAAACCGCTCAATCTCACGCTCCCAGTTGGCCAAAACACTCGTGGGCGCAACCACCAAAGAAGGCTTGGTTCCCTCCTCCTGCTTCACCTTCAACAACAAGGCCAAACTTTGGACTGTCTTGCCCAAACCCATGTCATCCGCAAGGACTCCTGACAACTTCATCTGGTATAAAAACCAAAGCCAAGAAAGTCCGTCCGTCTGGTATCCACGCAAAACAGCCGCCAACCCTTCAGGGGAGGAAATGGTGGGTATGGCGTCTATCTCCCTCAAGCGGTCTATGGCCTTCTTCGCCCCTAAATCCATCTCCACACTGGCCATGTTTGAAATTAAATCCAAAGTGGGCGCTTGAGAGAGAGGTATCATCGCCTTGGGCTGCTCTAAAGAAAGCCCCGCCTCGTCCAATGCCCCTACTACTTTTCCCAACTCGTCTGCATTCAGCTGCGCAAAACTCCCATCCACCAGAGGAATATAACGCCGGTTGGAGGCCAACCACGCCCGCAATATGGACGGCTCCGCCCGTTGCTCATCAGCCAAAAACTCCGCCTTCAACTCAAACCAGTCAAAGTTGGCCATCCCTATGTGAATTTTGGGCTTCAAAAAAGAGCGCACACGTACTTGGGGCTTCTGCGCAAGCAACACTTCCCATTCCAAGGGAAACCCCGTCTTCCCTGAAGCCCAAAACTCAATGGCCGCATCCCCCGTCAACTCAAAACATTGGCTCGTCGCATTGTAGCTAAACCCCGCCGAAAACAACTGCGCCATAGCCTCTCGCTCCCGGCTGTTGGAGCGAAGCACCAACCAACGTTGCCCCGCATGCTCTTGTAACACATAGCCCACATCCGTCGAAACAGGCACCACGGGAACCAAAACCCGCTCGCCATATTTGGCCACCAACTTGGCGTGGACTTGCTCTATGCTCCCCTCCAATGTCACAATAAAAAAAGGCTCCAACCCCTCCTCCACCCTCAAACCCTCCGCGCGAAACCCCAAACGGTAGCGAGGCAACACCGAAGAAAGGTAGGAAAGCAGACTGTCCAAATGAGACAACGCAAAAAACTTGCTCGGCTCTGCAAACCACTTGCGTAAATGCCGCGGAGAAAAATCACTCTCCAGGTAATGGAGCGTCTGCCCACTCAAAACCCAACTCTGTAGGCCCGGAATGAGAATAACTTCCTTGAGTCCCACCACCTCCCCTCCCTCGTGCCTTAGCTGAAACTCCGCAACAAGCGCCTCTTCCTTCTGTGCCAAACAAAACAAAAACGCCAAAGGCTCCTTTGAAAAAACCAGCGGCGTCCCCCTGTAAATAACACGCCGCTCCTTCAACAAAGGAAATAAACCGGCCACCTCTTCGTCACTTAAAAAAATACGGCCGTCAAAACGCGTCTCCCGCTTCACCAACTCCTGAAATATCCTCTCATCCACAGGAGAAATACGTAGCCTCGCCTCCAACTGCCTCGCCACGTGCACACCCCCCTTCCCCGGCGCATCCAAACGACGTATGTCCACCGTCCAACGGCGGGTCTGCCCCTTCACGGAAGAGACACTCAAACGGTAGAAAAATTCAAGCTCCGGAATGGCTGAAAAGCCGGACCATTGCTCCATTTGCACCAACACCGGCTGCGAAGCAACACTGTCCGCCTTGGACTGGTTCTGGTTCGCACGTAACTTCGCAAGGTAGACAAGCGCCAACCCCACAACGTGCTTGCAGTGGGGACCCTTCTTCTCCCACCCCGCACAGCTACAGTTGGAGTTTATGCCTCCAGCGTCGGGCCCCACCTGTACCTCATAGCGTTGCCCTTGGGAGCCGGTTACTTGGCCTATAACGTGCGCGTCTTCAACCCCACTCAATAACACCCGACGCGTTTGGGCATAGGTGCGGCCCTTTTGGAAAACGGTGGGTTGAACTTCAGCCTTGAGGGGCTTTAGCCAACTGCCATCATCTGTTTCTGGAATTCTCATGGAAGAGCGCGGACGAAGCCCCCTTCCTAACAACTTCATCGCCCAACAGCCAGAAGTTTCATCCCCCTCCTCACCTCTCTCCCCAGTGCAACTTCTTGCGCAATACGCCAAAATAACTCAATGAGGGACTGCGTACGAGTAAAACCCGGTTCTCCGCCTCCTCAATCTCTATCCAATCCCCACTCTTCAACGGAATCCCCCCCGTCCCGTCTATTGTCAAAAAAACGTCATTCACCTCCCGCTTGAGTACAATTCGTATTTTCTGGCTCGAGGGAACAACAATGGGGCGCTGTGTCAGGGCATGCGGACAAATCGGCGTCAAAATAAGGCAATCCACGGCAGGGTGGACAATCGGACCCCCAGCCGCTAAACAATAGGCCGTTGAGCCCGTCGGCGTGGAGCAAATAATACCGTCGGACTTGTAGACGGCTACCAACTCCCCCTCTATCCACGCTTCGTGGTCTACCATCCGCGCTAATACCCCCTTGTTCACCACAACATCATTCAACGCCTCATCCGCAAAAACACACCCCCCTTCACGAAAAAGCCTACACGACAACTTCATCCTCGAGTCCACCTGCCCCCCACCCGCCAATAACGCCTCCAATGCCCCCTCCA
>WQTM01000189.1 GCA_009786315.1 Pseudomonadota bacterium | reverse complement strand
TTGAGGAACTTTTTGGGCGAGCAAAAAGTTCCCCGCCGGAGGCAAAATGCCCGGAGGGCGAAAAAGCCCGGGCCGCAGGCCCAAAGAGAACAACGCCCGAAGGGCGAAAAGAAACATTTCAAAAAAAGCGCGGGCCGCAGGCCCATAAAAACATTCTCAGTTAAATAACCCCGCCCGAAGGGCGAAAAGAAATGTTTCCAAAAAGGGCCCGGGCCGTAGGCCCCCCAAAAACCTGCCAAACACGCACTCAAGCGCGCGCCTCGTCCGCGTCGAGCTCATGCCGAAGTGGAACCGGCCTGAGGGAGCGGTCAGGAGGTGCGTCTTTTGTTAAGCCATTGTTTGAGGGCGGCCCACAGGCCCGGGCTAATGGAAACAAACACCACCAGAACAATGAGCTTTTCAATGTGCTTGTCAATGCTGGGGACGGCATTCCCCAGGAAAAACCCCAGCAGCGTCATGGAAGCAATCCACCCAATGCCGCCCATTATGTTATAGGTGGCAAAGCGCCTATAGGGCATTTTGGCCATACCGGCAACGACGGGCACAAAAGTGCGTACCAGAGGCATAAAGCGCGCCAACACAATGGCTTTGCCGCCGTGCTTCTCATAGAAGGCGTGGGCCGCTTCCAAATAGCGCGGCTTCAAAAAGCGCGCGTTGGGGTTTTGGAAGAGTTTGGACCCACCGCGCAGCCCTATGGAATAGCTGATGGCGTCCCCCAATATGGCCATGGGGGCCAGCAAAAAGTTGAGCACCCAAATACTCAAGTCCCCTTTGGCGGCATAGAGTCCCGCCGTCACCAGCAGAGAGTCCCCCGGCAGGAAAAACACCAAGGCCCCTGTTTCTGCAAAAATAACCAAAGCCAGCCCCGGGTAGCCGCCCCATGCAATCAACTCCCCCGGCTCCCTCAGCCACTGTACCACTTGCTCAAACGCCGAAACAACCCAAGTCCACATAGGTTTTGCTCTCTAGCATGGCCCTTAGCCCAAAGGCCACCGCCAATGTCCTCCCCAAAAGCCAAAGGGCTTTGACGAGCGCAAACCGCTCGCCAATGCCCCTCTGTATGAATAAGCCCTTAGAGAGAAATTTCAGGGGCTCTGGCTTTGGACTCGTCCTCGGAGAGGACAGCAAAGTTAATGTTATAATAACCGGCTGCCGCGCAAGTATACATGACGCGCTTAATGACGGAAAAGGGAATGTCCTGGTCCGCTTGGAGGTTAATGTCCCTAAACCCTTCTCCGGCTTCTACACCCATACGTGCCTCAAGTGCTTTGAGTTGGTTCTCCAACTCCTGTTTGAGGAGAGGGACGCTCAACTCCTCGGCTTTCTCCAAATCCTCAGTGTTTGCAACCACTTTGGTTTCAAACACAATGTCGGTTCGAGAAATAATGACGGCGGGCACATCCAAATTCTGCATTTCCAATGGGTTGGCGGCTTCAGGTAAGCGAATGTCAGGCCGCATGGACAGCACTTCGCCGGTTGCAGAAAAATTCGCCATCAAAAACAAGACGACAATGACGAACATGTCGACAAGAGGCGTCAAAAAAAGCTCCACATTAGAAGGCCTGCTCGTCTGCATGTTGGACTTGCCAAACACGCGGGAGTGGGCAAGCCGTTTTCCAAAGCGCTTTCCTGGAATTTGAATAGGCATCGTTCTCCTCAAATGGAAGCAGGGGAAATCGAAACCGCCGTAAGTTTGGCACCTACGGCAGCATCCACAATCCGAACCAGGTCAGAATATTTCACAGCATCCTCTGGCACCAATGTTAAGTCATTCTGCTCTGGCAACTCGCGGCTTATTTCGTCAAAGGCACGCTTGAAGTCCTCTGTCACGAGAAAGCCGTTTTTGTCACGTGTCAACGGAATGACGGTGCGTTCGTTGATGCCCACCGTAATGCGTGCCTCCTCCCTCGTAATCAGCATGCTCACAGGCGTCTTTTGCATGTCCTGTGGCCCCAGAGAGCCATCCGAATCCGCACTCATTTGTGCCACTTGCAAACGGCCAATTTGCGTCCACACTGCCGTCATAATCAAAAACGAGATGGTAATGGCCATCAAGTCAATGAAGGGGACGAGGTTAATGGTGGTATCCAACGGCTTGCGTTTGCGTCCGCGAACACCAAATCCCGAATCCAATCCACCGGTTGCCATAGGAGCTCCCGAGCTGTTGCTCGAATTGACTAGTCGTCAGAATAACTTTGAATGTTGGTGTTCTTAAATTTCTCTTTGTTGTTGACAACGAGATTCAACACGGCCACGGAGGTCTCGTTGATATCGTTAATCATCGCCTGCGTTCTACCCATGAAGATAGAAAACAGGATGAGAGAAGGAATGGCCACGAGCAATCCAAAATAAGTGCAATTCATGGCTTTAGAAATTTCTGTTGCCAACAAAGTTGCTCGCTCCTGGGCAGAAGCCGTTCCCACCGCAGCGAAAGCACCAATGAGGCCGCTCACTGTTCCAAGCAGACCCAGCAACATTGCCGCGTTCCCAAGCATCGCCAAATAACCGCTGCGAGCTTCTACTTTGGGAATTTCGCGCAAAGCCGCCTCGTCCAACGCAGCCTGCACATCCTCTTCGCCACGCGGAACATTCAACAGTCCCGCTTTGACGACCGATGTCAACGGCGTTGCTTTCTGGCCTGTCACATAGTGAATGGCTTTGTCCAAGTCCCCTGCATAAAGGTGCTTGCGCAACCCTCGCAAGAAAGCATTCTTGCTGATGTTATAGCGACCATAGAGGGCGATGGTTCGCTCCACCATGATGAAAATCACCACTATCATACAGGCAAAAATGGGGATGAGGTCACCGCCTCCCCCCTTGATGCGCCAAGAAATCTCCTCCAAAAGGCTCCTGGAACCACCGGCTACTTCTACAGCGAAAACCAGCCCAATATTCGCCAAATTCATTGCAGCGATGCCTCCCAAAAAATGCTTAAAAAATTGCTAAAAAATACTCATTGAAAACGTCAGTCAAAAACCCCTTGAGGCCAAAACAACCTTTCGAGGATGTCCTACAAACCTGCGACAGACTCTATGCCCTCTGAGAAAAAACTGTCAAGAAAAGCTCACGGCCTGTCTGTAAAACGTACATTGGTGTGGGCAGTTTCTTTCGTCCCCCCGCTCCATGCCCCCCTTGTTGAAACACCTGAGATGCCAGGAACAACATATAAACTAAAAGCTTAGAAACTTTCCCCCCCCTCACACCGCATGAAAACCCCCAAAGGCGTTTTCATGCGGCCACAAGCTTTTCTGAAAGTACGCATCCAACATGCAGTACTTATTTTTCTATACGCCCAACCCCTTTTTTCAGCTCTTTTTCTGAAAAACCCGCTGGCCTTCCTCTCTGCCACTCCAGGACGTCCCTCCGCGCCCTCCACTGGAGAAACTCACCTGCGGTGTCGCACGGGGACTTCAACCATTTCGCAATGGCCGGGCCTCCAAACGCGCTTGTTGTAGCCAGCACGGCAAACCCTTTTGTGACGAACCATCTCACAGCTGGGTTCCACCCATACCTGCTCATAATACCCCTTGCTACAGCGTTTCTCCAAGCGGGTTTTGGGAGGAGGAGGAGGGGGATGGTGATGGCCGTGAGGAGGAGGTCCATGGTGGGGAGGGTTGGCGAGAGCGTCCAAAGGAATGAGGAAGACGAGGGCCAGAAAAGCTGCCAAAGATAAAGAAATGTGTGTTTTCATAGTTTAGTTGACGAAGCAGTCTCATATTTATTTCATCCTCAAAACATTTTTTTCCGCCCAATAAAAAATGCCTGTAATTCAGCACAATTCGACGTGCCAAGGTTGACGTGTGCCCGCTTCATCGCTAGGTTGCCCACAGTTATGGCCTCTCTTCGCGACATTCGAAAACGTATCCGCTCTGTCAAAAATACCCGACAAATCACCAAAGCCATGAAAATGGTGGCCGCAGCAAAACTGCGCAGGGCGCAAGACGCTGCCGTTGCTGCGCGCCCCTATGCGCGTACGCTGGACAACATGGTTGCCGGTATTTTGGGACGCTCGGGAGTACAGGACTTTCAACACCCCCTGCTGGAGTCCAGGCCTGAGAAAAAACGCATTGCCGTTTTTGTCGTCACTTCAGACAGAGGTTTGGCTGGCGGGTTTAACCACAGCATTTCCCGCCGCGTCCTGCGCTTTTTGAAAGAGCACAGTGAGCAACAAGAAGTGCTCCTCTTCACCATGGGCCGCAAAGGAAACGAGTTTTTTAGAAACCGCGGGACACCCATTTGCAAGGACTACCCCGGGCTGATGTCCCAAGTCAGCCATGCCGCTGTTGCCGAAATTTGCGAAGAGGTTAGCCGGCAGTTTCTGGCCAAAGAAGTCGACGCTGTCTTCGTCTGCTTTAATGAGTTTATTTCTGCCATCAGTCAGAAAGTCCGAATGACGCAACTGCTGCCTTTTGAAATGCCCACCGTGGACGCCAACGACAGCGGCACCATGGAGCCTCTCTATGAGCCTTCGTGCCAAGAGGTGTTGAACCACTTGGTTCCACGGGCTTTGGCTGTGCGCCTCTACCACGCCTTGCTTGAAAGCATTGCCTCGGAGCATGGCGCCCGCATGACAGCCATGGAAAGCGCAACCAACAACGCAGGCGAAATGCTCGACAAACTCTCCCTCTTCTATAACCGTACGCGACAAGCAGCCATTACGAGGGAGTTGGTTGAAATTGTTTCGGGCGCACAGGCTCTCAGCGGATAGCCCTCTGCCTTCCCCCTTCAACGCCAACAGGCCGCCACAATGGGCGGCCTGTCGTGCATGTGTGGGCGAAAGAGGTTTGAAGTGCTGCCTCACCGCCCTTTAGACCGCTTTTACTTCCAGACCGGTTTCAATTTGGCATGAGCTCGACGCGGACGAGGTTTTTGCGAAGAGCAAGCTCCACTGGAGCTTGCTGACGGAAGGGAGGAGGCGGGGAGTGCACTCAAGTGGCTGTTCCCCTGCTATTCGGCCTGAGCAAAAACGAGTCCAACGAAGAGAAAATGTCAAAGTGAAACCGGTCTGAAATTCGTCACGGAGAAGCAACCCCTAGGGTGTTCCCTATGCGGTTTTCAACCGCCGCCAACTCTACCCTGGCAATTTCCATTTGCGTACGGGCTTGGGCTGCATTGCTTGCCGCAAAAAACCGGCCGTTGTCCGCCGTGGACAATTCAAGCGAAGTGGCCATGCCCGCCTTAAACAGAGACTCCACTTGTTGTTGTACGCGGGTGGCCATTTCAGCCTGGGTTTGTGCCTGTAGCGCAGCCATGCGTGCGGACTCAAGCGTCTTCTTCGCACTTATCCACTTGGCCCGCGTGTCCGAACGAGCGGCATTGAGTTGAGCCCTCGCGGCAACCAGGTTGGCACGGTTTTCACGTGTGGTCGCTTCGCGTACGCCTTGGTCATAGAGGTGCCAGCTGAGCCCCAACGTTAAGTCGAAAGTGAAATGCTTCCCGGTGAAGCCGGTGTTGGAGTTATAGAGTCCTCGTGCGCTCGCCGCCAAAGTCGGCAGCCACGTCACGGAGTCCGTTTTGGAAAAACGCTTCATGACTTCGAAGTTTTTTTCGGCAGCCGAAATGCCAAAGCTGGCTTCCCAGGGAGAATCCGCTTCGTCTTTGGCCTCTCCAAAATTCATGAAAACCGCGTCTTCCGTTGGAGCCGGACGAATGGGCTCGCCTGTCATGGACTCCAGGAGAGCCAACAAAGCCTCGCGTTGGCCCTCCAGTTGAGCCAGTTGGCTGCGGGCTTGGGCTGTGTCCGTTAAGGCACGAAGCAATTCGGTTTCGACGGCTTTGCCGACGCGAATTCTCGCCCTCGCGTCCCTCTCCCTTCTCAAGGCCACCGCCTCCGCATCCCTCGCCGCCTCCTCCATGGAGGAAATGCCGACAATGGCCAAATAGGTTTTGGCGACACCGCCCAAAATTTGCTCAACAGCATCTCGGGTGCCAAGGCGCGCAGCCTCTGTCCCCGCAGCAGCGTTTTTGATGAGAAACATCTGCGGCGTAAACAAAACTTGAGTGAGTTGCAAAGAGCCATACAAGGAGTTTTTGTCAGTAATGGTTGAAACGAGGGCGGGGTCTGGTGCTGGAGCAGGCACATTAAAAACCTGGCTGATGAATCCAACAAATAGATTCATGTCGAGCTCTTGAGGGACATTGGTATAGACATAACTGCCTGAGGCTTTGATATCAGGAAGCACAGCCGCCCAGACGCGGCTGGCTTGTGCCGCAACAGCATCCGCTTTTGAGTTGGCCGTTTTTATGTTTGCATTGTTGGCAAGCGCCAGACGCAAAGCCTCTTCAAGTCCAACCGGCCGCTTGGAAACATCTTCCGCCATGGATGGCGGCGCTGTTGTTTGCAGCGCGGGTGGTTGAGGTGCTTGTGTTGGAAGCATTGTTGTTTGAGACAATTCTGTTTGGGGCAATGCCGCATCTTCTTGTGCAAATGCGGGTACGCCCAAAACTCCCAGGGACGCCAAGACAAATAGCCTATGCATGTTCGATTGACCTCTCTTCTTTCGGCTGCCCCTCTTTTTTCGTTTGCTCTGACGGAGCTTCGAGGTTTTGCAGTGTTTGCATGATGGTTGTTTGGGCATACGCGAGTTTCGCAGCCTCCTCTTCGCTGGGCAAAAGAACCAACACATGGCTGGGTGGTTTGAGACCAAACCACTTGCGCAACTTTGCCTCAACTTCTTCAAAAACAATGAAAGCAATGGGCACCACAAACAACGTCAGGAAAGTGGACATAATGACGCCGCCAATCACCGACAAAGCCATGGGGGAACGGAACTCGGAGCCCAAACCTCGGCCAATAGCCGTGGGCACCATACCAATGGCCATGGCCGCTGAAGTCATCAAAATGGGACGAAGCCTGCGTGGCCCCGCCTTCAACATGCTCGTATAAATGTCATCGCCGGCCCGCATGTTTTGCAAAGCGCCGTCAATCAACAAAATGGCGTTTTTCGTCACCAAACCAATGAGCAAAATGAAACCAATCATCGCCGCCATGGAAACGTAGTTTCCGGAAAACCACAAGGTAATGAGTGCCCCAACGATGGCCAGAGGCACCGACAAGAGAATGGTGAAGGGGTGTTTGAAACTTTCAAACTGAGAAGCCAGAACGATATAGATGAAGAGGATGGCCAATATCAGCGCCACAGAAAATGCCGACATTTGCTCATCCAAAGTTTTCATCTGGCCGTCATAAATAACGTTATAGCCAGGTGGCAGAGGGTGCTCCTGGAAATATTCCCGTAGTTTTTGGGCAATGTCTCCGAGGGCGGCGCCGGGTTGGACGGTTGCGTTGAGGGCAATTTGTCTCTCGCGGTTATGCCGTTCAATCAGTGAGGGGCCATCATTGAGCTCGATTTCCGCCAGGTTTTTAATGGGCACAGCGCCATAGGGCGTGAAAATGTCGATGCGCTCAACCTGTTCAGGCGTCGCGCGGTCCTTCTCCATCAAGCGCACGACAATGTCCGGCTCCTCTTTGCCTTGGCGCAGTTTGCCCACAATTTGTCCATCCATGGCCAGGCGCATTTGCATGGCAACACTTGAAACGGGGACATTCATGTCTTGGAGCTGTTGGCGGTTGGGTCGAAGTTGCAACTCTGGCTTGGGAGGGTTGCTCTCAATTCTGATTTCTGCCGCGCCAATGGTTCCCATATAGGCAGACACCTCTTCGGCTATTTTTCCCACCTTCTGCAGGTCTGGACCTATCAAACGCACCATAATGGGGAAAAAGTCCCCACCCAAACCTTCAATAGGGGGAGGGTCCAAAAAGGCAACCTCCGTTGCCGGCAATATGGGGACAAGGAGGTTTCTAAATTCCGCTTTGAAGTCGGTGTTGCTTTTTTTGCGGTATTGTTTGTCGGTCAAAATGACGCGAATGCGCGCGCGGTTGACGTCGGAGTTTTGGCCGATGATGGAATAGACATTCAAAATTTCCGGATATTTTTCCCTGTTCGCAAGCAGCGCCTCCACCTCGGCAACACGTTTGCCCGTTTCTTCCAAACTGGCGCTGGCCGGCAATTTCAAGTCTATGCCCACTTGGCCGTTGTCTTGCTGGGGCATGAATTCAAACCCGGAGCCTTTGAGTGAAACATAGCCCGAGGCAAAAACGAAAGCCGTCACGGCCATAACCGTAATGGCCTTGTGGTTGAGTGACCAATGCAAGGCCTTGCTATAAAGCTTCTCATTGAGCTCGAAAAGAGAGCGCAAAAACCGAAGGACGGCGTTTTCTTTTCTGGACGTTTGAAAGTCTCTTTGTTTCGCAAAGCGCGAAGAGAGCGATGGGTCCAAGGTGAATGAAATGAAAAGTGAAATGAAAACAGCCACAGCGATGGTGACGCCAAACTGTTTGAAAAATTGCCCCACCATCCCAGGCATGAATGCCACAGGAATGAACACAGAAACCAACGACAATGTTGTTGCCATGACAGCCAGCATGACGTCATGGGTGCCGTGAGAAGCCGCTGCAATGGGGTGCTCACCTTTGTCTAAGCGGTGTGTAATGGCTTCGCGAACCACAACCGCGTCGTCAATGAGCAAACCAATGGCCAGGCTAAGCGCCAACAAAGTCATCTGGTTGATGGAATAACCCAGCGTATACATGAAAAAGAATGTGCCGATGACGGAGGTTGGCAAAGCCAAAGCTGAAATGATGGTGCCTCGAATGTCCAACAAGAAGATGAGAATAATCAGAATGGCCATGCCGCCTCCGAAAAAGAGGGCAATCCAAACCTCATTCGTATTCTCTTTTATGAGGCGTGACTGGTCGAACACCAAAACAGACCGAAAGTCATTTCCAATGAGCCTGGGCATCAACCCCATTTTTTCTTTCACCAACTTGGTGACGGCAACCGTGTTGCTGCCTGCCTGTTTCACCACGTCGACAAGAATGGTGTCTTCTCCGTCCAGCCTGGCAAAAGTGCGTTTGTCTTCTGCTCCATCCGTGACGGCGGCAATTTCTTCAAGGCGTACCTGTGCACCGGTTTGACTCTTCGCTATGGGCAACTTTCGAATTTCGTCGACAGTGGAAAATTGGCCAAGACTTCGAACGGTGAGCTCCTCCGGCCCCAAATAGAGACGGCCTGCGGGCAAGTCCAAGTTTTCAGCACCTATCATTTGCGCCACCTGAATGGGGGACATGTGGAGCTGTTTGACTTTTTCCAAGTCCAAATCCACGCGTATTTCACGCTTGTCTCCCCCCGTAATCCGAATTTCTGCAACCCCCTCCAACTGCGCCAGCACAGGCTCCAGTTGGTCTCGAATGGCCTCGCGCAACGCCGTGGATTTGAGATTGGACGAAAGGGCATAGGTGATGACAGGGATGGCTCCCAAGTCCACACGGCTTACGCGTGCAGGGTCCATGTCGCTGGGGAGAATGTGGGCGATGTTTGCAACTTTGTCCCGAACGTCTTGCACAGCTTCTTCAACGTTTTTGTTGAAAGCGAATTGCGCGACAATAATGCCGGCATTTTCACGCGAATAGGAGTGAAGCGAATCCACACCCGAAATGCCGGCAATGGCATCTTCAATGGGCTTCATCACCTGAGTCTCAATCTCAGAAGGGCCCGCTCCGCGATAGATGGTTTGTACCGTTACGACGGGAATAGAAAGGTCTGGAAACAAGTCGGTTCCCAAACGGCTAAGTCCAAGCACACCCAAAACAATGAGCGACATGCTCATCATAACGGTAAAAACCGGACGTTTGATGGATAGGTCTGATAGTGTCATTGATGAAATTCCTGTGAGGGCCTAAAGCACTTCAGCTTTCCGGCACAAAGGTGCCATCTTTGATGGAGGGGCTTGGGTGGTTCACCACTTTTGAAATGGGCTCCGAAGCAATAATGGTGACTTCATCGCCGGAAGTCGCCACCACGCTGACAGCCACCCGCTTGGCCTTTCCCTCCTCCACGGCCAATACATGCTCCCCACCAATGCGGGCAAGCGCTGTTGCAGGAATAATTTGAGCTTCCACAGCTTTGCCCAAAGGCAGGCGGACAGAGGCCAAACTGTTGGCCAAAAACCGAGCATCCTTGTTGGGAACAGAAATTTCGACGGGAATACGTCGCGTCACAGGGTCCGCCGAAGGCAACACCAATGTGACAACGGCTTCATGGGTTGATGCATTCGAGCCTACGGAGTCTACGCGCACTTTTGTCCCAACGTGTACGGCATCTCTCACGTCCTCGGAAACGGTGGTTTTCAAAACCAAAGTGTCCACTTGTTGCAGCGAAAAAACAGGCATGCCCGGGGCAATGGTTCCACCTATTTGAGTGGGCGCGTTAACAACCGTCGCCTCAAACGGCGCACGCAAGTCGTGGCGTTTGCGTGCTGCCACCGCTTGCGACAACTGTGCCTTGGCCATCAACACCTGAGCAGAAGCTTGCCTGGAGGTCGTCTGCGAAGACAAATTCTCCACTTCAGAAATGGTGCCGTCCGCTTTGAGCTCCGTGTTCCGTTTGGCCATCTCTTCTGCCAGCCCCGAAGCTGCCTCAGCAGCCGCCAAACCCGCCTGCGCCTGAGCTATTTGGGCATCGGCAATTTCCGGGTCCAACTGGCCCAAAACCTGCCCCGTCTTCACCTTCGCCCCCTTTTGAGCACGAATGGCTTTGAGCTTGCCCCCTACCTCAAACCCCAAGTCCAAAGACATGACAGGCGTGAGGGTGCCTGTTACCACATCCGAGGGAGAGGAGGTGGTATGCCGTGGGACAACGGTGGAAATAGGGGCCTGGGGGGCCGACGCAGCAGAGGTCTTGTTTGTCTCCGCCTTTATTTCATTACAACCTGCCATAAACCCTGCGACAACCAAGCCTAAGGCACTATAAACCACTTTCTTTTCAGTGCTTCTCACGAGTTTCTCCTCTTTGTTTTCTCCACCCACAAACCACAGTTGTCTGTCGAAGTGAGCAAGGGTGTCTTTAAAGCTTTCTCATATTCAGCCGGTGATAGATGCTGTTGGGCCGCAGCTACGCAGCCTTCATATAGGAGCCGGTTGATGCCATGCGCTAAGGCGGCAAAGTCCGGCTTTTGTTTCATGTCAATCATCTGAAAACACAACATGGAATAGGTTCCCACCACCATGGCGGGCATCAGCCCTGCCGTCATATCCCCTCGAAAAGTTCCCTTCTCGGCAAATACCCGCGCCTGGTGCTCCAAGTGCGCCATGGCTTGCTGAAGCATCAGCCACGCCGTCCCCTCAAAGGCGGTGTTTTGTACGCCTCTGACTACAATGTGCACGACGTCTCTGTATTCCCAGCAGAGCTCCAAAATGGCCAGGTTGTATTTTTTGCTGAGCTCAATATAGCGGAGATAGCGCGACGCTTGCTCGCGTACATCGGCGATGGTGGGCACGCCCTCTGTTTTGAAAAACTCCGTTAGCCCCGCTTTGTGCGTGGACAACAACTCCATCATCCTCTCCCCAAACTCCTGGAGTACCTCCCCAAACAAAGCCTCCTTGGACTCAAAATGCAGATAGAAGGCCCCCTTCGACAACCCACAAGCCTTGGTAATGTCCTCAATACGCGCACCTTTCAGGCCATGTTGCACAAACTTCTCGCGCGCTGCATGTATGAGGGAGTTTCTCGCTTTGGGGTCCGCAGGTCTTGCCATAGCGCAGAGTTAATAACCGATGAGTCATTAATTGCCAAGTATTTTTGACTGGCCAGTCAAAAATTTTCCTTCCCCCTCCCCCTGGGGCCATTTTCAGTCCTAAGGGCGCGGTTTTTGGTGGTTATTTTTGACGCCCCCCTGTATACTACATTGGGCACCCCCCGCCAGGGTTTGTTTGGGTTTGGGCAAGTCCACACAGGTGGAGGGTGTATTGGCGGAAGAATATGGTAGGCGGCAAGTGGAAGTGCTAAGTGCTGGGGGGAGGGACGAAGACAGGAGAGGAACCCATGAAGCGAGTTGGATTTATAGGTTGGCGAGGGATGGTTGGCTCAGTGCTGATGGCCCGAATGAGAGAAGAGAAGGACTTTGCCGGGTTGGAGCCGGTATTTTTCACCACTTCGAATGTGGGGGGTGCAGCGCCGGAAGTTGGTGTAGCGGCGCCGCCGTTGAAAGACGCTGCGGACATAGCGGCGCTCTCGGAGATGGAGGTGGTGGTGACGTGCCAGGGGGGGGACTACACGAATGAAATTTACCCTCGGCTACGCGCCTCTGGTTGGAAAGGCTATTGGATTGATGCGGCCTCAGCGCTGCGTATGAAGGACGACGCTGTTATTGTGTTGGACCCAGTCAACCGCAACGTTATTGACATGGCTTTGCGCAAAGGCACCAAAGACTATATTGGCGGCAACTGCACCGTAAGCCTCATGTTGATGGCGGTGGGCGGGTTGTTGAAGCATGGGTTGGTTGAGTGGATAAGCTCCATGACATACCAAGCGGCTTCAGGCGCTGGCGCACAAAACATGCGCGAGTTGTTGGCGCAAATGGGTGTTTTGCACCAGGCCGTAGCAGCGGAATTGGCGGAGCCGGCCTCAGCCATACTCGACATAGACAGCAAGGTGACGGAAACTTTGCGTGGCCATGCGTTGCCGACGGCGAATTTTGGTGTGCCTTTGGCGGGCAGCCTCATTCCGTGGATTGACAAGCAGCTTGAGAATGGACAAAGCCGCGAAGAGTGGAAGGGCCAGGCTGAAACCAACAAAATTCTCGGCATAGAGAAGACGCCGGTGCCGGTGGACGGCATTTGCGTGCGGGTGGGTGCGATGCGTTGCCACTCGCAGGGGCTTACCCTCAAACTGAAGCGCGACATACCCTTGAAGGAGGTGGAGGGTTTGTTGGCCTCCGCCAACGAGTGGGTAAAGCTTATACCCAACCACAAAGAGGACTCTGTGCGCGAGTTGACGCCGACGGCTGTCAGCGGCAAGCTGACGGTGCCCATTGGGCGGGTGCGCAAACTCAACATGGGGGGTGAATATTTGACGGCATTCACCTGTGGGGACCAACTGTTGTGGGGTGCGGCGGAGCCATTGCGGCGCATGCTGGCCATTTTGCGACAGCGCTAGGCCGGTTTCGCTTGGACATGCTGTCTTCGTTGGACTCGTTTTTGCTCGAGCCAAATACCCAAGAGACAGCCCCTCAGGTGCACTCCCTCCCCCTCTGCCAATAAGCTCCACTAGGCTGGTTGGTGGCAGGAGGAGGGGGGGGCCCTAAGGTGTTGCCGTGGATATGGCTTGAAAAGTCACCCTATAGGTTTTTGTTTGTTGGGCCTGGACAATTCTGACTTCGTCTTTTGCGGGGTGTGAGAATTTGACTTGATAATTTCCAAGGGGCAGGCGGAAGGATTTGGTACCGCTGAGCTCTTCGCGCCGTAGGCTGTTGTTGTCCAGGTTGGTGATGGTGACACTGGCCCAAGGGAAAGCGGAGAGCGTCAAGGTTGCTTCTTTTTTGGAAGGTTTTTGCGAAGCCATTTTGTCCACGACTGGGGCCGCGGGTAGGTTTTTATTTGCAGACGAGGTTGGGTTTACAGGCAGGGTTTTGTCCACAGGTGGAGTTTTGTTCGCAGGCAGGGTTTTGTCCACAGGTGGGGTTTTGTCTGCAGGCAGGGTTTTGTCCGCGGGGGGGGGATTGTCTGTGGGCGTGCCGATGTTTTTCAGGTTTTCAGTTGG
>WQTM01000188.1 GCA_009786315.1 Pseudomonadota bacterium | reverse complement strand
AGGTGGGTAGGGTAGGGGGGAGGAGGGGGGGGAGCGTGTTGTGCAGCTGTTATTGTGGGGTATAAGCACCGACTTATAAACAACCCTATGCGCGTTTTACGTGTTTTGAAAACGCAGGAGCGTTTCTTTACTTCGGTTTGTCCCTCACTATATTCCCTGGGTGGATTTCAGCTGAAGAGTGGCGTTGAGAGCACCCATGAAAAAGAACAACAAAAACAGCACACGCAAGAGGGACGGTGGTTTGGGCGATGGCCAGTTGGAGTTGATGCAGGCTTCAGAGTCCCAGGTACATTTAGCGGCAGAGACGCAGCGGCGCTACATTAACTATGCACTCAGCGTCATTACCTCGCGTGCCCTCCCGGACGTCAGAGATGGCTTAAAGCCTGTCCAACGCAGAATTTTATATGGCATGCACCACGACTTACGCCTTGCGCACGACGCCAAATACCAGAAATGTGCTCAGGTGGTGGGGGCCATTATGGGGCGCTACCACCCGCATGGAGACGCTTCCATTTATGAAGCTTTGGCCCGAATGGCGCAGGATTTTTCGTTGCGCTACCCGCTGATAGAGGGGCATGGGAATTTTGGCTCTCTGGATGGGGATGCGCCTGCGGCCTACCGTTATACGGAGTGTCGGCTTGAGAAGTTGGCGGATGAGCTTTTGAGTGAGTTGTCCAGCAAGACGGTGGATTTTCGGCCCAGCTATGACGGGACGCGTTTTGAGCCGATTATAATTCCGTCAAAAATTCCTCAGTTGTTGATGAATGGAACCACGGGGATAGCTGTTGGGATGGCCACGAATATTCCCCCGCACAACCTTGGAGAACTGACGAGTGCATTGCTTGCGTTGATTGAGAATGCTGAGTTGACGACGAAGGAGTTGCTTCGTTTTGTGAAGGGGCCTGATTTTCCGACAGGTGGGCGTATACTCAACAGCAAGCAGGAGTTATTGGAGATTTATGAGACGGGGCAAGGGGGGATACGCCTCAGGGGGGAGTGGAAGTTGGAGGCCCTCCCCCGTGGGGGGCAGATGATAATTATTCACTCCATTCCCTATGCGGTGAACAAGTCCGCATTGGTGAGCAAGTTTGGTGAAATTATTCGCGAGCGACAGTTGCCGTTGCTTGTGGACGTACGCGACGAGTCCACAACCGACGTGCGTATTGTCCTTGAAATTAAGCGTGAGGCCGACCCTGAGCTGGTGATGGCCTACCTCTACAAGCACACCCCACTCTCAACGAAGTTTAATGTAAACATGACGTGCCTCATTCCAACAGAGACGCCGGATGTTGGAATGCCCAAGAGGATTGGCCTCAAGGAAGCGTTGCAGCATTTTTTGAAGTTTCGCTTTGAGGTGGTGAGGCGGAGGCTTGAGCACCATTTGGCAGAACTTCGAGCCAGGCTGCACATATTGGAGGGTTTTGAGAAGGTTTATGACGCGTTGGACGAAGTCCTCCGGTTGATTCGCAAGTCCGACGGCAAAGAGGACGCCTCTCAAAAATTACAAGCGCGTTTTAAATTGGACATGCAGCAAGCCGATGCGATTTTGGAGATGAAACTCTACCGCCTGGCCAAACTTGAAATTCTCATTGTTGAAAAAGAGTTGAAAGAGAAGGCAAAGGAAGCAAGCCGCATAGAGGCGTTGTTGAAGAAACCGAGCGCTCGTTGGACGCTTGTTGCGCAGGAGATTTCCGAAATTGGCGCCCAATATACGGACAAGCGGCGGACGAAGATAGGAGGGGAAGCAGAGGAGGTGGCGTTTGACGAGGAGGCGTTTATAGCCGACGAGGACTGTCAAGTTGTACTCACGAAGGATGGGTGGATAAAGCGCGTCAAAGAGTTGAAGTCCGCGGGGGCGACACGGCTTCGCGAAGGCGACTCTGTGGCCTACACCATAAAGGGGACATTGAAGTCCGCGCTGACGCTTTTTTCGAATTTAGGGAAGGCCTATACGCTGCGTTGCAACGACGTACCCGCCTCTGTTGGCTATGGAGACCCGATACAAAAACTTTTCCGTTTTGAGGATGGTGAGCGGGTGGTGGGGGCACTCTCTGTGAATGCCCAAAGCCCCTCAGAGGAGTTTGTCATTGTGACTCGGCACGCCTATGGCATGCGCATGGAGTTGGCGCCTTTTTTTGAAATTTCCACGCGCTCCGGGAGGCGGTTTGTCAAACTACAGGAGGGAGACGAAGTATTGGGTTTGGAGAAGTATTTAGAAAATTGTCTTTTGGGTTTTTTGTCGAAGAAGACGGCCTCTTTGGTTTTTAGGGCCGATGAAGTGGCGAAGCTTGCGAACCCGGGGAGGGGGGTGAAGATGATGTCCCTGGGAGAGGGGGATGAGGTGGCTGCATTTTTGTGCAGTTTGGACAAGGGGAGGTTTTTGAATTTTGAGACACGCAAGAAGAGGAAGCTGAGGTTTCAGCTTGGGGCCGTAGCCATAACTTCCCGGGGTGGAAAGGGGCGGGAGATGTCCAAGAATGACGCCATAGAGTCCATAAGCTTTGCAGAAAACAATGGAGACACTCCATGACAAAACTCAACAAAAGTTATACGGGTGCAGACATTCAAGTCCTCGAGGGTTTGGAAGCGGTACGCAAGAGGCCAGCCATGTATATTGGCGGCGTAGACGCTGCGGGTTTTCACCATTTGTTGTGGGAAATTTTAGACAACTCCATTGACGAGGTGATGAATGGGTTTGCCTCTCAAGTGGATGTTCGCCTGCATGCTGGCGGGAAAACGGTGAGTGTTTCGGATGATGGGAGAGGCATTCCTTTTGATGAGATGCCCAAATACAAGAAGTCCGCGTTGGAGCTTATTTTTACGACATTGCATGCCGGGGGCAAATTTGAAAAAAACAACTACATGCACTCAGGGGGTTTGCATGGGGTGGGCTCCTCCGTCGTCAACGCGCTCTCCTCGCAACTTTATGTAGAGGTTTGCAAGGATGGCCAGAGGGTGGAGCAATTTTTTTCACGCGGGAAACCCACTGGAAAACTCAAACACAAAGGTGCTTGTCGCAGCACGGGGACATTGGTTTCCTTCCAGCCGGACGAGGAAATATTTGGTGCCAAAACGTGTTTTGACGCCGACACCATTGCGGGTGTCCTCGAGGCCAAAAGTTATTTGCACCGAAATTTGACGGTGCGTTTTCGAAATGAAACCGTCCGTCCTGCTGTTGAGGCGGTTTTTCACCATGACGGCGGCATTGAGGATTTTATTCAAACGTTGCTTCAGAAAAAAAACCTGACGACTGTCCCGGAAGGTGCCCCTCCTTTTTATAGACACAACGACAGTGGTTTGCGTATGGAAGTGGCGTTGTGTTGGACGCAGGCGACCGACGAGTTTTGCAGAAGTTATGTGAATGGAATACCCACCTCCAGTGGCGGCACGCATGAACTCGGCCTTCGAGGCGGCGTGGTGAAAGCCATACGCAACTATGTGGAGACGCACAACCTCGCTCCGAAGGGGTTGAGCCTGACGGCTGAAGACATTCGCGAGGGGATGGTGGCGGTTTTGTCCATTTATGTTTTGGAGCCCCAATTCCAAGGGCAAACCAAGGCGAAACTCAACAACCCCGAAATACAAAACCAGGTGGACTCGGTGGTACGCCCTTCTTTGGAGAAGTGGCTGAACGACAACAAAACGGTGGCGGATGCAATTGTTGCGAGGATTGTGTTGGCCGCGAAGGCCCGCGAAGCCTCAAGGGCTGCCTCTTCTGCTGTTATGCGCAAGACAGCCGTGGCGCACCGTTTGAACTTGCCGGGGAAGTTGGCAGATTGCTCCTCGAGCAACCCGGAGGAGTCCGAGTTGTTTATTGTTGAAGGGGACTCTGCGGGTGGCTCCGCCAAACAAGGCAGAGACCGCCGGACGCAGGCGGTGTTGCCTTTGCGGGGCAAGGTGTTGAATGCGGAGCAGGCCTCTTTGGACAAGGTTTCTCAAAACCGCGAGTTGCAGGACATTGCGAATGCTTTGGGTTGTGGACTTGGAAAGGACTGCGACATTCGCCGTCTGCGCTATGGAAAAATTTTCTTGCTGATGGATGCGGACAGTGACGGCCACCACATTGCAACTTTGTTGTTGGCGTTTTTCTGGCGGCATTTGCGCCCTCTCATTCAAGCCGGTTGTGTCTATATTGCGCAACCCCCGCTTTTTCGCGTCGACATAGGCAAAGAAACCTATTGGGCTCAGGACGAGCAGGACAAAAACCGCATTCTCAAAGAGAAAGCCAAGGGCAATGCCAAGACAAACATTATGCGTTTTAAAGGGTTGGGTGAAATGCCGGCCAACGACTTGAAGGCGACCACTTTGGATATCAACAAGCGGGTAGCGTTGAAGGTTTCGGTGGAGGACGAGGAGGAGACGCAGAGGGTGATGAATGAATTGTTGGGCAAGGAGGTGGCTTCTCGGTTCAGACTTATTATGGATTCTGTAGGTGAGGTAGGGGAGTTGGATTTTTAGTCTTGCATGCAGCCTTATCATCGGCGAGGGTGGACACTTCGGGGTGTAGCGCAGCCTGGTAGCGCGCCTGCCTTGGGCGCAGGAAGTCGGAGGTTCGAATCCTCTCGCCCCGACAATGTTGGTATTGTTTTGCGCCTGTAGCTCAGCTGGACAGAGCATCGGCCTTCTAAGCCGAGGGTCGCAGGTTCGAGCCCTGCCAGGCGTATAATAAATTCAGCTGGTTTCGTGTTTTGCGCACAAAGGGCTTTAGTTTTTCCAACCGCCTTTCCAACCAACAATGCCCCCCCAATCGCCCCAGGGAAGGCATGAACAGGCGCATGGATTGAAACACGCGATTGCCTGGACAAACTGCGCGCCGCATAGCAACATGCGCAACTGCGCATAGCGATGAGTATGGAGAAGGGCAAAAACCGCAGGAGAACTCATGGCGCTTATTCAATGTCCGGAATGCTCAAAAGAAGTTTCGAGCGCAGCTGCAACCTGCCCAGGCTGCGGGCACCCAATTCGCAAAGAGGTGAGGGCTGCCCCCTCTTCGCCTATGCCTATGCACGCTCAAGCGCAATGGAGCCCTGGAGTGGCTGCCGTTTTGAGCCTATTTTTCCCGGGCGTTGGGCAAATGTATAAGGGGCAAGTGCTGAACGGCATTGTTTGGCTTATATGCGTTACTATCGGGTACGTCGCGTTTGTTGTCCCAGGAATAGTCCTGCATCTCTTTTGCATCTTCGGAGCAGCCAGCGGTGGGAGTGGGCAGCAAAGCGGCGCCGCAGGAAAACTGCTGCTGATAGCTGGTGCTGCGCTTATCGGCATGGTTGCCCTTGGTTTGCTTGTAAGGTCTATGTCGGCCACTAAAATCCAAGAGGCGAGCGCAACCAAAACAACAGAAGTGTCGCCTCCGCCTGAACCCACCAGGGCCGCCAAAGAAGCTTCTCTGGCGCAAGAAATGGCCAAACCAAAAGAGACAACCGAAGGAATAGACCCAGTCGCTGTATTTACTGCATTCAAAGAAACAGTTGATGAAGTCGAAGCTCGCCTAAAAAGCAACGCAGAGCATCTCAAGAAGTTTTATGGAAAGCCAGAACACGTAGAGCAAGCAACTAAAGACATTTTCTCGCTCGCTTTCATCACGGGCGCTTATGAGGAATCCGACCAAAAGGAAGCGAAGGCTCTTGGCGCTCGTGCGAAAAAACTCATAGGCATTGTTTCAAATCAGCAGCGCACAATATATGCGTCCGTAGTTGAGGGGGCTCTAGTCAAAAACGGAATAGACGCGAATGTTACGGCTGGAGGAGCAAAAAAAGACCAGCTGCGCGTCAAGTACAGTCTCATGTCTCGCCCGCTTGTGTTCAAATTTAACAACGAGCTCGACCTTCCAAAACATGCGCGCGCCGTTGACTTCAAAAAAATCATCTATTCAGATGGGCAAGGAGAAAGCTGGACTTTTGATTTAACGAAATGACGCGTCAATCCAGTGAAGCTCTTCTTTTGAAGCAGTCATAAAAATGCTTTTAGCGAGCGCATGCCGGACAAGGCGTTCGTTGAACTTACTGAAGTTGTAGACCCATAACATTAGGCTTATCAGCGTTCGTGTTTTTAAACTTTGATGCCAGGATACTTCTGTTTGAATGTTTCTTTCGCTTTGGCGTAGAGCTTCGTTAAGCCTTTTTTGTCTTCGTCTCTCTCCATGAAAACAATTTGGACGCACTCGTCCACTTCAAATAATTGAAGCGGTGTTGACAGCTGGGCCATGCGCTCTCTCAAGGCGGTTTTTAGCTCATTGTCGGAGTAACCTAGTTTTTCTTGGCAATCCATAATTGCGTCAACGACACCAGGCGCCGTGGTAGCCAGGTTTCTGTAATGACCAAAGTTCCCTCTGGAAAGATGGTACGCGCTGCGCTCAGTTAAGTATTCCCATAGTTTCTCACGAAAAGGCTTGGTTGGCTGCGTGTGCATGAGTTGATTAAAAGACCAAATATCCAAATCCAAAGTATTGAAGCGGTGGATATAGGGAACATAGGCTTCTTCTTCCAGCTCCTGCTTTCCTTCTTTGGTGAGCTGATAGAGGCGTTTTGGAAATCGCTTGTTCAGTTCATCCTCCGGGATTTCATCTAACGCTCTTTGAACAAGCTCAGCCTTCTTTCCGGACACCTTGCATCCATGCGCCCTCAAGACTTCCTCTATTGCCGTCGCCGTCTGACTTTTCAAGGCGGCCTTCACGTCACCTATCTTCAGAAAGCCGCGATTCATCAACGACGTCAAAACGGACTGTACATCTCGAACTCCATATTTGTACCACCAAAAACCTTGGAAGGAATTGCCGCAAGTATAGAACTTGTGAGCATAGCTCAGTACCAAAATTTCATGTGGGTATAGCCCCTGTTTGCTGGGCATTGCCGTTTTGATTCTGGCTTCAACACCCACCACACTCGACCCAAATCCAAATTGCGTCGGCTGGCGAGGAATGGAAATAATTTCCGGGGTGCTGGCGCTCACCGAAGGTGCAGACATTACCCTTGGCGCTTGCGGAGGTGGTGTTTGTCCACGGAGAGGTGGAGCCTGCGGTGGTTGTTGCGCTTGCTGGCTTGGCTTTTTCTGCTTCTTCCTGAGAAAATCAAATAGTCCCATACGCCAACGCTTCTTATTATCGATGATAAGAAAACGCAGGCTTAAGGGGGTGGCTGCTGCCGTTTTGGTTTTGTATTGTTGGGCGCGGCTCCTGTGCCGCCTTAGCCAACTCCGGCCAGATTTTCTGCCAGTCGTGTGGGCGGAGCTCTTGGCGGGATACGGCACCCTTGGCGTACAGCTCGCCAGCGCTGGCCCACGTTCGAGCAAAAAACAGCGCTCATGGAACGCAGAGCTAACATTTTCGCGAAACGCTCAACGGGCGATTGCGATGGATTCAGGACAAAAAACGCGTTGCTTCTCCAAGGCGTGCTGGAAGAAGACTTGGGGCTCATGCGCGCCAAGGCTCGCCTTCTGACGGAAGTGGAGGCCGAAACAATGCCCAGAACTACAGGCGCTGCCTACGACGCGGCCCTTAAGGCCGAATGCTCTCGCCCAGGTGCCGAACCAGCAATGTGTGGAGCTACCCCATGACCATCCAAGAAGTGCTAAAAAAAATCACGGAAGAATTCTGGCAAGGCCCAAAAAAAGAGCTTGAGGACTTGCTTGCAAAAGCAAAGCGGGACAGCGTGGCCTATATCCGCGCTACCGGGGAGCGCGTGGAAAAGGCGCTGGTGCACCTGGAGAGCGGAGAGCCGTGGTATCTATCCTCAATAATGAGTTGCGCGTGGCCCAAATAGAGGCCAACGGCGCCGCCATTGAGGCGCGGCGCCGGATAAATGAGGTTGCCATGCGGCTGCTAGTAGTCGGGCTCTCTCTGGCCTCAAAGCTGCCAAGCAAAAAATGAAAATTGTGAAAAGACAGCAGGAGGTGTTTGCAACTGCCAGTGGGCAAGTGGATTAAGGAGCATTGCTGTGCCCGGCAGAGCGCAGCCCGGCATCAATGAGTGTTTTGATAAGCGATTGCCGTGTAATGCCAATTCGGAGAGCCTCTTTGTCCAGGGCGGTTACGGTCCACCCAGGAAGGTCAAGCGTTAGGCGCTGCATTTTGTTTGGGCGAATAGGGTTGTCTTGGTCAAAATACTCCAGGACGCTTTCGCCCTCCTCAAACTTGCGGTCAAACTCTTCAGCGCTGATTTGTTTTGTTTTTTTCATACTATGCCATCTCTTCGTCGCGAGCGCGACGGACTGAAATGATGCGGATTTTGTCTTGGCGTTGAGTGAACACGGCGGCCCAGCTTTTGTTTTGATATTGGCCTATGGCCAAAAATCATGCCTTGACTTCAAGACAATGAGGTTTGCATCGTCCCAAATCGCAGAAGCTTCTTTAAAATCAATGCCATGTTTGATTTTATTGCTTGCTGACTTCTGTGGGTCAAAGTCAAAACTCATGTAAAAATAATATTGTTTTAATATTGTTTTGTCAACAAAAAAAGAGGAGCGGTGTTTTTGGGAAAGAAAAAATGCGCATAATGCGCATTTCTCGCTTGACGCCAATGCGCATAATGCGCATAATAAAATTCATGACAGCGCAAGAGCTCATCAGCAGGTTGGAAAAAGCTGGCTTTATCAACAAGGGCGGGAGGAACCATGACAAGCTGTCACATCCTGATGGGCGCGTTACCGTCGTCCACCGCCACAGGGGGGACATCCCTTTGGGGACGCTGAAAGCTATTGAAAGGCAAACAAAAATAAAGCTCAGATAAGAAAGGATTTTATATGCGATACCCCGTTATTATCCACAAGGAAGAAAACACCGACTACGGAATTACTGTGCCGGATTTCCCCGGCGTTTTTTCAGGGGGAAGCACCTTAGAGGAGGCGCTTTCAAACGTTCAGGACGCCATTGAGACGTTTTATGATGGAGAGGAAGTGGCCGTGCTGCCGCAGCCGTCTCCGCTGGAAAGCGCGCTGGCCAACGAGGATGCTCAAGGCGGGGCCGTAGCGCTGGTTGATGTAGACTTTGCGTTTTTAGAGAAGAAAGCAGTTCCGGTAAATATAACTATTCCTGCATGGTTGCGCGACCGCATTGATAAGGCGGCAAAAGCCGCCGGGCTAACTCGCTCAAAGTTTATTGCGCAGGCCGCACAAGAGGCCATGCGGCATATGTGACAAGGTTCATTTTGTGCGGCTTCTCTTTGCCGCCTTCTTCTTGAAAAAGTCCCCGGTAGTCCCTGCCGCCCGCCGTAAAGCCTCGTCGCTCAGGTGGGCATAACGCTGTGTCATTGCAGCGCTTTTGTATGTAAGAAGCTTTTGCAGTGTATAAATGTCAATCTTCCCCGAAGAGGCGGCTAGGCTTGCGAAGGCATGGCGTAGCCCATGGAGTGGCCGAAAGTCTTGAGGGAGCCCTGCTCGCTCTTTTACCCGGCGGGCAACCCTTCTAAAGTCCGTTCGCTTTCCGCCACCACGCCCAGGGAATACGTAGGGGCTTTCTGTTCGTTCGATTTCTTCCAACAGTTCGCGCATGGGCCCGGAAATTGGGATGCGCTCTGTTGTGCGGTTTTTGGCGTGCTCGCCTTCCAGAGTGATAAACCCCCGCTCAAAGTCAATGTCCCCCCAACGCAGTGCCATGAGAGCGCCTTTGCGCATGCCGCTATAGAGGGCTAAGCGCAAAAAACCGGCAGCGTTTTGGTCTGGCTCTTCGTCAATGGCTTCGAGGTAGGCGGAGAGCTACGCCTTTGTGAAGCTCTCCGTCTTTTCGTTGCTCACCTCAGGAAACGAAAAATGCAGGCGGGAAGGGTCAGGCAAGGGGCAGCGTCCGTTTTTTACTCCGTGGCGTATAACCCTCCTTAGGAGTGCAAGGATATGTTTCACCGTTTGTGGTTTATGCGTTTTTGAAAGCTTCACGCGCAAACGGTCTATATCCAATGTTATCAACTCGGCGGGTGTCTTCTCGGCAAAGGTGGGCGCAAGGTGCAGACTATACCTGCAAACGTCATCATTTCGTGAGGCTCTGTCAGGTTTGGACTCATAGAGTATCCATAGCCGGGCAAGAGTAGGGCGAATGAAAGGTGGAGGACGTGTCGGTGGGGGGGCCGCCGAGCACACCCTTTTCATTCCGAGGGTGGTGCATACTGTTGAGGCGCGGCTTGGTGTTGGGGCGCAGTGTATAGAGTGCTTTGGCCTGCCTGGCTGTGCTGAAGGTTGGCGGTGAGCCTCTCCAAGTCGCGAATAATGACGCCAATTTGCCAAGCTGCGCCTTTGCGTTTTTGCTGAATAAACTCAACAACTCCTCCAAGCGCCGCAGAAATACTTTCAAGATAGAGCTTGACATTCGCAAGCTCCAGCAAAACCAACACCTGCTCCACAACAATACTCGCGTGAGAATAACCGCTTTGCTTCAGACAAACCAAATGCCCACGAATGGCACGCAATACATTTTTCTCGTCTTCGCTCAGTTGTGCAAACATGCGACCCTCCGATGCAGCAGTCACGCTGCATTCGAAGGAGGCCGAGCAATGTCGTTTGAAGGCCAAAAAATGGCGACTCAAACGAGCTAGAAAAACCGGCCGTATCAGATGAAAAGCCGATGAACCTTGCGATTCCTCACTTGAGTCGCCAAAGTGGGGTACGCAGAACGAAGAGATAAGGTCCACCGGCAAGCTCTCTCCGTTCATCTGATACATAATGGGTTTTCTAGTCCCAGCCACAATCTCTTGCAGCATGGGAGATTAAGCCTCTCTTTTGCGAAGGTGTCAAGGCATTCTCGCGGGGCGCTTCACCCCACACCATCTCGCTTCAAATTGTCAAAATTGTCATATTCCGCGTTAATGTCGCTTTTGTGAATTTTTCCGTCAAACTCGGAGTTGTCGCCCGCAGTTTCGAGTCGCGTGAAATATTCTGGGTTGTCGAGAAGAAACCTGCAGGCTCTGCGCAAGTCTTTGTGAAACTTCGGGTTGTATGCAATCGCTTTCAAGTCGTCCAGGCCGATTTCACCGTCTCCGTCACCCCAGTGCCCCAGCCCTGTATCTGCATAGGCGGTGTCAACCGTGGAAAAATTCCTCCCAAGTTGCATGACTGCTTCCGCATATTGCTCTTCTTTGCCCATCTTCTTATAGCCTTTATCTGGCAGTGTTCCAGTTTCAGGCCCACAATAAGCACAATCATCGCTTCCCCCCGGCGGATTTTCCTCCCCCAAAGAAACCGCCCTCAACACCTGAGGCTGGTTGTCAGGCATCACCAAACCCGTTGCCTTCTTTGGCTCAAAGCCAGAAGGCGTCGGTTTCGACGTGCCCTTATCAAATGAATCATTCAAATGCTTTTTATAAGCGGCTACCTTGTCCGTCGTGTTTCTGTTGGTTTGAATGCTCTGCGGTGTCGTGTTGCCAGCTCTGCTTTTGGGTATGTGGATGGCCATGTTCCCTAAACTCCTCTGGAAAAATGTGAAGAAATATGTGAAGAAACGAATGCTTCCAAGTGAATGCCCCTCCTCCCCTCCGTTGAAAATATTTTTTTCTGCTCTGTTGCGCAAAAACGTACAACTTCCCAAAACGCCATGTCGCCTATGGGGGCTTTGCCCTTGAGGATGCCGTCCACCCAAATTTCAGCGCCAGGGGGAGCGTTGACATTCAGCGTTCCCTTTTCCAGTCGAATATTTAAACTCAAGTTTTGTAATTCTTTCGATTGCTTGCAGTTATTAAGTATTCCTTCATGGCTGCTTTCTGAGAAAATTCGCCGCTGTCAAAAATGCTGCTCAAATATTGGGCATTTGAAACAACGAGCCGCAGTCAAAAACAAAAAATTGAAACAACCACAGACAGCGATCGCCTTAGAAAAGAAGCCATCGCGGTTTCGCATGTAAATACAAAAATAGAAAAGACAGAAAGGAATGGACATTTAGACAATGCGCATGAAACAGAGGAAGAAAATAGGCTTCCATAGAGGAATGGGGCCTGCTTTTTGTTTGTTTTTGACTTTGGCCATATCGTTCTCGGCATACGCTCAAATTCCTCCGCCAAATAGTATTTTAGGTGGCACGCCAGTGAATGTCGAACAGCATAAGAGTCTCGGTTTAGTTACCATTCACAATGCACGCAACTGTTCAGGAACACTATTAAATCGATATTGGGTGTTGACCGCACGCCATTGCGTTACCACAGAAGCAGGAGATGGTGAGTCATTGAGAATGCTTCACGAGGTGGCTATTACGGCAACATGGGCGCCAAATATTATGGTCAGCCCCGCGCGTATTCAGGAGCTTGCCATTAATGTGCCGACCCCACGTGCTGACATTGTTTTGCTCTATCTCGGAAATGGAGATTTTGGACCTGTGCCAACCCAGCGCATTTACACGGGAAACAATGGACGCATACGTGCTTCAGACACCATTAAACAATATGGCCAAGGGTACTCAATACCTGCCAGCGGCGTCTATGGAACCCCTTCAGCTCAGAAAGCGAGCGGCCGGGGTGTTTATAGAGCTGCAGAGTATAAACCACCATGGGCTCCTGCTGGAATGAGAGAACCTATCACTGAAGGAGAATTCTGTGTTGCGCCGAATGCAAGCGGTCAAATGGCAATAGGCGGCGACAGTGGTGGCCCCGTTCGTGCCATGCTGTCCAGCGTTGATCTTGGCATTGTCGGGGTTGCATCAGCTGCCCAGCTGTCTGGAACGATTCCGGGCACCCCAAGTGATGTCTATGCATGGGAATGGGCGACAGGCGTTTCATGGGCATGCTTTGCTTCCACGGAGCGTTTTATCAATGAAATTGCAGAGTTGATTAAAGAAATACCTCCACCGCCCCCCCACCCGTCATCCGTTTGGCTTCCTGCCATTTTGGAACTCATCCTCGACTGACCCTCTCTCTCGGACAAGAAGATAAAACTTAACATTAACCTCAACATTA
>WQTM01000187.1 GCA_009786315.1 Pseudomonadota bacterium | reverse complement strand
GGGTTTTCGCGTATTTTTTTGGGAGCACCCCTGTCCGACGCCGCTGGTGCCGTTTGCGTTGTTGAGGGTGGGCGCGGCAGCCGGCGTCATGGTGACAGCGAGCCACAACCCCCCCTCCTACAACGGCTACAAGGCATATTGGGAGAATGGCGCCCAACTCATTCCACCGCACGACGAGGGCATAGCGGCAGAGATAGCGCGCACAGGCCCCGCGAAAGCCATACGTACGCTCCTCCCCCCCTCCATAGGGAGGGCCCCCCTCCTCGAAACACCTATGCTAGAGGCGCCCCTGGGGCATACAGGGGTGCCGCCCGCAAGCAGTGGTGGGGTGCCGTCGACCCCAGTCGTGCATACAGGGGGGGCAGCAACAGGCAGTGCTAAGGTATCAGCAAGCAGCAGTGGGGTACCGCTGTGCCCAGGGGGGGCCGCAAGCAGTGGGGTGCCACCCGCAGGCAGTGGGGTATTACCAGGAAGCAGTGGGGTGCCACCGGGGGGAGGCAGTGGTGGGCCAATAACCCGTGAGGAGGAGGGAGGGGCCGGTGGAGCAGAGGGAGGGGCTGTGGGGTGGAGCTATTTAGGGGAGGAGATGGCGGCGGCCTATAGGGAGTGGGCGTTGGGGTTGCGCATACGGGGGGAGGCGGCGCCGTTGAGGGTGGCCTACACGGCGATGCATGGGGTAGGCACGCCCTGGGTAGAGGGGCTTTTGGGAGAGGCCGGCTATGGGGCACCGCACCGTGTGGAGGCCCAGTGCACGCCGGACGCTGCATTTCCGACGTTGTCGTTTCCAAACCCTGAGGAGCCGGGTGCGTTGGATTTGGCGATGGAGGTTGTGGAGGCATGCCAAGCCGACTTGTTGTTGGCGAATGACCCGGATGCGGACCGTCTGTCCGTGGGTGCGCGGGACGCCCGGGGGAAGTTTCGCATGTTTTCAGGCAATGAGTTGGGCGTCATGTTGGGGCACTATTTGTTGACGCAGCGGGCGTGGAGCAAACCTTTGTTGTTGAGCACGGTGGTGTCGACTTCTCTGTTTGGGCGGATGTGCAAAGCTTTGGGCGCGAGGTATGAGGAGACGCTGACGGGCTTCAAATGGATAGCGAACCGCGCTCTTGAGTTGGAGCGGAAGGAAGCTTGTGAGTTTGTTTTCGGTTTTGAGGAAGCCCTGGGCTATTGCGCGGGTACGGCCATTCGGGACAAGGACGGCATTTCCATAGCTTTGCTGGCAGCCGACTTGGCTTCTCATTGCGCTGCACAAGGGCAGACGCTTGTGGACTATTTGGAGCAAATTTTTCGACGCTTTGGTTTTCATGCCTCCCGTCAGAAGAGCCTCACATTTCCTGGAGGGGAGTCTATGCAGAAAATATTTGCTTTCATGGATGGTTTGCGCAAATCTCCACCTTGGAAGTTAGGGGAGTCGCGGGTGGTTTCTATAAGTGACTATCAAACAGGGCTGTGCGTGGTTGGCACAGAGAGCACACAGCTTGGATTGCCGTCCTCCAATTTGGTGGCTTTTGTTTTGGAACGAGGGCACCGTGTGTTGGTACGGCCCTCAGGCACGGAGCCGAAGGTGAAGGTTTATATAGAGTGGTGTGAGCCCCTATGCGGTGCAGAGTCATTGGAGTGTGCGGCCTTGCGTGCACAAGAAGGCCTTCTTCGTTTGGAGAGAGATTTGTTGCAGCAATGGTTTTCCCCCTCACCGGAGTGCATATGAGCATGTTAAAAAAGAAGCACTGGTTAATATTAGGCCTTTTCTTGTTAACTCCAACAGCGTTCGCGCAAGAGGAGGCAGCAGCAGGCTCTAACTCTATTGGGTTGTTGGGTGGGTTTTCGACGAACAAGCATATGGTGTTGCAGACAGGCATTGGTGTGCCGGGGCTGCAGACGAAGTTTTTGGTAGGTGTTTTGGATAGGCTCGACGTTGGAGGCATTCTCGAGTTGAATTGGTCGGAGATACGCGACGAGGACTTTGCGTTGCGCTTTCAAGGGGCCATCCGCTATTCCTTCTATGACAATGGCAAAGTGGGTTTGTCAGCGGGGGGTGCGCCGGGTTTGCGTGTCGCATTTTTGGGAGGGGGGCAGGGGACTGCTATTGACGTCCTTTTGCACATGGATTTCAGCGCAGGTGTTCGCTTGACGTCCAATTTTATAGCGTCGGTGGCTTTTGAAATTCCGCTGGAGTTGTGGACCAAGGGAAAATTTTCCGCGTTTATTCCTTTGGTAGCGTCAACAGGCCTGGAATACGGCGTCACCTCTTCTTTTAAACTCTGGGCCAAAATCAGCGCAGGCCACGGGTTTTCCACCATGTCCGGAGGCAGTCTGAACCTCTTCAGCTTCCACTCCGGCGCGGCCTTTGCATTTTAGCATGAGGCTTCAAAAACTCTGGCAGGTTTTGTCATAGCGGGTTGCAGCAGCACAAAAACGCTTGAAGTCCATAGAAAAACAAATCCACGCGTGTTGGCGAGCGCGTGGATGACAGTGGCAACGGTGGAGGTGGCGACTCAAGCGGTGGTGGCAACTCCGAGGCAATGGGGAATAACGCCGAAGCTGGCCAACCTGAAAAGCCAATGGGAGAAAGCCCGGGCTATGGTTGCACGGCGAGTGGAAGCACGCCGTTTGCTGGACTTGGTTTTGTGCTGTCATTGGCGCTGCCCGCTCGGCTTCGCCTTTGTCAGTTGTTGACGTGTATTTGGGCGAAATGAAGGATGCATGGAGCAAGAACTGTTCAGGTGGTTTCGCCCTCTTCTTCATCCTCCTCGTCATCGCTCACAACAGGCGATGCCTCGACCGATACTTTGCCCCTGGCGCGCTCGACAATTTTCAGCAGTGCAGCCTTTCGCGCTACGTAGAATTCCTGGAACAAGTCGGCTCGCAGCAACATCGGGTCTATCACATGGCTTTTGAGGATGTCGTCCATCGCAGCATTGGTTAGCTTCACCTGGGCGTGGTCTTGAATTTGCGCGAGGTACTGCGATGGCGCCTTGCCACCTATCATTCTGTTTGCCTTGGATGAGATGGCCGTCTTGTTGACTATTGCGTTGAAGACGCGTGAAGAAATGCCGTTGTTCTCGCACCATTTCTTCGGAAAAATGTGGTGGATGTCGAGCTTTGCGTCATCGTGCTCAAGCTCAATCATGCGCGCCTTCCAAAAGAAGTCACAGGCGCCTTCACGCTGGAGCAGCACATAGAGCCCACGGTACGCGGCACTCGTTCGTGAGCGGAGTGTGTCGAGGCGGTTCGGATTGAAGCCTGCTCAAGCCAACGTTCCCCCAGATGCGTCAGTACCACAGCGAGGGGTGTGAGCTGCGTACGGTAAGAGAGAAACTTCGGGTGGTGAAAGCCCTCGCTCCGCAGAAAACGCTCTACCTGCTTGAAGCCCTTGGTTAGTGGCTCAGACCATTTCTGAAACGCACTGAGCGGCATCTCAAGAATATGCTCACGCTTTGCAGTGACGCCAGCAACTTCCTTTCCGGAACGGTCCTCTGTGCGCCGCTCCAGCGAATAGAGCAGCGACACACCCTGCAGAAAGTTCGTCGACTGCAAGTCCCGAAGGAGCACACGTTTGATTAGGTATGAATGACGGCCGCCTTTACCTAGGGGACCGAACCAATCGTCACGCAAATTGAAACCGTCGGCGGCCCAGGCAGCTGTGTCGAGTTCAAAAACCGAAAGTGGAAAGCATCTGCGCGTACTGAGATTAAGAACCACCTTGCGTCCGAAATCCTCACGCTGGGTGCGCTGCTCGTCAACAGCTTTGAGCGCGTCTGCAAGTGCATCCGGCCCTTGCAGTGCCTTCTCAATATCAAAGTAGTAGTGGAGCTGAAGCTCCCGTTTCTTCGCATCGCGCGTGGCAACAGGCTTGTCGAGTTTCAGCACCTGTGTGAGCGATGTGAGACGTTGTTGGCCATCCAGAAGCAATTCCTCGGCGAGGTTTGAAGGGTGCGGCGGCAAGTCCACGCCCTCGACAGGACGCGCTTGGAAGCGCGCCTCTTTGGAAATCAGGCAATTGAAGCTTGCCCTTCACCACATTGGTGAGAAGTTCATTGAGTTGGGTCTTAACGTAGACATGGGTATGAAATCCCTCCGTAGCCGTTTAAGGGTACTTCATGATGGTGGGCTGCCAACTGCTTTCTTTGAGCGAAGTGCTAACCGCTCTCTGAAGTTTTCGACTTGTGGGGCTCTTCAGCCTGCCTCAAAGCCTCACTTCGCCACAGTGCCAGAGCCGCCTATGCCAATTTTCAAAGCCCTACGTTTTGCCCGCCTGCGTGCAAAACTTTGGAGGTTACCCCGTGCCACCCAACCAAAGAAACCGTTGGGCTATGGGAGCACTCTGGTTGGGCCAAGGTGAGGTGTTTAGTCCCGCACAGGAATGGCCTTAATGGCGGCCTTTCCGTCCTTAATTTGCACCAGAAAGCGTACCGTCTTGCACTGGTGCTTGGACAAAATGTTGCTCTTGCTGGCTTCAAGTTTGGTTTTGAAGCGCTCAAAGTCCAAGCCCTCCGTGTCTTGTTGACATTGCCTCCTGACACGCAAAAACTCAGCGTATACGCTCCGCCACTCCGTCACCTCAGGCCCCTCCACTGAAGAAACACTCAGCCTTTCTCCTGAGAGAGCGAGGGGCTCCGGCAGGAAGTCCGCTCCCAAAAAACGCTCTGCTTCTTCGCGCAAGCTGGCTTCAAACATGGCCGCCGAGTTTTCATTGGGCGCATGGTCCTCCCCCAAAACCTCTTCAGGTTGCACAGCCTTGCCACGCAAACCTACAGCCGCGAGCTTTATCTGTGTGTCCGTTATGGGCACAAAGTCCGAAGGAGACGCAAACGACACCTCCCCCAAAACCTCTTCAGGTTGCTCCGCTTTGCCACGCAACCCTACGGCCAGGGGCGCTTCGCCCCAAACCTCTTTAGGCTGCTCCACTTTGCCGCGCAACCCTACGGCCAGGGGCGCTTCGCCCCAAACCTCTTCAGGCTGCTCTACTTTGCCGCGCAACCCCACGGCCAGGGGCTCTTCTCCCCAAACTTCCTCGGCCTGCTCCGCCTTGCCTGGCAAACCCAGCGGCTCCTCTTGCAAGTCCACCATGGACATGAAGTCCAAAGGAGGCGCGGACAATGCTTCTTCCAAAACCTCTCCTGGCTGCTCCGCTTTGCCAGGCAAACCTACAACCATGGACTCTTCTTCTGTGCCAGGGGCTACAAAACCCGCAGAAGGCTCCTGCAATACTCTGGGTTGCTCCGCTTGCACAACCTTCAACTCAGCTGACACCCCGGGCGGTTCCAGCTTTAAAAGCTTCAACAACTCAGGCGACATTTGAGTCGGCTCCGCCGGCGAAAGCTTCGGCAACCTGGGCGCCATTTGAGTCGGCGCCGCTTGCGTCGGCTCCGGTTGCAAAAGCTTCGACAGCTCCGGTGACATTTGGAGTGGCTCTGCCTGCAAAAGCCTCGGCAGCGGCTTGGACAACACTTGGGGCGGCTCTGCATGCAAAAACTTCGGCGGCTTGGGCGCGGCGGGAGACGAGGTTTCTATGGGCGGCCCCTCCACCTTGAGTGCCGTGGCTTCCTTCAAAGGCTCCACAGCCCGGGGAGGCGGTACAAAGGCTCTCTCCTCCATTTCTTCCTCCTCCTCCTCGGAAACTCCCTTGGCGTTGGCAGGAAAAGCAACAAAACCCAATATAAGTCCCACTAAAAAAACAGCCAACCAAATATAAAAAACCGTCTGCTGCATGCCCAAAAGCACTTCCTGGGTGGCTGGGTTGCTGAGTACAATCACCAACTCCGCCCTGCCTGTACTCAAAGGTTGACGCGCGGCCACCTCTTTGGAAACAACTGCCCCCCAAAACGCGGATATCCACTCCCCTCCTCCCTTCTGCTTCAACATACCCGCACTGCCCGGCTGAATGTTGGCAACAGCCGCGTTGAGAAAAGCCAGTGTAGGTGCGGAAAGCGGTTGGCCCGCCTGCATCACAAACTTGCCAGAAACCACTACCCCCAAAGCCAATGCCGAGGTGCGCTTTAACTCCTGGGCAAGGCTGGCTTCCCCAAAAGGTACGGCCGGCCCCCCTATCCATAAATGGACTCCATTGTCCACCCCAACGGGCGCCTCTACCGGAAAAAATACCTTCAACCCACTGCTCTCCTCCACCACCATCCGCTGACGCGCAGCCTCTTCAACCGCTTGCCTTGAGTAACTCCCTGGCGCCTTCTCTGTCCAACGCTTGTCCACCAACCACAAAGCCTTCCCGTCCTTCCCGGAATTGTCTACCAACAACGCAATGTCCCCCTCCCTCCACGGCGCCTCTTCCACCAACGCAGACAAACGCTTGGAAACCTCCACCAAAGTGGAAGCCTTCCCTCCATTGGCCAACACCTGCCTCCATGTGGGAGAATTCGCTAGGGACTCATAGGGAGAAACCGGTAGCTGCGCAACCACTGTACGCGCCGCCTGCAAAGCCAATGCCTCCGCATCCGCCTGCGCTCGACTTGCCCACTGCGAAAAAACTTGCGAGAAACCAACCCAAGCAAGGACAATTGTACATCCAAAAAAAATGAAAAACTTCAGCCTCAACATTCCGCCTCCTTCGGTTAGGGTTCTTCTGTGGACTTTGCCGCCGGTGCCTTCTGCATGCGCTTTCCCGCCTTCGCTTTGGACGGCTTCCTCAATTCATATATCGCAACCCCCTCAATCGTCCAACTGGCATAGGAAAGCTGCCGGCGAATAAAACGCTCTATCGGCTCATCCACCACCTTCTTAAACGTACGCGACGCATGACGCAACATCGGCGCCTCCGGGCCATGCACAAGAAGGCCCAAATGGCGGACTCGCGTTATGCGCTTGGGTAAGTCCGCTCGAATAAACACAACCAAACTCCCCTCTGGTAACTTTGAAAACAACGCCAACGCCTCCTCCAACCCCACCATCTCTATGCTGAAATGCCCCAACGGACGCGCCCCGGGCGAAAGCCCCAAAGCCTTGCCCTCCTCATGCTTCCACGTCTCCAATGTTAACCGCTTCTGCGCTCGGCGTATATGTATACCGGGAAGGGACGCCGCAAGGCTTTTCAAATAGCCCTTCTTCAAGTTCAACGGCAACCACTGCGCCTCCATAAGGTGCTTGCGCGCTTCATAGTGTACCCGCCCTTCCATATAGCGAATGTCATTGAGCAGGGGTATGACTTCCTCCCACGTGCCCGCTAAACTCAATGCCATCGTCTCCTCAATAAAAGTGAGGCAGTCCACCACATCCCAGCGGAACAGCGGATCTCCGTCTACCCCCTCCCCTTCCCCCAGTGGGGAAAATGCATAGGGCGTCCCCAAAAAACCTGCGCTCACCTCCAATACCCTCCTCTGCAAAGCGTGAGAGGCCAACTCCTCCCAACGCCGTAGGCGCGCTTCCTCCTCCATCTGCCACCAGGGCAATGCCAATAAAACGCCCAACAACCAATGTATGCTCAATGCCATCTCTCCCTTGAGGCCAAACTGGCCAAAACATGTAGGCGCCTTGGCCAAAGCTTCCACATATATGCCTAGCTCGGAGCTCTCTCCCGGTTCCACTCTTTTTTCCAACCACACCGGTGCAAACTCGGCCCCTCTCCACATGGGCAAACCTTGGCGCTGGGTACCCCATGGCTTTTTAAAAGGCCCTTTGAAATGCCATGCTTGCCCTTTTGTTTCCACTTGCGAAACTTTTGAGTCCCACAAAAACCAAAGCTTTGGCTAAACAGAAATGAAAACCCGCTATGAAACCTCCTCCTAACCGCCGCCTCACCCACGCCCTCCCCCATTCAACCGGCCAATACAAAACATGCCCTGAGGACTTTCAAGTCGAAGAAATCCCCGCCTATGAGGCTTGCGGCGAAGGAGAGCACCTCTTTGTCCAAATTGAAAAAACCAACCTCACCACCCCCGAGGCCGCAAACTTGTTGGAAAAAACAGCAAACCTTCCAGAGTCGTCGGCAAGCTGGGCGGGACTCAAAGACAAATATGCCGTGTGCCGCCAAACACTTTGTCTGCCCGCTCAAGCCCAGGAGGCTTTGCTTGGGTTTTCAAACCCCGACTTGCGCATTCTCTCTATGCAACGCCATGGCAATAAGTTGAAAACAGGGCACCTGAAAGCCAACCGCTTTCGAGTGATGCTGCGTCAACTCAGCCACCCTGACGCAGCGGTGCTCTGTTTTGAGCAACTCTTGCAAACAGGGTTCCCCAATTTCTTCGGACAACAACGCTTCGGCCAAGATAATTTTCAACGTGGCTTCGCTTGGCTCAAAAGAGAGCGCTTGGCTCGCTGGAATGCTTTCCAAAAAAAAATCTACCTCTCGACAGTCCAATCAGAGTTGTTTAACCGCCTTCTAAACCAACGCCTCCAAGAAGGTGCTTTCTTCTCCGTGCTTGAGGGAGATGTGCTTAAAAAATATGAAACCGGCGGCGAATTCGTCTGCCGCAATGCCAGTGAGGACCAGGCTCGCTTTGAGCAGTTTGAGCTGTCACCCACCGGCCCCATGTATGGCCCCAAAATGACTTTCCCCGAAGGAGAAACCGCCACCAAAGAAGCTGCTTTGCTTTCAGAGCTCGGACTTTCCATTGCACATTTTAAACGGCTCGGCCCCCTCGCACACGGAGCACGGCGACCCTTGAGGGCCTTGTTGAAAGACGCTTCCTTCAAGGCCGCTGAAAACCACCTTGAGTTGTCATTCACCTTGGCCTCCGGGTGTTATGCTACTTCGGTTATTCATGAGCTTATAGACGAGGCCCCACCCTAATTCCCAAAACACCCCCTTCAGAAAATATTGGCCCACCACAACTTTAGACCGGTTTCAATTTGACATGAGCTCGACGCGGACAAGGCTTTTGCGAGGGGAGTGCACTTGAGTGGCTGTTCCTCTGCTATTTGGCCTGCGCAAAAACGAGTCCAACGAAGAAGTCATGTCAAAGTGAAACCGGCCTAGTTGGCCAAAGCTTCTTCCGGACAACCTTGGTTGCTTGCAGGGCCCGCCAGCCGCGGACAGGCGTCCTCTGCATCTGAAATGCCGTCGCCGTCACTGTCTATTCCCTCTATGGCAAGAAGATGGTGGGGAGGCCCATCTCTACAGTTGGAGCGCTCCAAAACTTCCATCTGCGCCAAAGCCCTTTGCGTCGCTTGCAGGTGCCCCTTGGCGCGGCGTAATTGCCCACGCTTTCGCTCCGCCTCCGCAAACTCTAAATGCACCTCCGCCTTCGCAAGCTCTGTAGGAGAACACCAACCCAGCCCTTGCCGTTTGAGTTCCTCCATACGCCGACGCTCCTGTGCAAATTGCTCAGAGGACAAGGAAATACATGCAAAAAATAAGACGCAGGCCCCCCCAAATATAAACCTCATGGGGATTCCTTGGGCGCAGCCATGGCATGGCTTCGAGCTGCCAACGCCCACTGCTTGGCCTTTTTGGAATACTCCATGGCTTGCTCATATTGTGAGCGGCCATTTTTCTCCCTCGCTTTTTCCAAATAAAGCCCCGCCTTCGTCCATGCATAAGGCGAACGCTCCGCCGCCTCCTGCTCCTCCGCTTGCTCTATCGCCCTCTCGGCTTCCCGCATATAGAGAGAAGTCTGCAATGGGGCACACGCCAGCCCCCATAGCCCCAACCCTATTGCACATCCTCTCCAATATGTACGCATGCTCAAAAACGCCCCACCACGACAACACCCCCTCCGTCTACCCCAAAATGCGGAGCAACACTCAAAGAAGGCCCCTCTGCCTTGGGCGGCAAAACAAAAAACAAAACCAACCCCGTCGTTAGTGTAACCAGCCCCGTCGCCCCCATTATAATGGCTATCTGCTGGCTGTCTTGCTTCCTGCTCTCAAATGCCTTGTAGCGAAAACGCTCCGCCGAATTGTCCACTTGGGCCTTGTCCCCACCATACTTTTGAAGAATTTGGTTCGCATCGGAAGCAGCAACCAGAGAATATATCTCGGAAAAACCCGCCCCTAAAATCAACCCACCCCCCGCTCCAATCAACAGCCAACTGAGGGTGCGCATTGTGTTTCCTCGAATAACCTTGGCCGGAGCCGAAGCAGGTGGAAGGTTGAGGGCTTCTTTCTCAGAGTATCTCTCGGGGGGGGGGCGCTTGGGTATGTCCGAGGACTCCAACAACTCACCTCGCTCGTTGACAGGCAAAACAAGGTGCTCCCACTGCCTCAACTTCCCTAAAATAATAAAATCCACCAGCCTCTCCTGTGGCTCCCTCCGCCCGTCCCCCGCCAGCCAAATGCCCCCCTCGCGTATACGCTCATCCTTCTCTAAACCCCACAGTACCGCCCTCATGCCTTTCTTGCTTGTATTGGCAATAACCACCTGTACCAAATAGTCGGCCCCCAACTCCTTCGCCATCTGCTTGGTGACTTCAACCGCAAACTCGCCCTTCTCCTGAATGCACAAAGCTTTCGCCCAAGCAAGTTCCCATTGGACGGGAATGTCCAAAACATTCGGCTCCTCCGCACTGAGTTGGACGGCCACCGCCTCCGAAACCCTGCCCCCTCTCCCCAAAACAATGCTGTAATGGCCTGGCAATAACTCCCGCTCCAAAGGCACTCGGCCCAACGGCACTCCATTGGCAAACACCGTAGCCCCCTCAAAAGGAGAGGTTAGGCGCAGACGCGCCCGCTTCTGCTTGCCCATTTCCTGACGCAGCTGCTCAAAACTCTGCACAACCGTTGGAGGGAAAATAAAGCTGTCCAGTTGGTACGTAAAATCCACTCTTAGAATGGCCGCAAAAGCTTCCTCACTGGCCCGGGCTTTCTTCTGCTTGCTCAACGCAAACCCCTTCATCGCCAAAGCCTTCGCAATAAGCTGCCAGGAATCCAAAGAAGGTGCGGATTTTTCAAGCTTATCCAAAACCTTCTGTATGTCCTTGAATGCAGAAACGTAGTTGCCCAACAGAATTTTAGAATGTGCCGCCTCCAGTATCTGCTGCTCTTCCTGTGTGCTTTGAAGAGACATGGGCTTTCTTTTTTCAAAGAGAGAGGCTAGGTGGAGGAGGGTGATATCGCCTTTCCTTTGGGCAATATTTGTGAGCAGCTGAATGTTTTGTAAGAACGTCTCGTCCGAACAGTTTCCAGTTCCAATTATTAACGTCTTGGGCGAAGCAAAACCAGTTGCCGCACAGAGAACAACAAAGACACCTAAACACTTCCCCAAGTTCCTCATGCTCCTTCTCTATAACCCTCTCGCTGCATCCCGAAACAACTTCTTAGCCCGTACGCCTTATTAAAGCACATTATGCTGAGCACGGATACCATCATCGGAAACCGCTATATCGTCAAGCGTAAGCTCGCTGAAGGCGGAATGGCAGAAATCTACCTGTGCACGGCAAAAGGTCTCGAAGGCTTTGAAAAAGAGGTTGTCATTAAATGCATTCGAAGCTTCTGGGGTAGCGATGACTTGTTCGTCAAAATGTTCATCGCCGAAGCACACCTGGCTTCACGCCTTAACCATGCAAATATCGTCCAAATTTTTGACTTCGACAAACACGAGGACAGCTATTATTTGGCCATGGAGTACGTCAACGGGCCCTCCCTGCGTGACTTCCTTCGAAAAACCAAAGAGAAAGACTTGCCCTTGCCCATCCTTATGGCAAGCGAAATTGTCGCTAACATCGCCCGCGGCCTACACTATGCGCATAACCTCAACATCGTCCATAGGGATGTGAGCCCCCACAACATCCTCCTCTCCTTCGACGGAGACATTAAACTCGCAGACTTCGGTATCGCCAAAACAGACTCCCAACTCACTTCTCCTGGCGTCCTTAAGGGTAAGTTCGCCTATATGGCTCCTGAGCAGGCTCGCGGCGAGGCCGTCGACGCTCGTACGGATATTTTTTCCCTCGGCATCGTCCTCTGGGAAACCCTCACCCGCTCGCGCTTGTTTGAATACGACAGCTACATTAACACACTCCAGGCCCTCCAGGAAAACCTCATCGTCCAACCTTCTCGCTTTAACACGGATGTGCCAGAAGCGCTCGACCGCATCGTCCTCAAAGCACTGAGCCGCAATGCCGCTGAGCGTTACCAAACCGCACAGGAGCTTGAACGCGCCTTGGTGAATTTTATCCTCAACCACGCGCACTCCGCAGACGACACCAACTTGAGCCACTTCCTCAAGCTCGTCTATGACGACGCCGCTTCACCACCACAAGAGCCTAAAAACCCTACCCGCACTTATACGCCTTCACACCCGGCTGCCCTCGCTCACCCACCCCCACTCCCTCCCACTACCTCTGACGCTGACTCCCCTCTCCCTCCGGATACACTCCCCCAGCGTAGACGCAATACGCCCTCCCCTTTGCCTGCTCCACCAGAGCCCCCCAACAACACCACTACCGAAGAGTTTTCTTATCCATCCGCCAAAACCACTGCCCCCAAAAACCATAAACCCTTCAGCCGCTTCCTCAAACACCCCATCGCCATCATCTCCTCCCTCGCTGTCCTCGTTGGGACGGGTACTTATGTCTTTAGTTGGAAAAATTCCCGAAAACCCCAGCCGCACTTGGCCACCCACCTTGAGCTAAACGCCTCCCAGACAAATTCCCCCCCGGCCTCCCCTCCTCCCCTAACCCAAAACCCAAAACCCCTGGACCAAACAGAACTCCCTCCCCCTGAGCCCGCCCAACCTAAAAATGAAGCAAATCCCCCACCCCAAACAACC
>WQTM01000186.1 GCA_009786315.1 Pseudomonadota bacterium | reverse complement strand
CGCCAAGCCTTTAGGGTGGGGGGTGGGTGGGTTGAGTTATTGCGTCGGGAGGAGGAGAGGCACTCGCGGCTGGCATGTTGTGTACACTCGCACCCGGATGGGGAGGCTGAGCTTTCCAAGGCAGACATTCGGAGTTTAGCGCCGGGGGGGCAGTTGTTATGGCCGGGGCTCATGCAGATGGTGGTTGCAACAGGGAAGGAGGGGTGGAGGGAGGTGGCATGGTTTAGGCCCCAGGGCAGGGGCGGGGGTTTTATATGTTTGGGGCGCTGGACGCGTGTTTGTTTTGAAGCTCGAAAAAGAGGAGCATTTGCGATATAGGCCTAGGCGTGTTGTTTTTTTCTCTCTTTCCCCATTTCCACCGGAGAAACATGGCGCAACAGAATGGCTTTGCAATTTGGCTGACAGGCATGTCCGGCAGCGGAAAATCAACCATTGCGAGATATATTGCAGCGCGCTTGCGACAGGTTGACCGCCGCGTTGAGATTTTAGACGAAAATGAACTAAACCTTTTGCTTCCGGAGAACAGTGAGAGCCCTGAGGGGCGCGCCACGGTTGTGAGGCGTTTGGGCTACCTGGCCGAGTTGTTGACGCGCAACCAGGTAGCCACCTTGGTAGCCGCAGTTAGCCCCTCCAAGAGTTTGCGAGAGGAGGCGCGCCGCACCATAGTACGTTTTGTTGAAGTGTTTGTGGATTGTCCGACGGAGGTGTTGATTCAGCGGGACAGCACGGGCCGCTACAAGAAGGCGCTTTCGGGGGAGATTCCGAATTTTGTGGGCATTACAGAGCCCTATGAGCCGCCCCCTTCTCCGGAGGTACTCATACACTCAGACGAAGAAGGCGTAGAAGAAGGCGCGCACAAGGTATTGAGGGCGCTTTTTGACTTAGGGGCATTGGGGGAGGAGGAGATGAAGACGATGGAGGCCTCCCGTGTGCAGATGGAGTTGTTGGAGAGGCCCAAGCAGCAGCCTTTGGTTTCCAAGAAGCGGGCGAAGCCGGCAAAGCCTCCGAAGGCGCAGCCAAAGCGTTTGCTGATGGAGAAGCCCTCCAAGCCTGCGCGCACTTCTCCGGGGAAGGCTTCTGCAAAAGCGAGCAAGGCAGCAGGCAAAGTGGCAAGCAAAGCAAAGCCCTCCAAGTTTGTGAAGAAGCCGGTGGTGGCAAGCAAGCCGGCGAAGAAGGTGGCGAAGAAGAAGCCGGTGGTGGCGAAGGCGCGCAAGAAGAAGAAATAGCCTTTTTTTCTCCTTTGGGGTGACATGCCGAAGCGAACACAAGCCACCGAAAGCCTATGGGGGCAGCCGCGGCTGCGCGAGGTTTGCGAGAAGCTAAAGCCTTTCTCTTCCGCACTGGTTGCGCTTTCCGGGGGGGTGGACTCAGGGTTGGTACTCAAGTTGGCACAAGAGGTATTGGGCAGCAAGCATGTGGTTGCGGCGACAGCGCGCTCTGCTTTTTTCACTCAAGAGGAGATGGAGAGTGCGAAGGTTGTGGCCGAGCAGTTGGGCGTACGACATTGCTGGTTGGAGGCATACCCACTGGAGGACGCCGACATAGTGAAGAACGGTTGGGAGCGTTGTTTTTTCTGCAAACGAAATTTGGTGCGAGGGTTGAAGGAGTTGCAGGCGCAGTTGGCCTTGGACGTTATTTTGGATGGCAGCCATGCGGGGGATGAGTTGGAGCACCGTCCAGGGAGGCGTGCGTTGAGGGAGGGCAACATATATTCCGTTTTGGCGGAGGCGGGTTTTAGCAAGCAAGAAATTCGCACCTACGCTTTGCAGTTGGGGCTGCCCAACTGGGACAGGCCGCAAGCGGCCTGTTTAGCGACGCGCATTCCCTATGGTGAAGCCTTGAGTGCTTCCACGTTGGAACGAATAGCTTGCGCTGAAGCTGCGCTGAGGCAGATGGGGTTGAGGGAGTTTCGCATACGGCACCATGGAGAGATTGCGCGTATTGAAATAGGGCAAGAAGCCTTTGCAAGTTTGGCGGACATAGAATTTAGGGCACAATGCATTCGCGCCCTACAAGCAGCGGGCTACCGTTTTGCGACGGTGGATTTGGAGGTATTTCGCTCCGGGCGAATGAATGACAAACGGCCCTAAAGAGAGGCTTGCATAGGGGCCCAAAAATTTGACAGCTCTCGAAGATGTGGGACTCTATGCTACATGGAGCCAACAAAAGAGCGTTTGTTGTCTGTTGTTTTCCGTCTCAACGACGTCAAATTGCATGCACTCAAACAGCTTGCGCAGAGGACGCGCATACGCCAGAGCGAGTATTTGCGGGAAGCCATTGCGGACTTATTGAGCAAATATGACGAGAGGCGAAGAGGAGGGGCCCCCTAAGAGGGCAAGAGGGGGGTGGGCGGCATTTTTGGAATTTTATGGGAGGAGGCTTTGGTGAGGCTTATTTTGGCCATAGGGGCGGGCAGTTTTATAGGCGGGGTTTTTCGTTACATATTGTCGTTGTTGATACAAGGCAAGGCGGCCTCGGTTTTTCCGTTAGGCACGCTGGTGGTGAACCTTTTGGGTTGTTTTTTGGTTGGGGTTATTTTTGGTTTTTTTGACAGGGGGCAACTTTCGCATGAATGGAAGTTGTTTTTGGCGACGGGTGTAGTAGGCGGGTTCACCACCTTTTCTGCATTTTCCAACGAGAGTATTGTCCTCTTGAGGGAAGGGCACACGCAAGCGGCCCTGCTCTACATTTTTTCCAGTGTTATTTTAGGGCTATTGGCGACCTATGTGGCCTATTTTTTGGCAAGGCAGTGAAACGCGGCAAAATGGGTTTATAAATAAGCTAGGGCGAAGAGGAGCCATACAAGGAGGTGTTGTTTGGGAGCTCGCACATACATTTGCCGAGCGGACACCACAGGGTTTTTGCTTGTAAACAGGTGTTCAGGAAAGGGAGTTGAATGGTTGGCATTGGGAGTTGAGATTGATAACCATACAGCCTATGAGTAGAGCATCAGAGCCAGAGGGCAACAACTTCGGAGGGTTTTGAGGGTATGTCGAGTCGTTGGTTGTTTCGTCAAGGAGCATTAATTTTAGGTCCATTGGACCAAGAGCAATTGGCGCAGAAGATTTTAGAAGGGGAGTTAGGGGAGGACACGGAGGTGAAGGAGTTGGGAGGAGAGGCATTTCGGCCTCTTCGGGGGGTAGGGGTTTTTGCTGTTGCATTGGAGAAGGCGAAGGCGAAGCGGCGTGTTGAGGTACTTGCGGAGAAGCGGGCTGCGCTGAAGCGGAAGCGGCGTTTCATAGCTGCTGTTGGGGTATTGGTGCTTTTGCTGGCGAGCTCAGTAGCCGTATCTTACATCAGCACGGATTTAGCGAAGAGCAAGACAACGGAGTCCACAGACAGTTTGGCATTTGCGGGTTTCAGCTCGGACATTGTGAGCATTCATCGTTCTGCGAAGGCGCCGCCCAAGGAGAAGGACATATTGCTGACCTACCAAGACAGCAAAAGTCCGACAGGGGTGCGGCGTTCGGTGGTGGCAGAGGGGGGGAACAAAGGAGGGGGTGGGGGGGCGTGGATGGATGATATGGTAACAGACATTCAGTGGAACCCGGACAGCATCAAACAAGTATTGTCCGCAAATGAGCGCAGGTTATTGTCCTGTTTGCAGAACAACGTCAAGACGACGGACGGGTGGAACCGAGGGGACCTTGTGAAGATTCCGATTGGGTTTACGATTGCGAACAATGGGCGGGTAAACAACCTTTGGGTAGAGCATGCGCGCTACAAGGGGAAGAGTTTGGAGTCTTGTTTGTTGCAGGAGATGGGGAAGTGGCCATTTGCGCCCTATGATGGGGACCAAGCCGTCGTCAACTGGTCCATAGCCTGGAAAGTGCGCAGTTAATGGGCCTATTATTTTCTAGGAAGTTTTTTATTTTTGTGAATACACAAGGGGGCAATGGGGGGTGTGCGAGCAGAAGAGGAGGTTTTGGTGAAAAAGGGTGAGCAAAGTGGGGGTTTATCATGTTCCTTCTGTGGGAAGCCGCAGAGGGAAGTCCGCAAGTTGATTGCAGGCCCGGCTGTTTATATTTGCGACGAATGCATTCGTTTGTGTGATGAGATTATAGGGGAGAGCCAAGAGGAGGGCGCCCAGCCGCCGGTCCATTTGCCGGTTCCTCTGGAGATTAAGAATTTTTTAGATGGTTATGTGGTGGGGCAGGAGCAAGCGAAGAAAGTTTTGTCTGTTGCGGTTTATAACCACTACAAGCGGGTTTACGTCAAAAAGCCGGCGAAGTCCCGTGGTGCACAGAGGAAGAACGGGGAGTTTGAGTTAGCGAAGTCCAATGTTTTGCTTTTGGGGCCGACAGGCTCGGGGAAGACTTTGCTTGCGCAGTCATTGGCCAAGCTGTTGAAGGTACCGTTTACGATTGCGGATGCGACGAGCCTAACCGAAGCAGGCTATGTGGGAGAGGATGTTGAGAACATTATTCAGAACCTGCTCCAGAATGCGGAATATGACGTAGAGCGAGCGTCCAAGGGGATAGTGTTTATTGATGAGATTGATAAAATTGCCCGCAAGACGGATGCGCCCTCTCCCTCAAGGGATGTGGGGGGTGAGGGTGTGCAGCAGGCCCTATTGAAGATTATTGAGGGGACGCGAGCGAACGTAACGCCCAAGGGTGCCAAGAAATATGGCCAGCACGAGTCCTTGCAGGTGAACACGAAGGACATTTTGTTTATTTGTGGAGGGGCATTCAACGGCCTGGAGTTAATTATTAAGCAGCGGATAGGGGAGAAGGGTTTGGGTTTTGGTGCGCAGTTGGAGGGGCCTCATGAGCGCAGCGCGGGGGATTGGCTAAGGCAGGTGGAGCCTTGTGACTTGATGCGGTTTGGGATGATTCCTGAATTCATTGGGCGCTTGCCCATTATTGCGACACTGGATGGTTTGAAGGAGGAAGATTTGGTGACCATTCTGACGCAGCCGAAGAATGCGCTCTCCAAGCAATACCAATGGTTGTTTGAGTTGGAGAAGGTGAAGTTGACATTCACGCCTGCGGCGTTTGCAGCCATTGCGCAAGAGGCGATGCGTCGCAACACAGGCGCCCGCGGATTGCGTTCCATTCTTGAAGAGCTCATGTTGGACCTCATGTATGACGTCCCCTACCGCAAAGGCATTGTGTCCTGTGAAGTGACAGAAGAGGTTGTTTTGCGAAAGGCGGAGCCGCGGTTGCAGTTTGCGCAAGAGAAGCGCTCGGCTTAGGCGGGTTTTAAGTTAACCTGAAAGCGACCTATAGCCCCAACTCTTTTCGAAGCTGTGCGGTGAGTTTGAAATAGGCTTTTTTGGAAAAGCTTTGGTTGAGGATATGGAAGTCCTTTCTATTAAGGCCGACGCAACCGAAGCAATAGTTGCACTCTGTGAGGTTTCGACTCAAGACGAGATAGGCGCTGTCGCCGCAGCCTTCTGACTGGATGCAATAAGCGCAGTTGGACATAGAGGTGCAGTCCAGGCAATGCACGGAGTTGTTGCACAGCTTACAGCGAATGCAGTGTGTACATTGATAGCAGTCTTGGCACTGTCGGCAGAAGGTGCAGTGCGCACAGCGAGCACATTCTTCGCAACCATAGCTGATGGGGTTTATGGGCTCAGTTACAGCGTTTTGAGCCAGACGACTCAATTGTGCGAGAAATTCTCCGCGGTCCATTTGTGCAATCAGTTGTTCAGCATTCATGATAGGTGGCATGTAGGTGAGGCGAGGTTTTGGTTGCTTAGGGTTGTTTATTCGGTTTTAGGGCTGCAGGCAAATGGGCAAGACGAAATGTGGGATTGGGTATAATTTAAAGGTTTAGGCAGATGTTTTGCGCATGGGACTTGACATTTAGCCATTCCCTCAATAAGCAACCTCCTCCCAGTGAGATGGGCACTTGTTTTCAGGTTAGAGAATGGAGTTTGAAGAGATGCCGCAGAGGACATACAGCGCCAAGCCCGAGGATATTCAGCGCTCTTGGTTTATAGTGGATGTGGATGGCAAAATCCTCGGTCGTATTGCGAGCCAAATTGCGAGCATTCTGAAGGGCAAGCACAAGGCCATTTATACGCCTTCAATGGACACAGGAGACCATGTCATTGTCGTCAATGCGGCGAAGGTGCGAGTGACAGGGAGGAAAGAGTCCGAGAAACTTTATTACCGGCATCCCAATGCAGGTTTTCCTGGTGGCCTCAAAATAACCACCTATGAAAAGCTTCAGGAGCGCCACCCGGAAGACATTATCCTCAATGCTGTTCGACGGATGTTGCCGCGCAACGCGTTGGGAAGGCAGATGATGACCAAACTCCGTGTTTATGCGACAGCAGAACATCCCCATATTGCCCAGCAACCCCGAAATTTGGACTTGAAGGTTTAATTTTTTTTTGAGAGACATGGCAATGGCAGAATTAACGTCTTTTTATGGAACAGGCCGCCGCAAGGAATCCACCGCGAGGGTGGTGATTCAACCGGGGACGGGGGAGGTTGTTGTCAACGGGCGCTCCTTGGATGGCTATTTTAGCCGGGAGACTTCAAAAATGATTCTCCAGCAGCCGTTGCAAATTTTGGAGCAGCTTGGGAAGGTGGACATTCAAGTGAATGTACGAGGGGGCGGGTTGTCCGGGCAGGCGGGGGCGATTCGCCACGGGTTGGCGCGGGCTTTGTGCAAGCTCAATCCGGATTTTCGGCTTCCACTCAAGAAGGCGGGCCTGTTGACGCGGGATGCGCGTGCTGTTGAGCGCAAGAAATACGGGCGTCCAGGAGCCCGCAAGCGTTTCCAATTCTCCAAGCGTTGAGTTTTTGGGCAAGCCAGGGCCCATGGTTTTCGGCTTGGCTTGCATAGGACTTATTTCTTTATAGAAGACATGCTTTCGTGCGCCTAGCAATCAAGTTCATTTTTTGTTGGTTGCTTTATTTTGTTGTTTGGCGTTTGGTGTTTGTCTTTTGGCATTGGCCTTCATTTGAAGGTGTTGCCTTTTGGGAATTTTTGCAAATATTTTATTTTGCTTTGCGGCAGGACTTGTCGATGGCGGGCTATTTTCTAATTTTGCCCTTCCTTGTTGGGACAATTCTGAGCACACTCCCTCTTTCCCCCAGGGTTTGGAAAGTATTTTTGGTTATATACCAAAACATGCTTGTCATGATAGTATCTCTCCTAAACGTAGTGGATTTAAATATTTACCGTGAGTGGGGGAGCAAGCTCAACTACCGTGCCATTGAGGTTTTCCTAAAATTTCCTCGAGAGTCCGTCATCAGCGCTCTTTCTTCGCCCATGGTTATTTCCATTATTGTTTTTGTTTTAATGGTGGTTATGGGCTTTTCTCTGGGGCATTTTATGCTGAGGGGCATACAGGTTCCTGCAGTGAGGACATGGGCTGGGGGGGGAGGTTTCATTTTGATATGCATTGGGGTATTCATTATTATTCGTGGTGGGTTAGGGGTTGCGACCATGAATCAATCTGCCGTTTATTTTTCAAGCAACCACATTCTAAACCATGCAGCGCTGAACACGGAGTGGAATTTACTGCATAACATTTGGAAGACATTCCGGACCACCACAAACCCTCACATAGAATACTCTCCGGGTGAGGCTGGTGAAATAATGAAAGAAGTTTTGCAGTCTCCTACGGCAGGGACGCCTATTTTGGTTTCGGGGAGGCCCAATGTTGTGCTTATCATTTTAGAATCGTTTTCAGCGGGTTTAATGAAGGCATTAGGGGGGGAGGTTGAGGCAACACCCTTTTTGGATGGGTTGGTGAGCCGGTCGATTTTTTTTGAGAATTTCTATGCGACGGGGGACAGGACAGACAAGGGGCTTGTGGGCATACTCAGTGGATTTCCTTCACAGGAGAACCAATCCATCATTACAATTCCTGAGAAGAATGAAAAGCTTCCCTCCATCATAAAGAGTCTCAAGCGAGAAGGGTATGCAACCTCTTTTATTTATGGAGGGGACGCAGCTTTTTTTAATATAAAGTCTTTTTTGTTAAGTCAGGGGACGGACAAGCTTATAGACGAGGGTTTTTTTCGTCGAAGTGAAAAGAATTCCAAGTGGGGGGCTCATGATGGTGTTGTTTTGGATTTTTTGGTAGATTTCTTAGACAAGGAACCGCTCCCATTTTTTTCAACAGTACTCACCTTAAGCAACCATGAACCTTTTGAAGTTCCTGGAGAAAGGCATTTTTCCGGAGATGACTTGCAATCCAAATTTAGGAGTACAGCCTATTATACGGACAAGTCGCTGGAGGTTTTTTTTCGGAAGGCCAAGGAGAGAGAATGGTATAAGAACACACTGTTTATTTTGGTTGCAGACCATGGCCACCACCTTCCTGAACATTTGACGAACAGATTGATTCCCGAGAGGTTTCATATTCCTATATTGTTTTTTGGGGAGCCCATGAAAGACACTTGGAGGGGAGTGCGTATTTCTCAAATAGGCTCCCAAACAGACATTGCCAAGACGTTATTGGTGCAACTTGGAATGGGGGCGGATGATTTTGAGTTTGGGAGAGATATATTTTCTATTGAAAACTCAGGGCTTGCATTTTTCTCTTATGTGGGTGGTTTTGGAGTTGTTGAAGGCAGCTGCCAGCTTGTTTATGACACCAATGTGAAGAGAGTGGTTTTTGAAATAAACTGTGAAGACAAAGAAGCAGCCCTTAGAAAAGGCAAAGCCTTTATGCAGGTTGTCTATCAACGTTTTTTAGACTTGTGAGGGAGGGGGGGAGAAGTGTCAAAGGGATTCTTTGGGTTGCAGGGCTTTAGAGAGGAGTTTTTGTTTTCTCAAAGGGCCAATCATTTTTTTGGTTTCCAAAAAATCCAAGAATGCACTCAATTCTGCTTCGTCTAGGGAAGGAGAGTGCGCATAGAGGGCTTCGATGTGTTTTTCAGAAGGGATTTCGAGTCCTTCTTCGAAGAATTCATTGAAGAAGGTGTTGAAGATGCTCTGTTGGGAAGCCGGAATTGTTTTAATATTTTTTTCAAAATCCAGTCTCAAGGTTTCGAGTTTGTTTTCGTCAAAAGATGCCAAATGGGAAAGTGTTTGAATGGACTCCAGAACAAATGCGGCGTCAAAGACTGAAAAGTCATGTTCGCTCTCATAAGCTTCTTCAAACAGGCAGGATAGGAACAGGGATTCCATTTGCTCTGCGGTTGCGCCTTCTGCCAGAAGCGCGGATTCTGTTTCTGAAAATATAGGGATAAACATTGGGTTTTGCTGGAGGCTGACGAGTGTTGCTTTGAGGGAGAGCCAAAACAGGGCGCGTTGCACACCTTCGGGTTTGCTGCTTTTGGAGTTTAAAATGAGCTCTGCCAACTCAAGTCTGCTTTTGGCGGCCTCGGCGAAACAGAGCTCTTCTGAATCAACAGGCATTCCTTTTTGGAGGAGGAGCAGTGTTTTTTTGGAGGAGGAGAAAGACAGGAAGCGTGCAGTAATAGGATGCATAGCAAAGTTAAGGCATAAACGGCCTTGAATTTCAAACGCAGAATATATTGCGTTTTATATAGGGTGCTCATTTAGAGGAAATGAGCTATAGGGGTGCCTGAAGACGCAGGTTGAAGCATTTTCAAAAGAAGAATAGGTTATACGTGTCATGAGAAAATGGTACTTATTCAGTTGTCTTTATTTGGCTTGTGCGACGACGTCTTCAGAGACTCTCCTGCTGACGTATTCGGATGAGGCGCAGGAGAATTTAAGGCGAGGGGAGCTTGCATACGAGAAGAAGGACTGGGTGGTGGCGCAGCGTTATTATGAGCGGGTTGTCACGAAGTTTCCCTATTCGGATGTTGCGGCGACGGCGGAATTGCGTTTAGCGGATGTGGACTTTGCGAGGGCGGACTCCATTTCGGCGAGGGTTCGCTATGAGGATTTTGTGAAGAGTCATCCAACGAATGCGAAAGCGGACTGGGCGAAGTTTCGTTTAGCGCTCACCTATTTTGAGGAGATGCCTTCGGGGTTTTTCATGCTTCCGCCTTCGTATGAGAAGGAGCAGACGGCCATTCGTGCAGCGCGTTCTGCGTTATTGGCATTTATGAGGGACTACCCCAACTCAGAGCATGTGAAAGAAGCTCAAGGATTGTTGTTAAAAACCCACAAGCGTTTGGCGCGGCATGAATTATATGTTGCTGGATTTTATGAAAAACGGAAGTATTGGCCTGCTGTTATAGGGAGGCTTGAGAATGTTGCCCGTGACTATGGGGACGCTGGTTTTGAGGGGGATGTGTTTCTAGGTTTATATAGGGCGCACCTTGCATTGGGGGACAAGTCCGCGGCGAGGGAGAGTTTAGAGCGTTTGTTGCAAGGCCATCCCAATTCGAGGGCGGTGAAGGAGGCGGGGGTTTTGCTTGGGCGGTTGAGGGTGGAGGATGCTGTTGGGCAGGCGGTTGTTTCCGAGTGAAGCGATTGGGTTTGTTGAGGTAGCATTGGCCATGGGGACACGAAGTGGTTTAGGGATATTTCACATGGTTGTTGCCCTATGGGGGGTGGGGTGTGCGTTGTGGAAAAATCCTGAAATTGAAGTATTAAGTCAGCTGAAGGCATGTGAGGGCAGGGCCAGTGGGGAGGAGTGGCGGATAGGAGGGGGTGCATTTCGGGTACAGCGGATGTTTTTTCAGCGTCTAACGGTTGTGGTAGAGGAGGGCGGGAAGCGGGCCCATATTGTGGGCACATTGGATTTAGATGGGGTATGGAGCGTTTTGCATGCAAAAAAAGAGCAATACATTCGTTCTTTAGGGTTTGAGCGTGTGGAATTCGTGTATGAAGGGGGGATGTGGAAGGCGACACAGGGATGTTTTCCTCGACTTGAGGCGGTGTTGTGGTTTCTTGGTGAACAAGAGGAGGTGGAGGGGGTGCCTGGCGCACTGGGATGGAACATACGAGTAGAGCGAGGAGGGGCGCGTATAAGCCAGGAGTTTGAAAGGGAGGGGGAGGGAGGGCGAACGGGCAGGCGTTCGTTTTTTCTAAAGAGAGAGGCAGATGGCAAGCTTCAGAAAGAGGAGAGGTTGATTTATGAATGAAGCGATTTGGCAGCAGGTGGTATTGGGGAAGGGTTTTTTTGAGAAGAACCAATACTATGAGGCGGAGGATTGCCTACGGAAGGTTGTCGAAGCTGGGGGGCGGTATGCGGATGTTTTTTTCATGTTGGGGATGATGGCGCACGAGAGGCAGACATTAGAGGAGGCGAAGGGATTTTTTGAATCTGCGGTTGAGCTCAATTCGAGTTATGCGGATGCGTGGTTGGGGTTGTCTTTGACGTTAGGGGAGATGGGCCTCTATGAGGAGGCGCGGGAGGCGCAGGAGAAGGCGAGGCATGCTCGTCTAAGTCCGGCAGGGGAATTAGACGCCTACGTCAAGCAGAAAGTAGCCAACCGTTATTTGGAGATTGGGGAGATTTTGACGGCAGCTGGTTGGCCTGGCAAGGGTGTAGCGGAATACCGGCGGGCGTTGGAATTATGCCCTGAGTTTGTAGACATTCGTTTAAAGCTGGCCAATGCTCATATGGAGGGTGGGGAGAAGGAGGAGGCATTGGGGCAGTTGAGTCATATTTTGCAGATGCAGCCGGACTATCTTCCGGCGAGGGTGCGCTACGGTTGGGTATTATATTCGCTAGACCGGCCAGCGGAAGCGAAGGTTGCATGGGAATATGTGCTCCAGAGGGACCCAAGTCATCGGGTTGCGAGGATGTATATGAATTTGATTGAGAAGAGGTGAGAGGGAACGTGTTTTTGGTTTGGTCAATGGAGGCATTGAGTTGAGTTCCAATTCTGGAGGCAATTATGTCCTCAAATTCATATCGGGGAAGTATGCAGGCGGGGAGTTTCCTGTGCGAGCGGACCAACCGGTTATTATTGGTCGCAAGCCGGAGATGGACATTTATCTTTCTGAGGACATGGTATCGCGCAAGCACGCGAGGATTACGCTTTCAGACGGCAAGGTTTTTTTGGAGGATTTGGGCTCTACCAATGGTACATTTGTCAACGAGGAGAGGGTACCGGCGAAGATTTTGCAGGAGGGGGACCGTATTCGCATAGGCATTTCTGCGTTTGACTTATTGCGAACGGAGTTACCGATAGCGGAGGGTGCGGAGGCGAAGGAGCACCTGGTGCGAACGGCGGCAGTCAACGCCTCTCGTATTACGAAGACAGGAGTCATGGGGCAACTCAAGGCGTTGCCGCTTCCGGATTTGCTACAACTTTTTCACAACTCAAAGAAGACGGGCATGTTGGTGGTACGCCAGGAGAAGGAGGGGCAGCCGGGGGGGGGGGAAGCCAAAGAGGGG
>WQTM01000185.1 GCA_009786315.1 Pseudomonadota bacterium | reverse complement strand
GAGCAACGCCCGGAGGACGAAGAGAAACATTTCAAAAAACGGCCCGGGCCGCAGGCCCAAAAAAAACATTCTCAGTTAAATAAAACCCCGCCCGGAGGGCGAAGAGAAACATTTCAAAAATGCCCCCCTCACTCCCACTCAATGGTAGCCGGAGGCTTTGGAGAAATGTCCAATACAACGCGGTTAATGCCTTCCACTTCCGCCAAAAGGCGTGAGGAAACCTTGTCCAAAAACGCCCAGGGCAGGTGCGTGGGGCTTGCCGTCATGCCGTCCTGGCTTTCAACGGCGCGCAAAGCCAGTGTTGGGGCATAGGTGCGCTTTTCACGTGTGGCGCCTACGCTTTGCACGGGCAAAAGCACAGCAAATACCTGCCAGGGCTTGTGTTGCAACTGCGCAACCTCCTCCTGCAAAAGCGCGTCCGCCTTGCGCAACACCGCCAACTTGGCCTCTGTTACCTCTCCCAAAACACGCACCGCCAAACCCGGCCCAGGGAAGGGTTGACGCTCCACAAAAGCGGCCTCCAGCCCCAGGTGCTTTCCGAGTTTTCTCACCTCGTCTTTAAAGAGGTGTTTGAGAGGCTCCACCAGCTGGAGTTGCATACGCTCCGGGAGGCCGCCCACGTTGTGGTGGCTTTTGACGGGGGTACCGCCAGGCAAAGGCATGGACTCAATAATGTCCGGGTAAATGGTGCCCTGCGCCAAAAACGCAATACCCTCAAACTTGGCCGCGGCCTCCTCAAACACAGCAATAAACTCAGCACCAATGCGTTTGCGTTTGGTTTCCGGCTCCGTCACTCCCGCAAGTTGCCCCAAAAAACGCTCCCTCGCGTCCACCACCTCCAGCGGAATTTGAAAGCGCTCAAACATGCGGGCAACGGACTCGGTTTCCCCCTCGCGCATAAGGCCCGTGTTTACATAAATGCATTGCAGACGGTTGCCTATGGCCTTGTGTACCAACACCGCCGTCACCGTGCTGTCCACCCCCCCCGAGAGTGCACACAACACCTTGCCCTCTTGGACTTGCGCGCGAATTTCCAAAATGGCCTGCTGGGCTATTTCGTCCACCTGCCATGTGCCCTTCATTTGGCAAACACCCTGCAAAAAGTTGCGGAAAATGTCAGCCCCCACAGGCGTTTTGCTGGTCTCAATGTGGAAGAAAACACCCAACCACGGCTTTTGCCTGTGCGCAACGGCAGCCACTTCTCCTTCGGCAAAATGCGCAATGCTTTCCCAGGAGGCGCCCAAGGCAAGGGGGGAGGGGGCAAGAAAGCTTAATACAGGAGAAGAGGGCTGGGCAGGGGTATTGCCGGAGGGGGCAAGGGGTGCCAGCAGAGGGTGGCAAGGCACAGGTATTCGGAGTTGCCTTGGGGGCTGGCGCAGGTTGTGGGCCAAAGCAGGGGCGCCACACAAGGCATAGGCGCTGCCACCAATGGCAAGCAGGGGGCATGGGAGGGAGCGCAAATGCTCCAACAGGGGGGCGGACTGGGAGGCGTGGGCCCCATCCGAGAGGACAACACCCCCAACACCCTGCACGGCTTCAAAAACATGGGCCTCGTCCGCGCGGAATACTTGGCAGAAAATGCCCAACTCCCTTATGCGGCGAGCAATCAGCTGCGTATATTGGCTGCCGAAATCCAAAACGGCTATTTTGTCATTCATTTGCAAACTCCTTCCAACTCCAGAATGCTGTTTGAGAAAACTTTGGTTGTTGCCCTCACCTTTGCTATGCAGGCTTTGTCTCGCTGCCGGCTCCGCCCTGGCTTTTAGCCGCCAATACGGTAATTGGGGGCCTCTTCCGTAATAATAACGTCGTGCACGTGGCTCTCTTTGAGGCCCGCAGAGGTAATGCGGACAAAACCCTCATAGTTGCGAAGCGCTTCAATGGTTTTGCAGCCCACATAACCCATGCCGGAGCGAAGCCCCCCCAACATTTGGTGAATGTTAACAGAAAGCAACCCCTTATAGGGGACGCGCCCCTCAATGCCTTCCGGCACCAGCTTCTGGGTTTCTTCCACCTCGGACTGGAAATAGCGGTCCTTCGCCCCCTGCTTCATCGCCCCCAAAGAGCCCATCCCCCTATAGGCCTTATATGTCCTGCCTTGAAACAAAATGGTGGCCCCCGGGGACTCCTCCGTGCCTGCAAACAGAGAGCCTATCATAACCGTATGCGCCCCCGCGGCTATGGCTTTGACAATGTCTCCTGAAAATTTAATGCCCCCATCTGAAATAATGGGCACCCCACTGCCGGCGGCAGCTTTGGCCGCTTCGCTGACAGCGGTTATTTGGGGCACACCTATGCCCGCAACCACACGCGTGGTACAAATGGAGCCGGGCCCTATGCCCACTTTGACGGCGTCCGCCCCCGCCTCTATGAGGGCGTGGGTTGCCTGCGCCGTCGCTATGTTGCCGGCCACCAACTCAAAGGCGGAGCCAAAACGCTTTTTGGTGTCCTTCACCGCATCCAAAACAGCCTGGTTGTGCCCATGCGCCGTGTCAATAACAATGACGTCCACCCCGGCCTTCACCAAACGCTCAATACGCTCCTCCCTGTCCGCAACAGCCACCCCCACCGCCGCCCCACACAACAGACGGGCTTTGTTGTCCTTGGCCGCATTCGGGTAGGTTTTCCACCTCTCAATGTCCTTGAGGGTTATAAGGCCCCTCAACTCCCCCGCCTCGTTTATTATGAGCAGCTTCTCAATGCGGCGACGGTGCATCAACTCAATGGCCTCCCCCTGGCTGACACCCTCCTGCGCCGTCAACAACTCCGTCGTCATTACTTCGGAAACCGCCCTGTCCAACTTGGACTCAAAACGCACATCCCTCGTGGTGAGAATGCCCACCACCTTGGTATGCTTCACAACAGGAATGCCTGAAATGCCATGCGCTTTCATGAGGGAAATGGCCGCGGAGAGGGGGGCCTCAGGGTGGATGGTGACAGGCTCAATAACCATTCCACTCTCGTGCTTTTTGACTTTCAGCACCTCCAGGGCCTGCCTCTCAGGAGACATGTTTTTGTGAATAATGCCAATGCCCCCCTCCTGCGCCATAATAATGGCCGTCTGCGCCTCGGTGACGGTGTCCATGGCGGCGGACAACAGCGGAATTTTCAAAGAGAGACGGCGCGTCAGGCGCGTGCCCAAGTCGGCTTCCTGGGGGAGAAAGGTTGTCCTGGCGGGCAGGAGCAAAACATCATCAAACGTCAAAGAGAGGGGGACCTCTGAAGGTAACATGCGGGGTGAATAGTTGATTTGGGGGGGCTTGGGAATGGGTTTGACGGCCACCCCCGCCAAAAAAAGACACTCAAAGAAAAAATACGAGCGCGTTTTTCAGGAACACTATAAAAGCGGCCTTGTTGTCCCTCGGTTGTTTTCTGGTTATTTTTTGGAGTCCCCATGTCAAACCACACCTCTTCCACCAGTTTCTTTGCTCAAGCCATGGAAAGCTTTGAGCGAGCGGCAGATTTAATGAAGCTTGAGCCGCGTATACGCCTTGAATTGCAGGAGCCCGACTGCGAGCATGCCTTCTACCTCACCGTAGATATGCAAGATAGGCTCCTCCCACTCAGCGAGGCCGACGCCAAAGCCTATGCCTCCTTGCCTGTCTCCTCCTTCCCTGCCCTCAAAAACTTGGAGCGCCTGAGCGACCAAAGCCTCGTCCTCCCCCTCAACGCCTTCCGCCAGGCCAATGTTGCCATGAAAGATGGCCACTTACGCCTTGAAGACGGCAAAGTCTACCGCTGGCAAGCAGGCGCCCCGCGAAGGTTTCGTGCCTGGCGCGTGCAGCACAACCAGGCGCGTGGCCCCTATAAGGGCGGCCTGCGCTTCCACCCTGCTGTCAACCTGGACATACTCAAAGGTTTGGCGGCGGACATGACGTGGAAGACGGCCATTGCCGACGTCCCCTTTGGTGGTGGCAAGGGAGGCATAGAGGTGGACCCCAACAGCCTCAGCCGTTGCGAGTTGGAGGCCCTTGCGGCACGCTATATTTATGTGGCCAAGTCCTTTGTAGGGCCGGAGTTGGACATTCCCGCTCCTGACGTAGGCACCGACGCTGCCGTTATGGCCGTCATGTTGCGCCAATTCAGCGACGGAGAGCGCCTGCGCCACCTCCAACGCGGCTTTATTACGGGCAAAGACGTACGTATTGGCGGCTCCCTGGGCCGCACCGAGGCCACAGGCCTGGGCGTCGTCTATTGCATTGAGGACTACTATGCAGAGAAAAACGACACCATTCAGGGCAAAACCTTTATTCTCCAAGGGTTTGGCAACGTAGGCACCTATACGGCGGAGTGGATGCACAAGTTGGGAGGGCGTCTTTTGGCCGTAGGGGATGCGGGGGGCTATATTTATAACCCCGAAGGCATTGACATTCCCAAACTCCTCGAGTGCGTGCGCAGCAGCCCCAAAGGAAAAATGGCGACGGTGGTGGACTATGCGGGGGCGCAGCCTATTTCCAAGGCGGACTTTTGGAAGGTGAAGGCCGACATTTTGGTGCCGGCGGCCCTGGGTGGGGAAATAACGGAGGAAATAGCCAAGGGCCTTCAGGTGAAGTTGATTGCGGAAGGCGCCAATGGCCCCTCCACCCCCGAGGGGGACCGCGTCCTCTTCGAGCGCGGCATTGCGTTGATTCCTGACATTATTGCCAATGCCGGAGGTGTTACGGCCAGCTATTATGAGTGGCTGCAAAACCGCAACATGGAGTTTTGGTCAGAGGCCGAAGTCCACAAGCGCCTCTCCGTGGCACTCAAGCGCAATTATCGCATCATCCGCGATATTGCCCACAATACGCCCCAAAAAGGCGAAATGCACGACAGCCGCGGAATGTGCCTTGGGCAGAAAACCGACATGCGCTGCGCGGCCATGGTGCTCGCCCTGCGCCGCATTGAGGCCCACTATTTGCTTGAAGGCTTCAGCCAATAAAACCATTTGAATTTTCCCCCGGAGGGTGGAGCAGTCAGGCCTGCGGCCCGGCTGTCTTCACCCTCCGGTTTTTTTGCCTTTCAGCCGCGGCCCCCAAAACAACCCTTCTGAAACCTCCACTGTCCGCCGGGGGGCCCAAATGAATGTTGAAACGTGAAAGCTCACAGTTAGAAAACATTTAGCAGTATTGAGGAGGAACCCGCAATGAAGGCATGGAAACAGTGGACACTATATGTATTCCTGGCAATGGGTATGTCTTGTGATTGGGGTGGTATAAGTGTGGATGGAGGGGAGTGTGGGGCCAACCACACCGCGTGTGGTGCAGAGTGTTGCGACAACGCAACCCATGTTTGCAACACGGATATAAGCACGTGCGAGTTTGGGACGACGCCCGGTGAATGTGAAGGTATAGCCAACGACATGGTTTGTGCTGACGGCGGGGGCCTTTGCTATGAAGAGGTTTGCGAAACCCCGGACTATGTCCTCTGTGCGAACGACGAAACCCTTTGTGCAGGCGACAATGTTTCGGCGAAACTGGGGGCTGCCATTCAAACGCTGGGGAAGCTTGTCATTTCACAATAAACAGCCCCCCTTTAGGCCGACGCATGCGGCCCAACAACCCTAAGGCCAATGCCCATTCCCCGTTGTACCCCAAGAGTGGAGGTAGCAAACCTCCACCATGGACATGGCTCCCCTCTGGGCCTGGCGACTCAGGCTTTTTTGCCTTCCGGGCATTGTGCCGCATGTTGGGTTTTCCCAACGGGCAACACCCTCCGCTTTCCTTTTGTTTTCCAAAATGCTTGCAAAATTTGGCACACTCACCTCAAAGGTTTTTGCTTCGCACTGTATGGCACGAGGGAATGAAGCATGAGACTGCACATTGTTTTGAGCCTGGCTGGCCTGTTGGGCCTTTCCCCCCAAATGAAGGCCGCCGTCTCCCAAACCGAGCGCCTCGCCAACCAGGGACATGCCGAAGCCCAATATGAGTTGGGGCTTATGTGCTACCACGGCAAGGGCTTGCCCCAAAGCTTTGAAAAAGCATGGAGTTGGTTTTTTAAAGCCGCAAAGCAAAACCATGCCAAAGCACAATATAACTTGGGCGTCATGTGTTATGAGGGCGAAGGTGTGGCCAAAAACTTGGGGCAGGCCGCTGCTTGGCACCAAAAAGCCGCCCAGCAGGGGCATGCCAACGCACAATATAATTTGGGCGTCATGTATTATGAAGGCGAAGGTGTGGCCAAAAACTTGGGGCAGGCCGCCGCTTGGCACCAAAAAGCCGCTCAGCAGGGGCATGTTGCTGCCCAGCTGGCCTTGGGCCTCTCCTATTATAACGGCAAAGGCTTGCCTCAGGATTTTGAGCAGGCCCAAGCCTGGTTCCGCAAAGCTGCGGCGCAGGGAAACACCCAAGCCCAATATGCCTTGGGCGTTATGTATGACAGGGGCCAAGGCTTGCCCCAAAACCCCAAGGAGGCTTCAGCGTACTTCCTCCATGCCGCAACCCAAGGCCACGCCAAAGCCCAATTTAACTTGGGCGTTATGTATGAGAGAGGCGAAGGCCTTTCCAGAGACTTCAAAAAGGCAGCCCATTGGCTGAAAAAAGCTGCCCAGCAAGGGCACGTCAAAGCCCAACACAACCTCGGCGCCATGTATGAGGCGGGCAAAGGCCTCCAACAGGACGAAACCCTGGCCTATGTCTGGTTTGAGTGCGCCGCACGCCAGGGCTTCGGGCCTTCCATAAAAGCCAGAGACAGGCTTTGGGAGTTTTTGGACGAAGGCGCACGCCAAAAAGCACAGCAACTCCTCAAAAGGGAGGCCTTCAGCCAGGCTTGCCGCCCTCCAGTGGACTCAAAACCACAAGCCGAAGAGGAAAAGCCAAAACCCACCAAAAGCTGACTTAGGCCTTTCGCTTCCTCGGTGTGGGCTTGGCGGCAGGTTTGGCAGCGCGTTTTGCAGGTTTTGCAGGTTGTTGGGTGGAGCGCTTTTCAGGTTTGGCAGCACTTGTGGACTTGGCGGCCAACTTGGGTTTGGCGACGGTTTTTTTGGCCGCTGCTTTCTTTTTGGCTTTGGGTTTTTTCCCACCTTGCGCCTCAAGCCACTCCCTCCTCAACTGAAGCAACTCCGTGGCGCGCTCCAAACTCAAATGGGACGGCTCATCCCCCTGCCTCAGAGAAGCGTTGGTTTCCCCGTCGGTTACGTAGGGGCCAAAACGGCCTTTTTTGAGGGAAATGTCGCGGCCTGTCTCCAAACATTTGCCCAAACTTTGTGCAGGCTCCTCCGCTGCGCGGCCTTGCATGCGCTTTTGGGGCTCCTTCAACAGGCGTTGGGCCTCTTCAAACGTCAACTCAAACAGCTTGGCCTCATAGGCTTCGCCTAGGTTTCGGCTTTTTTTGCCGTGCTTCAAATAGGGGCCAAACTTCCCCGTATAAAGCCATATTTCCTCGCCCTCCGCTTCCCCCAACCGCTTGGGCAAGGAAAGCAACTGCAAAGCTTCCTCAATCGTCAACACCTCAGGCTTCTGGTGTTTTAGCAGGGAGGTTGTTTTGGGCTTTTGCCCGTCTTCCATTTCCCCAAGCTGCACATAGGGGCCAAAACGGCCGGCTTTCAAAAAAACCGTTTTGCCCGTTTGGGGCTCCACACCCAGGGCTTTGTCGCCTTTGGGCGCTTTCAAAAGCTCCAAAGCTTTGTCCACCGTCAACTCGTCCGGGAGTATGTCCTCACTCAAGGAGGCGGTTTCCTCGCCTCGCTTAATATAGGGGCCAAAACGGCCGGGCTTCACCACCACCACCTCCCCTTGCGCGTCCTTGCCCAAAACAATGCTGTTGACTTCGGCTGCGTCAATGGCGTCCAACTCGTCCCTCACCAGAGAAAACAAACCGGAGCGCCCAGGGGTTTTGGGTGTCCCTTTGCCCCAATAAAATTGTTTCAAATAGGGGAGCTTTTGCTTCTCGCCGGAAGCAATCTCATCCAAGTCGTCCTCCATACGCGCCGTAAAGGCATAGTCGACAAGCTCCCCAAAGTGCTTGTCCAAAAGCTGCACCACCGCAAAGGCCGTCCAGCTGGGCACCAAAGCCTGGCCGTGCTTTTGCACATATTTGGCCTTCAGCGTTTCCAAAATGGAGGCATAGGTGGAGGGCCTTCCTATGCCCAACTCTTCCAGCTTTTTCACCAACGTCGCTTCCGTATAGCGGGCAGGCGGCTGCGTCTCGTGTGCGCGGGCGCTCATTGCAAGCAGCTTCAGCGCTTGGCCCACACTCAAGTCCGGCAAGGGCTTGTCCAAACCGCCCACCTCGCCGTCCTCCCCCTCCACCGCGTCGGAATGAATGCGCAAATAACCTGCAAATGTCAACGTCCTTCCGGAAGCGACAAACTCCGCTTCCTTCCAGGGCAGTTGGGTTGTTTTGGAAAGTTGCCCCACCATTTTCACGGTACGGCTGAGGCCCTGGGCATCCGCCATTTGAGAGGCCAAAGTCCGCTTCCAAATAAGCTCATATAGCTTCCACTCCGTGGGGCTAAGTTGGGTTTTGAGGCTTTCAGGCGTCCTCAAATGCTCTCCCGCCGGGCGAATGGCCTCGTGCGCCTCCTGGGCATTTTTCACCTTTTTGGCAAATTGCCGGGGGGCGGGGGAGAGGTAGTCCTTGCCAAACAACGCCACAATTTGCTCGCGGGCAGAGGCAATGGCCGAGGGAGAAAGCTGCGTCGAGTCCGTACGCATATAGGTAATGTAGCCGCGCTCATAGAGGCTTTGTGCAAGCCCCATTACTTGCTTGGCCGAAAGCCGCAGCTTGCGCCCCGCCTCCTGTTGCAAAGTGGAAGTCATCAGGGGGGGTTTGGGGGAGGAGCGGCTGGGTTTTTGGGTGTCCTCCTTTATGAGGAAAACCTGGCCCTCCAATGCCTCCACCAACGCTTTGGCCTCCTCCTTCTTCAACACATGGGCCTCAGCGGTGCACAGGCCTTGCGCGTCAAAGTCCTTGCTTTGGGCAATGCGCTGCTTGTCAAGCGCTGTCAGTTGCGCGCTAAAGTCAGGCGGTCCCCCAAAAAGCGCCTGCAAATCCCAAAATGCAGCCATGCGAAAACGCATGCGCTCCTGCTCCCTCTCCACCAACAGGCGAATGGAGGGGCTTTGTACGCGCCCGGCCGAAAGCCCCGTCTTCACCTTGCGCCACAATACGGGGGACACCTCATAGCCATAGAGGCGGTCCAAAGCGCGCCGCGCTTCCTGCGCGTCTACCAGCAGGGAGTCTATTTCCCGCCAATGCTCCTTCGCATGCAAAATGGCTTTTTTCGTTATTTCGTTGAAAACCATTCGCTTCACCGGCACCTTGGGCTTCAGCACGGAAACCAGGTGGAAAGCAATGGCCTCCCCCTCCCTGTCTTCGTCGGTGGCGAGGAAAAGCTCGTCCGCCCCCTTCAACGCCTGGCGAAGCTTGCCCACCACCTCCTTCTTCTTCACCTCATAGGAGAGTGCAAAGTCCTCCGCTACGTCAACGCCTAAACCGCTCTCCGGCAAGTCCATAATGTGGCCAATGCTGGCCAATACGGTATGGTTTTCGCCAAGAAATTGAGAAATTGTCTTGGCCTTGGCCGGGGATTCGACAACCACCAGAGACTTTAGGGACATATTTCGTTCACTTTGGTATAAAAAAAGAAAGTAAAGGAACCGACACAACAGAAAAGCGGAGCCAACATGCCGGGGCAACGCTTTACCCAAACCCGCCGTTTTGTCAAACCCATGCACCCAAGGCCCTCCCCCGCCCGCCTCACCACTGCCCTCCTCGCCACCCTCCTGGCCGCTTGCCAAATGCCCCCCTTGCCCTCTCCGGGTACTCCGGACGAGGAGAGCCTTTTTTTGAAAAATGTCCACCTCTATAGCGCCAAGGACGACGAGTTGCAGTTAAGTGGGCGTTTTTCGGAAGTCCGCTTTTTGGCAAAACGGCGTTTGCTGAAGTCCAAGCATGCCAACATTTTATGGCTTCCAGAGTGGTTGCACTTCCAAGCGGAGCATTTCAACCTTCGCTTGGACACCCAGGAGGCCTGGGCCCTTGAGGGCTGGAAATTCCAAGCCAAAGAGGGCCGTTTTGGCGAAGGCAGCTTGGCCTATGGCTATAAGGACAAGCTTGGCAACATGGTTGCCCAAACCGAGGAGCCTTTGCGCCTATGGACAGAGGGAGAGGAGAGGAATATTTTGGAGGCCCAGGCAGCAACCTGTGAGAAAAAGACGAAGCGTTGTGAGTTTTTGGGCACAGTTAACACCACTTTGGGCAAGGCGCCCTAATGGCAGAGGCAAACATGCTCCAATATGGCATACATTCCCCCGGGGTGGAGGCCCCAAAAGGCAGAGGCCGGGTGAGGGTGAGGGTGAGGGGGGGGGTACTCAGGCTATTGGGGGCCCTGCTATGGGTATTGCTGGTGGGGGCGGGGGTGTCGCCTGCAAAAAAAATTGAAATTTCCGCCAAGCAACTGGAGGTACTCGGCAACGAGTATAAGAGTGTATACAGGGAGAATGCGCACGTGCGCAGCCAGGAAATGGAGCTGCAATGTGACGAGCTTTTTGTGTTTTATACGCACCAGCGCACCGTTTTGCGTATTGAGGCCCATGGCCACGTAGAGGCCAATGACAGGCAAAACCGCGCCAAAGGGGAGCAGGCTTTTTTCAACAATGAGACAGGCTGGCTGGAGGTGGTTGGAAACCCGGAAGCGCAGTTTGCGGGAGGCTCCGTACGTGGCAGCAAAGTGCTCCTCAACACACGCACCAAGGAAGCTGTTGTGGAAAACCCGACAACCCTGCTGAGTGAGGCGCACGCTGCCCAAAACAGGGCCAAAGAGAATGAGGTTGAAATTGTAGCGGAGCAACTCAAGTTTGAGCACAACAACAAAGTGGCCACATGGGAGCGCCAAGTCCACCTGCGCCGTGGCCCCATGCTGATACGTGCACCCTCTCTGCGTGCCTTTTATGACGAGAAGGGGCAACTCCAGAAAGCCGTTGCCACAGGGGGTGTGGAGGTACAGGACGAGTTGCGTTGGGCCAAAAGCCAAACCGCCCACTTGGACAACCGCCGGGGCATTATTGTTTTGACGGGGGAGCCGGAAGTGAAAGAGAAAGCCAGCCACCTTCGCGGAAGCCGCATAAGCTTTGTTAGTGGCAAACACACCCTCACCGTAGAAAACGCCAAAACGGTTTTTGAGGTGTCCAACCCTTGAGTTTTTCGTGAGAGTTTGAGTTTTTAGAGGGAGGTTTTGTTGATGGCAGGAGTCCTGGAAGCCAGTGCCTTGGTGAAGCAATTTAGGAAGCACAAAGTGGTGAGTGAGGTTTCTTTTTCAGTGTCCCCCGGGGAGGTTGTGGGCCTGCTTGGCCCCAATGGTGCGGGGAAAACCACCAGTTTTAACATGGTGGTGGGGCTCCTCAAACCCGACGGCGGGGAGGTGCACCTTTCAGGCAAAAATTTGACGGGCTTGGCTTTGCACCGGCGTGCACGCCTGGGGCTGGGTTATTTGCCGCAGGAGGCTTCCATTTTCCGCAAGCTGACGGTGAAGCAGAATTTTTTGGCCGTCTTGGAGTTGGACAAACGTTTGACGAAAGCAGAGCGCGAAGCGCGCGCACAAAGCATGTTGGCGGAGTTTTCTCTGGAGCACGTATATGACAACCTCGGCGAAAACCTCTCGGGTGGGGAGAGGCGACGCACGGAAATTGCACGCGCTTTGCTGGCCAAACCCTCCATTCTCCTCTTGGATGAGCCGTTTGCCGGGGTGGACCCTATTAATGTCGCTGAGTTACAAAAAGAAATTGCCCGCCTCAAGGCCAAGGGCCTGGGCATACTTATTACGGACCACAACGTCCAGGACACACTGCGCGTCTGCGATCGCGCCTACCTCATTGTCAACGGAAAAATTCTCGAGGAGGGCTCCCCCCACAAACTCAGCCTCTCCCCCCTCGCTCGTAGCCTCTACCTCGGGGAAAATTTCCAACTCCACCTCCCCTCAACCACTCCCAAACCCCCTTGAGTTGCTGCGAAGCATATGCCACCCCAGGACGGCCCCAACAGCGTGTCCCCCCTGGACTTCTGCTGGGTTTTCCTATACCTCCACTTCCTCCTCGCTATACCCTATGCCGCTTCTCCTTCTCTGAATATGCCCCCCACCACCCCCTGCCTTCCTCTACATTCCATAGAAAACGAAGGCCTACATCCCCCCCC
>WQTM01000184.1 GCA_009786315.1 Pseudomonadota bacterium | reverse complement strand
GAATGTATGGGCCACCCGGGGTGAGGAGAGGCTTGGGGTGGCGAGGTGTGAAACCGTACAAAACATAGGGGGGGTGCGTTATAGGTGGACATGCATATTGGGGGCTGGGTTTGCGGGCCAAGGCCCGACAGTACAAGTGCACGTGCAGTCCGGGAAGGGTGGGGTGCAAATAAAAACCTACCTGGTAGCGACAGCCGCCCCCCATGCTTTATTCAACCTCAGCGGCAGCGGCCTGTTGGGCACAACACTCACCGTATGCGCCACGGCACGGGACGGGCTGAACGCTGCTGCGAATTTTCTGGTATTTGGGAGCATGAGCGCCACCCTCGACGGCAGTGCCCTGGCCCTCACATGGGTAGAGGGGGCGGAGAATGCGGCGACGAGGAAGTGCCGCAGCAGCACTTTGCCGTTGGACAGGGTGGGCGTTTTGGAATTAAGCGCCGACATAATAATAACGGACGTAGCCCACAACCTTAGCACCCACCCGAAGAAGGCGCAGCTGGCCCTCACACGCCTGGCCACAAGCCACACGCAGACGGGCATTTCCAATGTGGTTGTGCCGTTGGCGTGGACGAATGGCCATTTGGCCATAGGTACCTCCAACCCAGGCGTGGGGGAGGAGGAGGGGCGGGTATATTTTTATAATGGGGACAGTGGCGCCCTAGGGAGTGTCAGCGAGGTAGGGGCCCTCATAGGCCTAAGCGTATTGGGGAGCAGTGGGCGGGTGGCCATAGCCACAGGGGGTGGGGGCGGCCGTATTGCCCTATTGGAAGCCAGTGGCCTCATGAGCTCCAACAACATATGTACAGCCCGGGACATAGCCCCCCAGGCCTATTTCCCCCACCCCCCTACCTTGTTGGGCATAGGGGGGGCGAAAGGGGAGGGGTGGCGTTTCGCCCTACCCGCCAACGGCAAGGGTACCCACCTGCTGGCCTACCTCCCCGAGGCCTCCACCTGCACCCCCCACCTGCTGCCCCTCGCGGAGGCCAGCCTCACCCCACTGGTAGGGCTTAGCAACGCAGAAGTACTGTTGGCCTGGGGCTCCTCCCCCATTTGGTTTTATACTTGGAGGTACAACGCCAGCAACAACACGTGGGCAGAAGCGAATGTGGTGGGCGCCTCACAGGTGGGCGGCCATATTTCAACCCTGGTTATGGGCGCCACTCATTTTTGGACAACGCATATAGGGGCGACAGGGGCTTTCGCCGCCCTCATGCGTCAGGATTTGGGGCATACGGGGGATGGGGCGTTTATGACACAGGTGGCCTCGTTTGAATTCCTCAGCGCACCGGCTTTGGACGCGCAGGGCCGCGCTTATGTTGTGGCCAAGTCCGCCGGCGAGGCCTATAGACTTCACCGCTATGCTACAAACGACACCCCCCCTACCTGGAGCCATGCCCCCCTGGGTACCCCTGTGGGGAGCCCCCTGTTGGGGGAGGCGAGGCCCGACAGCCCCGCGGAGGTTTATGTCCTCACCACCAACGGCGCCCTCTCTGCTTTCCGCGCGGATACTTTGGAGTTGTTGTGGACAGAAAACCTCAACATTTCCGTTTCGCCTATGGCGCAACCCATATTGACGGGCAACCGTTTGTGGGTGGTAGGCGAGGGCGGAGAAATATATGCCCTGGCGGTTAACAGCCAGGGGCTTAGCCGCTCGGCCCAGTGGCCCACCCTCTACCGAGACAACTGCAACAGCAACAGCCTGCTCTCCTCCCCCTCCAGCTTGCCCGAATGTTTTGAATAATTTGAATGTCTGGAATAGGGCCCACCCCCTGTCACCTCATATAGAGCATGCTGCGAACGGCTAAAACCTAGGGTAAGAGTGTTTTGCCTTCCAACACGCCCCATGAGTCCCCCCGTCCAGGCTGAGCCGCCCGACATTCCAACCCCCCCCCTCCTCCCACGAAGCGCATGGACTGGGTTGGCCTTGGTTGGCTATACTTGTTTTTCTGGTATTTTTCCGACGTCACGCAAGCCCTGGAATTTCTAAGCCAATATGTCGTTTTTCCCCTGCTGGCAGGAATCGCGGCCTATACGGTGGTTGCCTATCTGCTTTGGAAACGTTTGCGTCCGGTACATTTGGCGCGCCCCTATGCGCTCGGCCTGGCATCCGCCGTGCTCGTCTTGAATTTTGGAACGCCCTATATCGGTTGTCTGAGCAACAAGCCTGCCTTTTCCCTCACTTTTTCGGGAGAAAGCGCAGCCATTGGGTTTGACGCCATGTCAACTCACAACTTGACATGGTGTCATGGTATAACTTGACATAGTGTCAGGCTACAGCTTGACATGGTGTCCGGTTTTCAAGTGGCTAGAGCGGTTTTACTTTAAAATGAGCCTCCAGACCGGTTTCAATTGGACACAAGCTCGACGCGGACGAGGCTTTGAAACTCGCTTCGCTCGTTTATTGCACGACGCTCCGTGGCGAAGGGAGTGCACTTGAGTGGCTGTTTCTCTGCTATTGGGCCTGAGCAAAAACGAGTCCAACGAAGAGAAAGTGTCAAAGTAAAACCGGTCTTACCCCAGTCCATTGAGGACATAGGGTGTTTCCTGGTAGACATAATAGTTGAGCCAGTTGGAGAAAAACAGGTGGGCATGGGCTCGCCATTTCACCAGGGGTGCTTTTTGGGGGTCATCCTCTGGGTAATAGTGGAGGGGCACCTGGGAGGGCATACCGCGGGACAAGTCTCTCAAATATTCGTCTTGGAGGGTGGTGGCGTCATATTCCAGGTGGCCGGTGGCATATATTTGCCGGCCGTTTTGGGAGCTCACCACGAAAATGCCGGACTGTGGGGACTCGGACAATATGCTCAACCCCGCAACTTTGCTAACGTCCTCATGTCTGGTTTCGGTATGGCGTGAATGCGGCACATGAAAGGTGTCGTCAAACCCGCGAAACAATTTTTCTGTTTTATTGTGGGTGGTATGTTGGAAGACGCCAAACATTTTCTGGGGGAGGGGGTGTTTGGGGACGCCATAGTGGCGGTAGAGTGCCGCCTGAGCCCCCCAGCATATATAGAGTGAGGAGAAGGCGTTGTGGAGGCTGAAGTCCAATATTTCCTTCAATTCCTCCCAATAGTCCACCGCCTCAAAAGGGAGGTTTTCCACCGGCGCCCCCGTCACAATCATCCCGTCGAATTTTTCATGACGCACCTTGTCAAATTCCACATAAAACCGTTCCAAATGCTCCTGGGGGACGTGTTTGGGCTGGTAGCTGGCGGTTGTGACAAACACAATATTCACTTGCAGGGGCGAGTTGCCAAGGAGGCGCAACAACTGGGTTTCCGTGGTAATTTTGGTAGGCATGAGGTTGACGATGGCGATGCGCAGGGGCCGAATGTCCTGGGAGAGGGCCCTGTCCTCCGTCATTACAAAAATATTCTCTTCGCTCAATGTGGCCTGGGCCGGCAAGTCTTTGGGAATATTAATCGGCATGAATTGGACTCCCTAACAAAATGGCCATGGTTTTTCTACCCCAGTATTTCTAGCCCTATTTCTGCCCCTATGGAACAGCGGCCCTCCTCCACAAACACCTATGATAAAAATGTTAATTCTCCACAAAAGTTCTTGCATTTTTTGTGAATTCTCGGCACGCTGAGGCAGCCTCCCAATTCATGGAAACACCATGTACCGTCTAGCAATCGAAAAATTGTTCCAATGGAAATTGAAAAAAAACAGAAAACCGTTGATGGTTTGTGGTGCGCGGCAAGTTGGAAAAACTTGGCTAATGAAAGAATGGGGGGCAACAGCCTATGAGAATTGTGTCTACATCAATTTTGAGAATAACCCACGCATGCGAGAGCTTTTCTCGGCTGACTTTGAGCTTGGCCGCCTTGTCAGAGGCATTGAGCTTTATGCAGGGCACAGGATAGACCCGACCCATACCCTCCTCATATTTGACGAAATTCAAGAGGTCCCACAAGCCCTCGCTTCGCTCAAATATTTCAATGAAAATGCGCCGCAGTTTCAAATAGTTTGTGCCGGCTCACTTCTCGGAGTCGCCTTTCACCAAGGCACATCCTTTCCTGTGGGCAAGGTGGATTTTTTGAATTTATATCCCCTATCTTTCATGGAATTCATGTTGGCAATGGGGAAAGAGCCCTTTGTTTCGCTTTTAGCTGAGGGTGACTTTGCAATGGCCAGCACATTTCGACAAGACTATATTCATCTCCTGAAATATTATTATTATATAGGCGGAATGCCGGAAGTGGTTTCTTCTTTTATTGAAAAACATGACTTCAACGAAGCAAGGGAAATCCAGCAACGCATACTCATTTCCTATGAGCAAGACTTTTCCAAACACGCACCCAATGAAATTGTTCCCCGAATTCGCATGTTATGGAACAGCATCCCTTCACAACTCGCCAAAGAAAATAAAAAGTTTATCTATGGCCTTCTCAAAGAAGGCGCACGGGCCAGGGAATATGAATATGCCCTCATGTGGTTGACGGATTGTGGGCTTGTTCACAAGGTTCCCCGTGTCACCACCCCCCATTTGCCGCTAAAAGCCTATGAAGATTTAAAGGCATTCAAGTTGTTTTTGGTTGATGTTGGGCTTCTGTCCTGCATGGTGCGACTCAGACAAGACGTACTTTTGGATGGAAATGAAATATTTAAGGAATTCAAGGGGGCATTGACAGAACAATATGTTTTGCAGCAACTAAAAACGCTTCGAAACATAGAACCCTATTATTGGACGAACGAGCGCAACACTGCAGAGATTGATTTTCTGCTGGATAGCGGAAACAGGGTTGTCCCGCTTGAAATAAAAGCCGAAGTCAATTTGCAAAGCAAAAGCCTCAAAGCGTTTGCTGACAAATATAAATCCGCCCTCTCAATTCGTTCGTCCATGTCGGACTACAAACGTGAAAATTGGTTGTTAAATCTACCTTTATATGCCATTGAAAATATTTTGTCCTGCCTAACCTAATTTGAATATTTCAAACAACGTTCACCAGAGAGGCAGAAAATGAGGAAGTCAAAGCCAAGTGAGCTCATGAGGGTTGCCGAGAAGAAATATTTATCCCCGCTTTCCGCGCTTGTGCGTGTTGAAGTCGACGGTTTATATAATATAATCGCCCATCCTTCACAAACCTTGCCCCTGTTTGTTTGAACCAAAACGACACATTGTTTTCTATACACACCTCCCGAATTTCCAATACCCAGTCAAAATGACAAGGACGCGCCCCTTCTCCTGACTCGCCCCCCACCACCACCTGCTCCACCCAGGAGCCAATACCATAAGGACGCAAGTCAATCCGTTCCAAAAGTGGCTCACAAATAAGCGTCTTATGCTTTATGGGTGCGGCCCTATAAATGGGCAGGCGATAATCCGCGCGCTCTTGGTTTTCGATGGTGCAACAAATACTCACATGCTCATAACCTTCCCCCCAGTCATTGGGCAAGGTTTCTTTCAACCGCTCAATACGTTTGGTGATTATTAGAAAACGCAAGTCCTTTCGAAGCCCTATCATCTCCCAGGCCTCAGCTCGCCACAAGTCCGCGTCTTCCACAAAAAAATCCGAAGTAAAACAAGTATAAACCACTGTCCCCGCAGCTATTTTGTATTCACCATTTCGTTTTTTTTGAATGGGAAGCTCAAAACTTTTCGTTTTTCTGACCACGGAGCTGTCAATGTCATGTTGGGCGTCGCTACGGTAAACATAGCAATGCCGACAACCGGCGCTCAACTTGTGGCAGCCGTGCCACAAATTCCATGTCGCCGAGCCATGTTGCAGCGCGAAGGGGAGCGGATATTGAAGCAAAGTGTGCACATTCTACCTGCCCTAAACGTCACAAACAGCTGAAAAATAAAAACCAAGAACCTATTGACAATTTGCATTTATGACAACAATATGAAAAACAATGAAAACAAAAGATTATTATGACACTGATTATGCGAAATTATTGTCTCAAAAAATAAAAGTGGTTTTTCCAGAATTCAATGAAAAATCATTCATAAACCATATAGACAAAAATATTTTTGGAAAAGAGTTTTTTGGGAGAATGGACATTTTCGCAAACGCTTTTGAACAATATTTGCCCAATACTTATGAACAAAACATAGGGTTTTTTGAAAAAATACTTGGGGAGGAACTCAAACAGGAAACAGGAATGTTTTCAGAAGGTTGGTGGCTATGGCCTGTCAGTCGCTATGTGGAAAGACATGGAACAAAAAATTTGAGAGTCTCGCTTGAATTCATTAAAGAATTAACAAAAAGGTTTACTGGAGAATATGCCATAAGGCCTTTGTTGACAAACAAACCTGGAGAAACAATCAAAGAAGTCATCCAATGGAGCAAAGACAAAAACGTTCACGTGAGAAGGTTGGCCAGCGAAGGCATGAGGATTCGTTTGCCATGGGCCAAAAAGCTATATGTTGCAATAGATGATTTTGAAAACTACAAAATCATTTTAACAAATTTGAAAAATGACACTTCCAAATTTGTTCAAAAAAGCGTTGGGAACAATTTGAATGATTTATACAAGGAATTCCCCGAGAAAGCCAAGGAAATAATCAAAGAATGGGACAAAGAAAACCCCACAAAAGAGACACAGTGGATAATAAAGCACGGCTTAAGAAGTACGAAGAAAAAATGATTGAACAGGCCAAAAATTTTTGCTAAACAGCTTTCCAAATAAAAACCTGAAGTTATTATGCAAACTTTGCTTTTGTTTGCGTCGCCATTGACAGAGGCATGAAGGAGAATGCTGTGAATGAGCTGTTTATGAATGCTTACCACCGGCTCCCAGTGGTTTTTCGGGAGGGGCAGGGGGCCTGGCTCACGGACATAGACGGGAAGAGATATTTGGATTTTACGGCAGGTGTAGCGGTGAATTGCCTGGGGCATGGACACCCGGAGCTTGTCGAGGCCATTAGCCGCCAAGCCGCCTCCCTCATTCACACTTCCAACTATTTTATGAGTGACATTGCCATCGACTTTGCGCAGCGACTCATAAAGGCCTGTGCCCCCGCCGGCATGAAGAAGGTTTTCCTTGCAAATTCCGGAGCTGAAGCCAACGAGGGCGCCTGCAAGCTGGCCCGCAAATATTCCCTCAAAAAATATGGAGAGGGCAGGCACCGCATTGTGACGCTCCAGGGGAGTTTTCACGGCAGAACCATCACCACATTGGCGGCCACGGGCCAGGACAAATTCCACAAGGATTTTGGACCGTTTACGGAGGGTTTCACCCACATTCCTGGAGGGGATGAGGCGGCGTTGGAGCGTGCTTTGGACCCTTCGGTTTGTGGCCTTCTTTTGGAATTCATTCAGGGGGAGAGCGGCATTGTTCCTCAGCCACCTGGTTTCATTAAAAAAGCGGCAAAGTTATGCGCGGAGCGCGACATTCTTTTTATGGCGGATGAAGTCCAGTCAGGCGTTGGGAGGACGGGGACTTTTCTGGCTTGTGAGGGTTATGGTGTCCAGCCGGACATTGTGAGTTTGGCCAAGGGGCTTGCCGGGGGTATTCCCGTGGGGGCCGTCATGGCAGGGGAGAAGGCCGCTCATGTTTTTGAGATGGGGGACCACGGCAGTACCTTTGGGGGAAATGCGCTGGCGGCGGCGGCGGGGTTGGCGGTGCTCCGCATTGTGGACACCCCTGCCTTCCTCAACGAAATACGCAGAAAGGGCGAGAAGTGCGCTTCCATCATAACCAGCTGGAAACACAAGCAAGTCAAGGAGGTCCGCGCCCGAGGCCTCATGTTGGGAATAGACATTGACACCACCTCCTGGCCCGTTTTGGAAAGCGCCCTCTCCCGGGGTTTGCTCCTGTTGTGCGCCGGCCCCAACACCCTAAGGCTTTTGCCCCCCTATATTATTAGCGACGAAGAAATAGAGCAGGGCCTTGAAATACTCAAAGGGGTGTTGGACGGGATAAAGCAGCCGCAATGAGTTTGTTGGAAATTATTTTGGTTGCCATCAGTTTGTCCATGGATGCCTTTGCAGTGTCCATAATGTTGGGGTTGTCCACAAAAAAGCTGGCACTCAAAGAAATATTAGCTCCGGGATTATTTTTTGGGTTTTTTCAAGCGTTGATGCCGCTCATAGGCTATTTTGCGGGCATTTATTTTGTCGACAAAATACAAACGATTGCCCATTGGCTGGCTTTTGCTTTGCTGGTGCTTATTGGCGGCAAAATGATAAAGGAGAGTTTGTCAAAAAGCAACGTGGAAGGGGAGGAAGACAAAAACAGTTTTCAGTTTTTGAGGTTGTTGGGTTTGGCGATAGCCACCAGCATAGACGCATTGGCGATAGGCATAACGTTTGCATTTCTCAAAGTCAATGTAGCGCTGGCAGCAACCATAACCGGACTCATAACCTTTGCCATATCCACATGTGGACTCAAGTTGGGCCACATTTTTGGAATAAAATTCAAGTCAAAAGCAGAATTCATAGGTGGATGTGTACTCATAATACTGGGAGTCAAAATACTCACAGAGCATTTGTTTTTCAATGGTGGGGCAGCGTGAGTGAAACAAACCCATGGATAAACGTTGCGCTTTTGGGCAACAAATTGAAACTGTTTTGTTTGGATTTGAGTCATGCACATTTTCCGAAATGTCAGCTTTTAATTTGCAACCTCATAATAGAACATATTGGAATAAATATGTTTGCATCCTTGCTTCAGAGGACTGATTTTGAAATTGCGTCTTGTGTCATTCAGAAAAACGAGGAAAGTCCTTTTGTCAGTCCATCTCCATTCGCTGATAAACTTGACTGCCTGAGTGAATTTCATAGAGACATTGGCGAAGAAGCATTAGCGAAAATTCTACGCTTTGCCAAACGGCAGGCAGTTTATTCGTTTGGATTTTCTGAAAAAAGGACATCGACATTACTAGGTTGGCAAGTCTGTTAGAGGCTGCAGATTTGTTTGCACCCGGCTATATCCCTCCCGCAGGCAGAACCTATTGTCCAGGTGGTTTTCTCTGCGCACAGAAACTACATTCTTGCTCTGAAAGCGGCAGAAGTTGACATAATATCAACCCAAGCTAAAATTGCTGCGGCTGAATCTCTTACGGCCCACCCTTTCTCCCAGTTTACTTTACACAATGTCAACTTGTAGGCTGACATTATGTCACGTTTTATCGACAATTTTTCCATGGCTTCAACCATGGGCTCTAGAGACGAAAAAACCGTCCCGAGAAAAATAACTTCAATATTTTCATCTCGTTAACAAAATACGCAAACTTTTTTGTGGAACATTGGCAACTTTGTATTTACGGTGTCGATAATATTAGTGCAAGGGGGTTGATGAGGGGGACAGCACTGAAGTTCTGTGGGCCACAGGATTTTATCTCGGCGAATTCATTATATTTTTTCTGCAAACGGCCATGCAAAGCGGGGATGTTTATGAAGGCACAAAAACTCGTCCAAACAGTTGTTTTGGCACTTTCGGTTTCGGCTTGCCATTCGCTTGTCACATGCACCGTGGGCAACAATGTGGACTGCCCCAAAGGCACTTATTGTTATGGCGGCAAAAACTCGAAGCCGGGCAAGAGTGGCATATGCGTTCGGTCTCCTAAGCCGCCTGTTCAATGCACGCCAAGTTATGACACTGCCAACTGTCCTTTGGGTAGCTTCCCTTTAGGTACTTTTTGCCTTAAGGGCGACGGCTCGGAACTTGGCAGCGGTATGTGTATAGCACCAGAGTCTCGCGGACAACCTATCCCATGCAACGTGGGCGATGACACCATCTGTCCTCCGAATACTGTCTGTCATGGTGGTGAAAACGCTGCGCCGGGCGATAAAGGCTTATGCATTGTTTCCAGTTGGCCTCCATGCACAACAGGCAATGACGACGACTGTCCTTCAGGTGCTGTTTGTTATGGCGGAAGCCAAAACACCTGCAACGCTGGAGAAAAATGTGTGCCCACAGTGATGGGGGCAACCGAGGGCACCTGCCAGCCTTTGCTTTCCTCTCAACCCCTTTTGGTCCGCGCACAGTTTTCGAGTGACTGCACGTCCATTGAGTTGTCGGGCAATGCCGGCATTCAACCCCCTGCAACATTTGCGAGCAGCACAGGCACCATCAGCACCCTTTGTCCCGGGGGCGTGAGTGGGAGCAGCACGGGTTTTAGTTGTCCCTTGAGCAACAGCGCATTTGCGCCGAACAGTTATAGTGCTCAATGGACGGTGAAAGACAGCCTTGGAGCTTCTTCCACCTCTTCAGCCTATGCTTTTCAAACCAGTGTGAGCATGTTTCCCATGCAATGCCTCATGCCTTCAGCAGTTTTGGGCCGTGACAACATGGTGGGCCGTCAAGTGTTGAACTCCATAAACATGGGCAGCGCCACTATTGGAAGTGTTCACCCCTCAGGGGGCTGCTGGGGAGGCAACACGGCCCTACGTGGAAGCATTGCGGCGGGTGACTACCACACCTGCGCCTTGAAGTCCGACGGCACGGTGGTTTGTTGGGGGTATAATGACTATGGCCAAACAACAGTCCCCTTGAGCCTGAACTCTGCGGTGGCCATTGCTGCGGGCGGTTTTCACACCTGTGCCTTGCAGGCTGATGGCACGGTGCGTTGTTGGGGGGAAAATTACAATAGCCAGGCACCCATCGACCCGGGCATAAGCTCTGCGGTGGCCATTGCTGCGGGTACATACCACACCTGCGCCTTGAAGTCCGACGGAACGGTGGTTTGTTGGGGGTCATCGCCAGGCACCATCCCCACGGGCCTGAACTCTGCGGTGGCCATTGCTGCGGGCTGGTTGCACACCTGCGCCTTGAAGTCCGACGGCACGGTGGCTTGTTGGGGGAACAATGGCAATAGCCAGGCACCCACCAACCCGGGCCTGAGCTCTGCAGTGGCCATTGCTGCGGGCGCCTACCACACCTGCGCCTTGAAGTCCGACGGCACGGTGGTTTGTTGGGGCGTAACAAGCGGAATGAATTATGCTGGCCAGACAGATGTCCCCACAGGCCTGAGCTCTGCGGTGGCCATTGATGCGAGTGGCTTCCACACCTGTGCCTTGAAGTCCGACGGCACGGTGGTTTGTTGGGGGAGCAGTGGCTATGGCCAAGCAGCCGGTTTTTCAGGTGCCGCCGTCCAAACAGTGGGGCAACTCACCGTTCAATAGGCAAAACACAGCAAGGAACGGGCCGTCACTGAGTGTGGCGGCCCTTTGTTTCACTGTTCTCTGTCAGGTTGACCCATTTTGAGTTCAAACTGGGTGCACGCTTGTCCAAGGCTGGGCATTATAAGTTTGCGTCGCGCGAGTTTTGAGGCGAACCACAAGCAGGTTTTGAGGCGTATGCGCAAACTTGGAAGGCGCCAAAACCGTCCCCCACCCAAAAACGAAAAAACAACCACAATATTTTCAGTGCATTAGCAAAAGCGCACATTTTTTCACATTGTCTTAGCAACTTTGTAACTACAGCTCCGATAATGTTAGTGTAAGGGGGTTGATGAGGGGGCAGCACGGACGTTTCATTGTGTATAGGGTTTTATTTTGGCGTATTCATTGTGTTTTTCTGAAAGACAACAATGGAAAACGGACGCTGCCCGTGTGTGTCGGGGGGGGAGGGGGGATTTGTTGTGAGTCATTCATTTGGAGTCATTTGTTTATTCACATTTCATTTTGAGGAGAAAAAGTCATGAGTTTAGTTTTAGGAATAACAGCAGGAATAGGAGCAGGAGCAAGTGCCATACAAAAAGTGCAGCAGAGCAGCACGCCGCAGAATGTGTCCAGCAATGGGAAGACGACAATAAAGACGACGGCTGCGGATAACCAGGTGAAGGATGGGTTTGAAGGGGGTATTCCGACGACTCCTGCCAACCAATCTTTGCCCCAAAAGGTCATGAAGAGTGGCGACAAAAACGCTGTGACCGACTTCATCAAAAGCTCCGGCAAAGGCGACGAGGCAGTGAAGCAATTTGAA
>WQTM01000183.1 GCA_009786315.1 Pseudomonadota bacterium | reverse complement strand
AAAAATCCCCCCCGCACCCCCCCTCGTCCAATATGCCATATAGCCACTTCCCTGCCGGTAGGGGCCCTCCTTCACAATCCGCCCCCGCATGCGTCGCCAACATCCTCAATGCTTGTGGCAACGGAATTTCCCGCCACGTCGACTGCGTGTCATCTGAAATATGCAGGGCCGCTACCCCACCACTGGCTCCCCCATGGGTGTCTCTTAGGGCCACGGCCAACGCACCTTGAGGCAATACACTCAAGGCCGTTATGGCTTGGCCTGCGTAGCTGCGTATGCGCCGCTGGCTTGCCAACAATACCTCTGGCGAAGCCTCCTTCACGGCTTGCTCATCCTCCAACTCCATGGCCCATAGGCTTCCTTCACTGCCGTCATATGTGGCAAAAAAAAGTGTTGAATGCGCTCCACGGTGGGCGGCCAACGCCGTCACAGGAGCGCTCGTCGAAATACGTTGAAGCTCCTTCAACCACTCGCGTGAAGCACCTACAATGGAAATGCCCTCCCTCCCATGGCTGGCTGCATAAACAAAGGGGCCCCCCACTGCCTTCCCTTGGGGAATCCTCCCCCCTGTGTCCAATAGCTCGTCCTCCCAGCTTAAGTCGCTTGCTAAAATATTCGGGTAGGGGAGGACGGGAATAGAAAGTGGCTCCAGCGGGTTGACTGCCGGTACAAAATGGGGGCCCCGTACTCGGCCGCTGGAGTTTAAGTCCAGGGCGCGCAGCTCGTTGCGGTCTCTGGACAAAGTAAATACCAAGTCGCCGGCTGAAACCAAATTGCCCACACCATAGAGTGCGGCGTCGCTGCCCTCCGGCTTCTCACTGCATGCCCAACCCAAACATACGGCCCACCCCAAAACCATCCAATAATGCCTGCCAACCCTCATGGTTCTTCCTCACATTCTGTATCCTGCACAAGGCACTCTTGTGACTTGCCTAAAAAAGCAACCAAACGCGCATCCTGAGGACGCTTCAAATCCACCACGTCCACCACAGCAATACGCCCATCACCAAAATTCCCAATAAACAACCTCGCCCCCCCTCCCCTCTTGCTGGAAGCTATGGAAAAAGGCCCCTTCCCCACAAAAGCCAGCTGGCCTGTTAATAGGCCAGCGTCCTGGTCATAAAAAGACAACGCACTGCTGGTGGAGCTGAGAATGGCCACCAAGTCCCCCTGCCCCTCCCTCTGGAGTATGTGTAGGGCATTGGGGCCTTCCGGTAAGGGAATCTCCCGCACTACCTGCAAAGAGGGCGGTGAGGTGGACTCGTTGAGGTACAAAACCAAAAACGTGTCGGGGTAGCGCCCTAACAAAAATACCTGCTTCCTGTCGCTGGACAAAACAATGTCCCGCCCTTCACTTATACGTAGGCTGCTTTCCACATTCGCATTCTCTACCCTGCCTTCCTCCACCTTGGACAGCATGCGCAACACCGGCGCCCCCCCTCTGCCTGTCAAAAGTATCCACTCCCCTAAAACCAATGCCGCGGCTGAAGGGTAGGCGCCTATGGGTATAAACGCTTCGTCCGTCAGCTGAGGCTCCATGGCGGACAGGCGTATCGCATAGGAAATGTGGTTCTCCGCGGTGCCAACAGGAGAGTCTGCCGCATCTATATGGGTAAGCCAAACTTCACCCTCCGGGCTCACCACCGCAAACCCAGGGGAGGGCGCCCTCGGTAGCCCCTTCTTCGCCGCCACCTCCTCATTGGCCGTCAGGGAGAGTGCTGTCTGTGTGCAGTCGCTCTCCTCCTTCGCAGGCTTGGGGACACAACGTAAATGGAGTGCCTCAACTCCACGCGGTATGTCCATGTCCATAACGTGCAATAGGGCGCCTTCGGAGCGGGAGGGGAGGAAAAAACGGAGGGCCCCCCCACCGGGGAGCGCGTATGCCCCCATCCGCCCCGTAAAACTGGAAACCCTCAACGCATTCTCCGGACGAATGTTCAACTCCCGAATCTGCTTGGGCACCCCCTCCACCTCCCCAAACGCTGGTAGGCCCCCCTCTCCCAGGGCCAATAGGTCCACCGCTACAACACTCCCGTGCTTGTAGCGCTTGTCAAAATTCGCGTTCGCCACCAATAATATGCCCTCCCCCCCCTCGGCCCTCTCTATGTAGGTTAGGCTCGAAGGAAAGTAGAAAGCATCCAACGGCGGCATGCTGTTGTATTCTTCCAACTTGCAACCCAAAGCCCAACAAATGCCCAACAGCAACAACACCCCTGGCCTACATTGAAGGCTTCTATGGTTTTGAAAAAACAGAGACATGTTCAATGCTCAATCTGAATTCGAGAAAAATCCGCTACGCGAGTAAACCAAGCCAAAATGTGCTTTAGCATGTGTATGCGGTTGGTTCGAATCTCTGCTTGCGGGGCCATTATTAAAACCTCTTCAAAAAACCGCTCCAACGGCAACTTCAAAGCGCTCAAGTCCGACAAATAGGCTGACAACTTGCGCTGCCTCCAACTGTCTTCAAGCCTCTTCTCAAGCGTACAACAGGCTTGCCACAAAACACGCTCCGCTTCTTCTCTCAACAAAGCACTGTCCACAGGCCCAGCCTCCTGGGTTTGCTTCGCCAAATTGCCAAGCCTCTTGGAAAGGCCCACCAAAACAGCCAACTCGCCACTTTGCATCCACGCATGCAAACCTTGCAAACGCTCCCTCGCCCAACTCAAATCCTCCAACCCCGTGGACACCACACTGTCCATGAGGTCCGCCCCAAAACTCTCCGCCCACAACACCCTCAAACGGTTTTCAAAAAAAGCCAAAACTTGCTTTTCTATCACAGCCTTCCCCTTAAACCCGGGAAAACTCTCCCACTTGCTTTCTAAAAGCCCCAAGCTGGTTTGGACGGCCTTTTGCAGAGAAAACGAGTAGGCTTTCTTGAGGCAAATATTCAAAATCGCCAAACAGGCACGCCTGAGTGCAAACGGGTCTGCGGCTCCCGTGGGGGGCTTGCCTATGCCAAACAAACCGCACAGGTTGTCCAACTTGTCTGCAATGCTCAACAGGGCGCCTGTGTCGGAGTCGGGCAAAGGGCCTTGGGCTGAGCGGGGGAGGTGGTGCTCAAAAATGGCGTCCGCTACTTCGCGGCTCTCCCCTGAGTGCAGGGCATATTCCCTCCCCATCACCCCCTGGAGTTCGGGAAACTCCCCTACCATCCCTGTTAGGAGGTCCGCCTTGCACAACTCTGCCGCCCTCTCCAAGTCCGCCACCACCCTCCCTCCCAGCCCCTGCTCCCGCGCCAAAAAACAACTGAGTTGGCGTAGGCGCTCCGTCTTCTCTGCATAGCTGCCTAGGGAGTGTACCCATATTACACGCTCCAACATCGGCAAACGGGAGGCCAGCGGCTTGCGCCTGTCTTCGTCAAAGAAAAACCGCGCATCGGCAAGCCGAGCGTTGAGTACCCGGGAATAGCCCTTGGCTGAAAGCGAAACGTCTTTGACGGGGGTGTTGGAAACAGCCAAAAACTTCGGCAACAACCGCTTCTGCTCGTCAACGAGTGCAAAATAACGCTGGTGCTGCTTCATCTCTGTAATGAGTACCTCGGGCGGCAAATCCAAATAGCTGTCCTTAAACCCACCCAATATGGGCGTGGGCCACTCTACCAAGTTGGCTACCTCTTCTGCGAGGGCCTCATCCTCCAGTAGTTCACCCCCTGCCGCTTTGGCCGCCCCCCGCAAGGCCCTCAACATCTTCTCCTTGCGCGTCTCAAAACGCGCCACAACACTGGCTTCAAGCAAGGCCTTCTCATAGTCGGCAACTTCCGGCAACTCTATGGGGCCTGGGTGCAAAAACCGGTGCCCATAGCTGCATGTGCCGCTGTGCACATCCGCAAACAAAAACGGAATGGGCTCCTTGCCCCAACGCCCCACAAGCCAATGTATGGGGCGAGCAAAGCTGAAACGCGTGTCCGCCCAGCGCATGGATTTGCGAAAACGCAACTCATGCGTCAACTTGTTGAATATGGCGGACAACAGGGGCACCACGGGCTGCCCTTCTTGACGGACTTCCGCTGCTATATATTCGCCTTTGGGTGTTTGCACGCGCTGCAACTGCTCTGCCTCAAGGTGGTGGCTTTGGGCAAACTTGCTTGCAGCTTTGGTGGGTTTGCCTTCTGCGTCATAGGCGACTTTGACGGAGGGCCCCAACACTTGAGTCACCGTTGACTCGGAGGCCTCCCTCACCTCCCCTATTAATAAGGCCAACCTGCGCGGCGTTGCAAACTTCTCCACTTGGCCATGCAACAGCTTGGCCTCGCACGCCTCGCGCAAAAACCCCTCGCTCAAAGCCTCCAATGCGGGGAGCAAGAAAGAAGCCGGCATCTCCTCAAAACCTATTTCGAGCAAAGCATGGTTGGTTTTCATGCTTCCTCCTTCTTCTGGAATGTCATGGAGCTCCAATCCTCAGAAGCGGGCGCCCCCTCCAAAATGGGAGCATGTTTGCCCGCACGCCATTGCGTTTTCAGCAGCGGCCAACCCAGGTTTTCGCGTGTGCGCAAATATTCTTCGGCACACGCCCTGGCATTGTTGCGTACGCGTTTTATGTAGAGGGCGCGCTCTGTGACAGAGATGGCTCCACGCGCATCCAGCAAATTGAAAATGTGGGAGCATTTGAGTGCTTGATCGTAGGCGGGCAAAGACACCCCCCCCACCTCCAACAAACGCTGACACTCCTTCTCGTGGCTTTCAAACAAAGCAAACAACTGTGCAGCGTCTGACGCCTCAAAGGCATAGCGGCTCATCTCCACTTCGTTGCGGTGAAAAAGCTCCCTGTAGGGAATGCCTTTGGCCCACTCCAACTCGTAGACGTTGTCTGCTCCTTGCAAGTACATGCAAATGCGCTCAAGGCCATAGGTCAGCTCTGCGCAAACAGGCTTGCAGTCAAATCCACCGCATTGTTGGAAATAGGTAAACTGCGTAATCTCCATGCCATCACACCAAACCTCCCAGCCCAACCCCCAGGCCCCCAAGGTGGGTGACTCCCAGTCGTCTTCTACGAAACGTAAGTCGTGCTCCAAAGGGTGAACGCCAAAAGCTTCCAGAGACTCCAAATAAAGCGCTTGGGTGTTTTTGGGCGCAGGTTTGAGCAATACTTGGAATTGGTGGTGCTGGAAGAGGCGGTTGGGGTTCTCCCCAAAACGCCCATCCCCGGGCCTTCGCGAAGGTTGGACATAGGCCACATTCCAAGGCTCAGGCCCCAGTGCGCGCAAAAAAGTCGACGGTGACATGGTGCCTGCACCGACTTCGAGATCATAGGGTTGGACGAAAATGCAGCCCTGCTGGACCCAAAACGACTGCAACACAGAAACCAGCTCTTGAAAATACATGGGGGCTCTTTAGCGCGGCTTAGAAAGCAAGGGCAGCGTTTTTAATGCCGTGTTGGGGGGCAGGCACTCTAACTCCTCAATTCACCGCGTATTTAAACCTCTTGCCCTTGGCTCCTTCTCCCTCTCCCGCTGAATTGTACCTCCGGGTATACCTCCACAAACTATTCTGACAAACCCTCCCTCGGGTTGGTAGAGGGCAATAGCTCAACCGCAGGCTTCTCCTGAAACACATGCCTCTTCACCCAGTGTACTGTTTTCGCCGCATAGGGCCGCACCTGGGAGCGAAGCGGCCCCAAAAATACCCATGAGGCCACAACCACAACAACCAACAACCCAAACACAACCCGCCACGCCAGCCAACGCTTGCGCTTCCCAGGAGAAGGCTTCACAGGAGAAGGTTTCGCAGGAGAAGGCTTCACAAAAGAAAGCTTCACAGAAGAAGCTTTTGCGGCCCGTTTTTTTGGAATGGGCACCTTGCCTTTGAAATTGTCAGCGGGTTGCTTTGGGGCGGCCAAAGAGGCGGAAGAGGGTTTTCGGGGAGGGAGAAGCCGTTCCGACTTGGTAGGGTTTGGCACCACTACAGGCGAGGAGGCCCCTAGGTTGGGAAGTTTGGGCGACGAAACCATACGTCCCTGGCCCGAAGAATTTTGAGACACGAGGGAGCGTCGAGGAGAAGCCTCGCCGGTTTCTCCTCCTAAGGCCCATACGACTTTATAGAATTCCTGACTGTCCCCCATCCCCGCGGATTCGAGCAAGGCTTGCGTTTGGTTCATTTTATCAGGAAACAACTCGGACATGAAACTCGCTGTTTTGCCCTCGTCGGCAATGTTGGGGTAGGCCTTCTCGAGAGCACGCGCCATCTCCGCACCGTTTTGAAACCGCTCCCGTAAATTGCGCTCCAACCCCTTCATCACCGTCGCAGCTAAGGCCGTTGACAACGCCGGGTTGAGTTTGCGAGGATGTGGAATCTCTCCCTCAGCAATCTTCTTCATCATCACCAAATCCGTATTGGCCCAAAACAAACGTTGCCCCGTCAGCAACTCGTGCAAAATAACCGCTGAGGCAAACAAATCCGTCCTCCCGTCAATGGCCCCATTGCGTACTTGCTCCGGTGACATATAGCCACTTGTGCCCTTCACCATCCCCACCCTCGTACGAATAAGTCGGTTGCGCGCCTTCGCAATCCCAAAATCCACAACCTTGACGGTGCCGGCATAAGTCACCATAATATTCTTCGGCGAAATGTCTCGGTGGATGATTTTCGCCGAATGCCCTGTGCTTAAATCTGCAAAATTGTGCGCATAATTGAGGGCTAAACAAACATCCCTCATCACCTTGACAGAAAAACCTATGGGCAAAGGAACCCCTCGGCGCGCAGCCCTTCGAATAATGTGCTCCAAATTCTGGCCAGCAATGTATTCCATGGCCAAATAAAACTGCCCGCCTTCTTCTCCTAACTCATAAACTTGCCCCACATTGGGGTGGTTCAGCGCTGCCGTAATCCGCGCCTCATCCAAAAACATGCGGACAAAAGCCTCATCACTCGCAATGTCCGGCAAAATCTGCTTAATGACCACAAACTTGCGAAAACCGCCCGGCCCAGTTGTAAAGGCCAAAAACAGCTCCGCCATTCCGCCTATGTTGAGGCGTGTTAACACTTCATACCTGCCTACCCGACGTCCCCGAAATACGTCAGGCTCCGGCCTAGCCTTAGACATGCCGCGACACCCTATCATACCCCTCCCACCCAGAGTAAAACCTCTTTCGCTTTTCGTAGGAAAACAATTCCTCAAGTCAACCTTCAGTGCCTCTTAACTTCTTTAGACAGAGCGCACGTTGGTAAACTTCCCTGTCGCTCCATAAAGAAAGCTCCGCAACCCTCTTCGCTATGCCCTTTAGACCATCCACCACCTCCTCCTTGAAAAGCGCTTCCTTCAACGCCTCGTCTACCAAAACCTCCGCCCAACGCTCTCGCTCCAATAGCCCTTCTATGAGAATAACAAGCTCCCCCAACCAAACCCGCTTCCGGCTTGCTTCCAATAACTCCCCTAAAGAGTCCCGTAAAAATTCCTCATGTACTTTCGTAAGCTCCCTCGCTATGCACGCCCGCCTGTCCCCTAATATCTCCCGCATCAGCGCCAAACTCCTCGAAAGACGCTTGGGGGACTCAAAAAAAACCAGAGCCACAGGCAAAGAAGCATAGCCCTCCAAAAAACGACGCGCCTGCCCCTCCCCCTTCGGAAGAAAACCTAGAAAACAAAAACGAGAATGGCTTAGCCCAGAAGCACAAAGCGCTGTCGTCAGCGCACTCGCCCCCGGCAGCGGAACCACCTCTATGCCTCGCTGCAACGCAAGGGCTACTGTCAACATGCCCGGATCGCTCACCCCCGGAGTGCCCGCGTCGCTGACCAACGCCACATCCTCCCCCTCCAACAAATGGCGGATGACCCGCTCCCTCCGCTCATGCTCGTCATAGGCGGGCAAACTCAACAACGGCTTCGAAAGCTGGTAGTGCGCAAGCAAAATGCGTGTCCTGCGCGTGTCCTCGCAGGCTATGCGCGAAACAGAGCGCAACACCTCTACCGCCCTAAACGTCATGTCCTGAAGGTTGCCTATGGGCGTGGCAACAAGAAAAAGTCGGCCTGGCATTATGCATGCGCACATTAGGCTGTTGGTGTGTCTTCTACAAGGTAGCGCTGCTGGCTGCTTCTCCATCCTCCCTCCCTCCTCGTGCCCTGCCCTGAAAAAAACCACCCGCTCACTTCATGCAACTCAACACCCCGCGTCAAATGCCCCAGGCAAATATTCAATGCGCGCACCAGGGCCCTTGCCTATAATGGAAACCACATCAAAACGCAGGGCCCGCCCCCCACATGGGTAGTGCTGCAAAAACTGCATCGCGGCCAATACAATGCGCCGCTGCTTTTGGAGTGTAATGGTTTGCAGGGGAAAACAAACCTTCGCCCGAGTGCGCATCCTCACTTCAACAAAACAAACAAGGTCGCCCTTCTGGACAACCAAGTCAATCTCCCCACGGCGAGAACAAAAATTTTGCTCCAATATGACATAGCCCCGCGCCTCCAAAAAGCGCCTCGCCACCCCCTCCGCCTCACGCCCTCTCTCCCGCCTACCTATAGCCATGCCACCATTTTGCAAAACAACAACACAAAACTCAAGCGTCTTTGGGCCCTGTTATCGCCACTTTCTTGGAAGCAACCTCATCAACAGTTTCAATACGGGCTGCTTTGCCGCTCAGTTTGCGCAGGTAAAACAGGCGCGACCTTCGCACAGCACCTCGGCTCAGCACTTGAATGGACTCATAACGCGGCGAATGTAGAGGGAAAATACGCTCTACGCCCACACCATAGGAAACCTTCCTCACCGTGAAAGTCGCCGCCAGAGAGCCACGCGTCTTGCATATGACAACACCCTCAAAAGCCTGCGTCCGCTCCTTCTCTCCCTCTCGAATGCGCCATAGGACACGCACAGTGTCGCCCGGCTTGAATGCCAACGGATTTACATCTTTTCTCAACTGTCGCGAATCAACAAACTCAATGGCGCTTAAACCCATGACTTCACCTGACGAAAATAGAAGCAAAGAGGGTTGGGCCACTAACAAATATTTTTGGGGGGGGCAAGCTTTCCTTGACGTGGAGGTGTTTTTTTGGGAGAGTGGGCCCACCCCATGGAGGGGTGCCTTCGGGGCTTGGCGCTGCTAAGATGCCGGAATCCCTCCAAAACTTTGATGCTCTCTCCTGTTTTTCAAACATTGCTGTTTTTCAAATATTGTAAGGAAACCGTTATGTCCACCCTCATTGAAGCCCATATCCGCCCCCAGGCGGGCAAAGGTGCCTCCCGCAAATTACGCGCCCAAAACCTCATCCCCGCCGTCATTTATGGAAAGCACTTGAAAGAAGCCCTGCATATTTCTGTGGACCCTGTCGTCGTCCGCAAGGCCATTCAAACGCCAAGGAAGTTGAATACGGTGCTGACGCTCTCTTTGAGCAATGGCGAAACACACCTCGTCCTGCTCAAAGACACGCAGCGACACCCCCTCTCCGACAAGCTTTTGCATGTGGACTTCCTCAGCGTACGCGAGAATGAGCCTGTCAAAGTCAACATCCCCATCATCCTCGCGGGGAAGCCTCAAGGCGTCATTGACGGTGGCGTCTTGTCACAACAAAGGCGCAACCTTGAAGTTTTGGCTTTGCCGGCCTCCATTCCGGAACAAATTGAAGTGGATGTTTCTCACCTCAAAATTGCTCAAGTTTTGCACGTCAATGACATTGCCATGCCCGCAGGTGTCGTCCACAAGTCCAACGTCAACTTCACCATCGCCACCATTTCAACACCCGACACAGAGTCCCCTGCAGCCGTTGCCGCTGCACCCGCAGCAGAAGCCAAAACCGACACCAAAGCCGCGGCCAAGGACGCCAAAAAGAAATAGCCCCTCAAGAGGTGAAAACCGCGTTTGAGTTTGTCCAAACGCGGTTTTGCTGGAAACATGAAACTCATTTGCGGCCTTGGAAACCCAGGAAAAGCCTATGAAGCCCACCGCCACAACATTGGCTTTCGGGTTTTGGAGGCTTTTGCAAATGCCATTGGTTTCACTTGGCTGGGCCCAAAGTTTGAGGCCATGTGGAGCATGGGGAATTTTCAGGGGCAGCGCATATTGCTGCTGAAACCTCAAACCTATATGAATTTGTCCGGCCATAGCCTATGCCAAGCCATTCAATTCTATAAAGTGGACACCTCTCAACTGCTGGTTGTCCACGACGAGTTGGACTTGCCTTTTGGAAGGCTTCAATTCAAACAAGGAGGGGGGCATGGGGGGCACAACGGCCTGCGCAGCATTTCAGAGCAGCTGGGCCATAACAACTATGCCCGCCTTCGTTTCGGCATAGACAAGCCTAGGAGTGACATTGAGAAGCCTCCGGCTGACGACACCAAGGAGCGCGCCAGGGAGCGTATTGTCTCACATGTCCTTTCTGGAATTTCGGTTGAAGAGCGGAGCGCTGAAAAGACGGCCATTTTGCAGGCAACGCAAGCCTTGGGTTATTGGGCAGAGGAGGGAGTGGCCGCCGCAATGAATCGCTATAACCAACGCAAAGAGGCAAAAAAAGCCTGAGGCTTCAGCTGGTGCTTTCTGAAAGTTTGACAATGAAGGCGCGAAAATAGACAGCGGCTGACCAGAGAGAAAACAGCATGGACATGAAAACCAGCACCAAGCCAACGGTGTTAAAGTTGACGTCATAGACGCCAACCAGGAGGTTAATGGGGTGCACATAATGTACACAAAGCGCAATAATCCCTGCCAACTGTAGCGAAGTTTTCCACTTGCCCTCTTGTCCAGCAGCAATCACCAACCCCTCGCTGACGGCAATTTGGCGAAGGCCCGAAACAAGAAACTCTCGGGAAAGCAACACAATCACCACCCACGCAGGGACTCGGTTCAAAAAAACCATCATCACCAAGGCCGCCGCAACAATCAACTTGTCGGCCAGAGGGTCCATCAACTTCCCTATCACCGTAATCATATTCCAACGGCGTGCCAAAAAACCGTCCACCACATCCGTCAACGCAGCAAGTGCGAATACGGAGCCTGCCAACAACGAAAACAGCGGCGTGGCCCCATAAATGAGGACGACGAAAATCGGAATCATCGCCATACGCAGCAACGTCAACATGTTTGGCAAATTCAAAAACTCTCTCTTCCAAACACGAAGTTTGTTTTCTCCAACACGCCTGTCTTCTTCATTTTGGAAATGAGCACCCAAACTCATGGCCGAAAACCTGCAACGCTAATAAGCGCGGAGCCTGTGCCGCTGAGCACAATGGTGCTGCGGCCCACCATGGCACTCAACACGGGTGTCAGTTGGCCATACCAACCCACCAATTGAGAAACAGGCACACGCAGAGACATGGAAGCCGGCACTGGGACACGACGCAACATTCCTTTGAGGCGCAACAACAACTTCCCCTCCCCCCTCAGGTGTACCATGTCAATGCTCCAACCATCCTCCCCTGACAGCCTCCCGTTTTCAAAATTCAACTGCTCATCAAAAGCAAAGAGGTTTTCTTCGCGCAAATAGAGGCTGCCCTCATCCAAAGAGAGGCTTAAAAACTCTGCCGCCGCCTTCTCAACAAACAATACGCCTGAGCCCATCAACCGCTGCATCTGGTCTTGCCCAACCCCAAAAGGGCTGTCGGTTGAGCGTCCACGGTAGCGGCGCATTTCGGGAGCCGCATCCAAATTTCCCGCCGCAGCCAACAAGCCCGTCAGGCGCGTCAAAAGCTCGCCTTGGACAGCGAGGACAACCACCTCCTTGTCAACTTGAAAAAGCTCAGCACCCTCTTTGGGCCATGGCAACACGGCAACAGCTTGCGAAATTTTAAACCCTGCACTGAGTATTTCTTCTATGGAAGGCGGTTGAAACCGCTCCACGGGTTTTGAGTCTCTCTGGGCGGAAGGCAGGGGGAAGACGTCCTCTTTTTCCGGGGGGGGGTTTTCGGT
>WQTM01000182.1 GCA_009786315.1 Pseudomonadota bacterium | reverse complement strand
AAGGCCCCGCAGGGCCACCGGAGGGAGCCGTTTTTGAGGAACTTTTTGGGCGAGCAAAAAGTTCCCCGCCGGAGGCAAAATGCCCGAAGGGCAGAAAAGCCCGGGCCGCAGGCCCAGAGAGAACAACGCTCGGAGGGCGAAGAGAAACATTTCCAAAAATGGCCCGGGCCGCAGGCCCAAAAAAAACATTCTCAGTTAAAGAAACCCGCCCGGAGGGCAGAAAGAAATGTTTCAAACAAAAAGCCCGGGCCGCATGGCCCAAAGAGAACAACGCCCGGAGGGCCCGGGTCGCATGGGCCCCCCTTCTCCCCCTTGGGCTCCCTGCCCCTCTTCAAAAACAAGCAAGTTTTTTAGAATATTGCTGATTATGGTTTATTGTATTGGAAACCAAGAAAACAGTTTGGCTTGGGTGCCAAGCGGACTAAAGGGTGTTTGTTGGTCAGCTGATTGTTTAAGGAATGGATTTTTTGCCTATGTTCGATTGGGTTTATTCACTGTTGTCTCGAGATTTGGCCATCGACTTGGGGACTGCCAATACGCTGATTTATACACGCAATTTGGGCATTGTCTCCAATGAGCCTTCGGTGGTTGCCGTGCAACAGGAGGCGCGTGGGGGCAAGAAGGTTTTGGCGGTGGGCAAGGAGGCCAAGGAGATGTTGGGACGTACGCCCGGCAACATTGTGGCCATACGCCCCATGAAGGACGGGGTGATTGCGGATTTTGAGATTACGGCGGCCATGTTGCGTTATTTCATTCAAACGGCGCACCAGCGACGGGCTTTTGTCAACCCCCGCGTCGTCATTGGCGTCCCCTCCGGCATTACCGAAGTGGAGCGCCGCGCCGTGCGCGAGGCCGCTGAAAACGCGGGGGCACGCGAGGCCTACCTTATAGAGCAGCCGATGGCGGCGGCCATTGGGGCGGGCCTTCCGGTGACGGAGCCCTCCGGGAATATGATTGTGGACATTGGGGGTGGCACGAGTGACGTTGCCGTCATTTCCCTGGCCGGCATTGTACACTCACGCAGCGTGCGTGTGGGCGGGGACAAAATGGACGAAGCCATTATTCAATATGTGAAGCGCAAATACAATTTGCTCATAGGGGAGAGGACGGCGGAGCAAATTAAAATTGGCGTCGGCATGGCCTACCCAGCGGACGAAGTTTCGAGCATGGAAGTGAAGGGCAGGGACTTGGTGGCCGGTGTGCCGCGGACGCTGACAGTTACCTCAGAAGAAATTCGCGACGCCCTGGCAGAGCCCGTCAACGCCGTTATTGATGCTGTCAAAATGACGTTGGAGCGTACCCCCCCTGAGTTGGCAGGGGACATTGCGGACAGAGGTATTGTGCTGGCAGGCGGCGGGGCTTTGCTGAAGAATTTTGACACATTGCTAAGGGAGGAGACGGGGTTGCCTGTTTTTCTCGCGGAGGACCCGCTGACGGCGGTGGTGAAGGGGGCCGGGAAGGCATTGGAGTCTCTGGACATTTTGCGGCAGGTGTGCCGCCATAGTTGAGGTGGGCCCTCCTCAACGTTGCTGCTGCTTCCCTTTCACCTCCAGGACAGCGTCCCCCTCAAGGTATAGGGTCCGCAGGTATGCTTGAGCCTTGGCGTGCCCCTGCGTTGCCGCTTTGGTATACCACTCTATGCCTCGCTGAACGTCCCGCGGAATACACTCGCCTCGGGCATACATTTTTCCAATATAATATTGGGCCTCCGCATGCCCCATCTCGGCAGCTTTGGCAAAACATTCCATCGCCTTCGGGCGGTCCTTCTCCACCCCGCGACCCCTCAAATAAATTTCCCCAAGCCTATATTGCGCCTGCGCACTCCTTAAGCCTTCAGCAACCCCCATGTAGGCCTGCGCAGCCTTCCTATACCACACCTTGGCCACCTCATAGTCCCGCGTCACCCCTATCCCCTCCCTATACATTTCGGCAAGCCTCCACTGTGCGCCCGTATTCCCCTGCGTCGCAGAGTTTTCCAAAGTCTGCGCGGCTTTCTTATACCAGGACTTCGCCGCCTTCTTGTCCCGAGGCACCCGCTGGCCCTTCTCATACATCTCCGCAAGCTTCCACTGGGCCTCTACATCCCCCAGGGCCGCGGACTTCTCCAACATCTGCAAAAATTTTTTGTCCTCAGTGGCCACCACCTTCGGACTGTAGTTTTTGTAGGTTTCTTTGAAATAAATCTGCTCATGCAGACGGGCCGCCTCCGTATGCCCCTTCCTCGCAGCTTCACCCAATAACTTGCACCCCTTCGCTTTGTCCGCCAGCCCCTTCTTCCCTTCATAATACATTTTTCCAAGGAGAAATTGGGCCTCCACATGCCCCCACTCCGCGGCCTTCTTCAACCTCTCCCTGGCCAACTTGCTGTTCTTCTGCACACCCTGCCCCGCCTTGTGCATGAGGCCAAGCCTAAATTGGGCCTCCGCGTGCCTTCTCACAATGGCCTTGGAATACCACATCGCCGCCGCCTCGTAGTCCTGAGAGACGCCTTTGCCGGCGGAATACATTTCTCCAAGCCGAAACTGGGCCTCCACATTCCCCCCCTGCGCGGCTTTCATAAACCACTTCGCCGCCCTCTCATAACCCTCAGGGGTGGCAGCACAGGTAATAGCCAGAAGAAATGGAGCCTTGGGGTGCCCCTTATCCGCGGCCTTCTCCAGCCACTCCACCGCCTTCCTCTTCTCGCCCTCCTCCTCTTGTTGGGCATAAAGCTCCCCCAGGAGAAATTGGGCCTCCATATGTCCTAACTGGGCCGCCCGCATTAAACTCTCCAGAGCTTTTTCATCGCAACCCAAAAAGGTTTGTTGGCCCATAGCTCCCCTTTCTTCAACATTGGCCAGCTTCACAACCACAGCACAAGTTTATATAAAATTTATATGGAGGTTCAAAAGTTTGAAGCCTTCTTCGGGCCGACTGCCCCAGCATAGACACCATAGGCGCTCAATTTCACACATGTTTCTTGGGAGCTTTTGGGGAGTTGCCCGCATGGGCAGAATGTTGAGCCACAGGCCCAAAGCGTTGCCCGCAGGTGATGGGTGGAGAGGGGGCAAACCAACACAAGTGCTCCTTGGGTATATGCTTGGTTGGGCACATGTGGAGGCAGGTTTTCAGGTTTTCAGCTAAAGCTGTTGAAATTTTTTTTGAGATGGCCTTTGAGGGGTTGAAGGAGCCAATATAATTGGCTAAGAGTCGCTTGTCTTTCATTTGAGGGAAATGTCGAGAAGTGAAACTCTGCGGGTATGTTTGTCGGCATGGAGAGGGCGGGCTGGAGGACGGATTGAGAGCATTTTTGAGGGAAGCATGAAACGAATATCAGCATGGTTGTTTTTATGGGGTGTTGTTTCTGCTTGGGCTGTGGCGGGGGCTGCGGAGATAGCGGTGTACCCTTTGCATATAGAGGTTGAGCTATCCAATGCGAAGGCGACGGAGAAAGCGTTGAAGGATGCTTTTGAAAAGCAGATACTCAAGACATTGTCGACCTACCCGGAGGGGGTTGTTGCCAACGCCACTGAGGTAGAGCGCTATATACAGCAGCGTGGAGGGGCTTCGTGTTGGAAAGACAATGGTTGTATTGTTGCTTTGGCCAGGGCGGTGAAGGCCAAACGCGTGCTTCTCGTGTCCATTGTCCGCACAGAGCCGTGGTTCATCATGTCTGCACGTGTTGTGGATTGGCATGGAGGGGAGCCGAGCAACATTCCCGTTTTGGTGCATACGCCCAACCAGGACATAGCGGAGGAGGCCAGGTTTGTTGATGGGTTTGCGACATTGTTTGAAAAGCTTGACGTGCCTATGGTGTTGAACACTCCTGTGGGTACAGGAAGAGGTGAGGGGGAGGTATCCCCCAAAGGCATGTCAGGCATGCGTGTTGCGTCCTATACAACCATGGGCGTGGCAGCGGTGGGAGCTGTTTTTGGCACCGTCTTCACCGTGCGTTATTTTAAAGACAGGAAAGAACTCAACAAGGTTATAACCGGAGGAGCGAGCGATGTAGAAGACGCTCCCAATGCTCTCACCTACACACAGCGAGCCAAGGACGATGAGCTTTTCCTCATTATTGGCTGGTCCGTCGCAGGTGCAAGCCTTGCGACTTCGCTTGTGTTGTTTTTCCTTTCTCCGGAATACAAGCCCAAAAACTCTGCTCTTTCTTTTGCCCCGCTACAAGGGGGCGGCATGCTGACTTTCTCCACGAAATTCCCCTAACCCCCCTCCGCCCCAAGCATAGAGGGGCCCCCCCAACGACAAGAAGGAGAAGGGGGGGGCTTTTTGTCCGAAGGTGTGTAGGCGGCAGGTGTGTACGCGGTGAAGCAGTGGGTTTTTTGGGGGCAGCGGCTTTTTTTTGAATACGGCAACGAAGCAGTTGGGGCTTTGGAGAGAGTGGCCTATGGTTTGAGGCATGTCCTTTTTGTTAAGCAGCGTTATATGCGGGCTTTTGTCGAGCACTCCTTCTGAAGAGCGTGTATTGCAATGGACGCAGGAGTTATTGGCGAATGCCCGCACGCCTCGGGGGGCGGCGCCCTTGTTTTTGTTGGCCTCTGAATTGGCGCAGATGGAGGATTTGACACCTGCCTACCAGGCGTTTTCGCGAGTAGCGAAAGACGGCCAAGCAGACGAGCGTATTCGCGCACTTGCGCGAATGCTGAGTGCGCAGGTTGAATATGCGCGTGGGCGTACGCAGCGTGGGCAGGCCTGGCTGGAGCCGATGGGTTTTTTGAAGGATTTTTGGCTTATAAGTGGTTTTGACAATGAGGGGCAGGTGGGGTGCCAACGGGAGGTAGGCCCTGAGGGGCTGGTGGATTTGAACAAAACCTATGCGGCCAAATTTCGCGAAGTGGCTTGGCGCAAGCTGGTGGCCAGGCCCCGCTGGGGCTATGTGGACTTGTCCTCCCTGCTTCCCTCCAACAAGGATGTGGTAAGTTTTGTATTCAGCCAGGTGGAGACGGAGGAGGCTGAGAAGCTTAAGTTTTATATAGGGGCTTCAGGGGCATTTTCCCTATTTGTCAACGGCCAGGAGGTACTTTCCTCGTTGGAGGACAACCTTGCGAGGTTGGACCAGGCGGGGGTAGAACTGAGGCTCCCCCGGGGGCGGCACCAGGTATTGCTGAAGCTTTGCCAGACGGAGGGCCCGACGGGCTTTTTTTTACGGGTGGAAGGCAATGCGAGGCCCATAGTGACGGAGGATGCGTTTGCGGTGAAAGTCCCCCCGAGTGAAAAACTCCGCCCTCAGCCATTGGAGAGCCTCTCATTGGCGTTGCAGAAGGCACTCAAAAGAGCGCCCGGCAATTTGCATTTGAAAAAGGACTTGGCCTTGGTGTTGCATGGGTTACAAACCTTTCCGAAGAGTGAGCACCGCCCTTTTGAGTTGGCCAAGGGTGCGGCGGAGGCAGCGCCTGAGGATTTTGAATTGCAGATGGTGGCGGCCCGCCTTGCTGAGGAGGGCAACGAGCGATACAAGTTTTTATTGCGGGCCCAAGGCCTTGCTCCAAACAACCCTTGGCTTCGGTTGCAGATGGCGGCGCGTGAGTTGGAGATGCAGCGACCAGAAAAAGCCCTTCATATTTTAGAAGGGCTTGAGCAGCAATTTCCGCAGTGGGGCCCCCTGCAATTTTTAAAAATTCAAGCCATAGAGTTATTGGGTGGTTATTTCCATGCGGCGAACATGAGCATTGGCACCCAGCAGAAGCTGCCTTCCTACATACCGTTGGCCATACAAGCCGCTGCCTATACCGATGGGATGGGGTGGAAGGAGGACTCATTGAGCTATGAGCGTTTGGCCCTAAGCTTACGTTTTTCGGATACAGACACGCGTTTACGTTTAGCGGCGAAGCTGTCTCAAATGGGCCGTTGGGAGGAGGAGGTGAGGGAGTTGGAGGAGATATTGCGCCAGGAGCCGCTGAAGAATTTTATTCGTATAGGGCTTGCACGCGTATTTGCAGCCAACGGGCAGGCGGAGCGGGCCTTGGAGTTATTGGCATTAGCGAAGCAGCTGGCCCCGGAGGAGAGTGCCATTTTTGCGCAGGAGGCGCAGGTTTGGCTCGGCATAGGGGAGGGGGCGAAGGCGATGAAGGCCCTTAGGGAGGCGGCTGCGCTTGCGCCGCAGAAGACGGAGTTTTTGTTGGCCATAGAGAAGCTTTCAGGGGAGCGGAGCATGTCCGAGATGCCCCATGCTGTGGATGTTGAGGCATTGGGCAAGGCGACGTTGTTGGAAGGGAAGGAGGAGGCGGTGGTATTGGCGAACGTGAAATACCAGCGCATACAGGCGACGGGGCATGCCAGCCGGTGGGCGCAATATGCAGTACGTTTGCACTCAGAGAGGGCGGTGGAGGAATACCGGAGGATTCCCATTAGCTATGCGCCCTCGCGCCAAGCGCTTCAAATTTTGCGTGCGCGTATACTCAAGCCGAACGGGACAGTGGTGAGTGGCGCGCAGGAGTCCGAGAGTTTGGTTAACGAGGCCTGGGCGGGCATGTACTATGACGTACGCGCCCGCGTATTGGATTTTTCTCAATTGGCAGTGGGGGACATACTCGAGTTACAGTGGCGGTTGGATGATACGGCGCAAGACAATTTGCTTTCGGACTATTGGGGGACGGTTGAGTTGATAGCGGACCGGCACCGGGTGGTGCGATGGAAGTTTGTAGTGGACTTACCGGAGGGGCGTCGGCTTTATGACAATGCTGACAGTTTACCGCCATGGGTTTCCAAGCGTACAGAGAGGAAGGGGGAGAGGGTGCTGACTTTTTTTGAAGCAGGGGGGATACAGAAGGTGGTAGCGGAGCCATACATGCCGGGGTTAGCGGAGGTAGCGACGCCCTTGCATGTGTCCACCTATGCGAAGTGGGAGGACGTAGGAGACTATTGGTGGGGATTGATAGAGGAGCAGCTTGCGCCGAATGAGGAGATAAGGAAAACCGTTGTTGAGTTATTGAAGGGGGTGGACGTGAGGGAGCGGCGCAAGGTGGTGGAGGCCATTTATGGTTTTGTGGTTTCCAAGACACGTTATGTTGCGCTGGAGTTTGGCATTTATGGATTCAAACCCTATAGAGTTTCTCGTATTCTCTCACGTGGTTTTGGGGATTGCAAAGACAAGGCAGCACTCATGCATGTCATGCTGAAGGAAGCGGGTATTGCCTCGAAGTTTGTTTTGCTGAGGATGAATTTCCTTGGGAGGCTGGCGTCCACGCCAGCCTCTTTGGCGGCCTTCAACCACGCCATTCTCTATGTGCCGGAATTCAACCTTTTTTTGGATGGTACGGCAGAGTTTCACGGCATATCCGAGCTTCCGTCTGTGGATGCGGGGGCGAATGCACTCATTATAGAGCCTCAAGGGAGGAGCCGTTTTCTCACCACGCCGGCATTGAAGGCGGAGGACAATTGGATAGAGAGCAAGCAGGTGGTTTCTCTCAATGCCAATGGGGACGCGCGACTTGAAGGTGAATGGTCGACTCAAGGGCAGTTGGCGCCTGGTTACCGTCAAGCTTTTTCTGCGAAGGCCAGGCAGGAGGCCGAGTTTTTGAAGCAATGGGGGCAAGCCTACCCAGGCATTCAGTTGTCGGCCATAGAGGTGAGTGAAGCTGCAAAGCTGGAGGAGCCTTTTCGTCTGAAGTTTTCGGCCATATTTCCACGTTATGCCGAGGTGGTGCCGGAGGGTTTGCGTTTTTATGCTTTGGGTTACAAACAAAACCGCAGTGGAGGCCTAGGGCAGCTTGCCACACGTCGTTGGCCGTTGGAGTTACCGGAAGTTTTTGTGGGCAACTATGAGATTGTGCACAAGCTTTCACCGGGGTGGCGTCTTGCGGAGCCGGGGTGGAGGGTGGAGGAGAATTCACCTTTTGGTGAGTTTTCGATGGGAGTTGAGGTTGCGGGAGGAAAAGTCCAAGTGCGCTGCCAGTGGAAGTTGAAGGCGAGCCGGGTTGAGCCCAAGGACTACCCTGCATTTCGCGCATGGCTTTTGAAGGTGGAGCAAATTCAAAACCGCAGACTTTTTTTGAAGAAGCCGTGACAAACTGTGGCAATGAAGGCCTAAAGCAGCGGCGACAGGAGGCGCATAAAGGACTCGAGGAAGCGTTGTCCGAAGGGGTGTTTTCCTCGGAACCTTGGCAAAGCGACTGAGGACTCCAAGTCCTCCAAGAAGCATTTTGTCAAGGACTGAGCCATTTTTTCGCCATAGAAGATGGCGCTGATTTCAAAGTTAAGCTCAAAGCTACGCACGTCCATGTTGGCCGTTCCAAGGACGGACAAGGCGTCGTCCACCAGCAGGGTTTTGGCGTGAAAGAGCCTGGGCAAATATTCGAACAAGCGGACGCCAGCCAGAGACAACTCGTTATAATAGGAGCGGCTTGCCAGGGTGACAACCCAAGAGTCGCTGCGTTTGGGGACGAGAATGCGGACGTCCACGCCGCGCAATGCTGCATTGGTGAGTGCTGTCAGCATGGCCTCGTCGGGCACGAAATAGGGTGTTGAAATCCAAATACGGTTTTTGGCAGTTGAGATGGCAGAGAAGTAGACGTCACGAATGGCCTTAAACCTCAAGTCCGGTCCCGAGGGGACAATTTGTACAAGGTGAGGTTGGGCTTGTGGGTGAGGAGGAAAGTGCTCCGCCTCCACTTCGGTATTTCCTGTTGCATAATTCCAGTCTTCCAAAAAAACGGTTTGCAACCAGCGGACAGCAGAGCCAACCAATTGGATGTGCGTGTCTCTATAGGCTTTGTGAGAAAGGCGCTCATCCTCCGCCTGGGCGATGTTGATGCCTCCGAAAAAGCCTGTGTGTCCGTCCACAACAACCAGCTTGCGATGGGTACGGAAGTTGATGCGGGGTTTGAAGCTGAAGAGGCGCACTTTGTGAAAGAAGGCGACTTTTCCTCCGGCTTTTTTCAGAGGGCCTATGTGGCGGCGGCGTATACGGGAGGAGCCCACGGCGTCCAACAAGAGACGCACCTTAACACCGGCTTTGGCGCGCTCTGTGAGGGCTTCAATGAATTGGCGGCCCAAGACGTCCGGGTGAAAAATATAATACTCGAGGTGAATGTGGTGTTTGGCTGAACGAATGGCCGCAAGCAAAGCCTCAAAAGTTTGTGTGCCGTCGATGAGCAACCTCACTTGGCGGCAGGCGGCGACAGGCATTTCTGAAACCAGAGTGCCCAAGCGCGCCAACGGCAGCAAGTGAGGAGGAATGTTGGCATAGTGGCTATTAATATTTGCTGCGCGCATGTCCAAAGCCTCCGCCATCCAATTGCGGGCGCGCAGACGGCGCATACGTGTTTTGCTGATTCGTCTAGGGCCAAAGAAATAATAGATGGCAAAACCCAAGACAGGCAGCAGTGCCAACCCAAATATCCAAGCCAGCGTTGCCGCGGGCGGGCGTTTTTGCATGACAATCCAACCCACAAGCACCGCAAGGTAGACAGCCTCAATGGCTACCAGAGCAACAATGGTTTGGGTGAGGTTGCTGGACAAATCAGCCAACAGGTTTGTGCCAATTTGTTCCCGGATACTCATGGGGGAAACTCAGTTTTTCCCAATGACGGCTTTGGAGAGGGCTTTGTGCACGGACTCGAGGGCTTTTCGTGCCTCAAGCAACTCTTTGCGCTCCTGCTTAAGCTCTTCGACTTGAGAAGCCAGGGAGGCCCTGTCTTGGGAGAGCAGTTGGTGGGCAACGGTGAGTTGCTCTGCTTGCATACGAAGGGTTTCAAGCTCATTGGCCAAAGCTTCTTCTTCCTCGAGGCTTGTATGCAGGGCTTCCTCGCGTTTTTGAAACTCAGCAAGTTGTTGGGCATAACGCTCCTGGAGGGTGCGGAGCTCCGCCCGTGTCTCTTGCAGAAGAATGAGTGTTTCGTCGCGCTCTGTTTCAATGGCGAGCATTTCTTCTTCCAACTCACTCATGAGTTTAGAGCGCTCATTCATGTCATTTGAGACGCGCTCCATTTCTTCCATACGCATGCGGGCGATTTCTGTTGCCTCTTCTGCGCGTCGTCGAGCTGCCTCCAGGCTTTGTGTCAGCTGCAAGTTTTCGTCGCGAAGTTTAGAAATTTCTATTTGCAGTTGAGCGATGCGCTCCACAGCCAACTCACCGGCCTGAAGGGCCGTCGGGGGAAGAGGGAGGAAGCCGGGGGTTTCGCGGGCGGCTTTGAGGCGCTCCTTAAGGCGAATACGCCGCTCTGCAAGCTCCTGCTCAGACACCAGCGCCACGGGGGGCTGGGCCATAGTGGAGGGGGAAGGTTCCGCAACAGCGTTGGGGGGTATTTTTTCCTCTCCAATGGCCTTTCGAATGGCCTCCAGAGCGCTGAGGGGTGTTTCTTCGCGTTGAGCTGTTTTGTTTTTAACGGCGGCGGCGAGGTTTGCGAGGGCTGCGTGTGGATTGTCCTGCATGTCCAATACGGGAGGGGTGTCCTGTGCAGGTGGGGGTATATTGTCCATATTTTCTTGAGGGGGACTGGTAGTGGTTTGCCATTTAAGCCGTGGGCGGAGTCTCGGGACATTTTGGTCAAAGGATTTTTTCATTTTTTTCTCCCGTTGGACGGCGACCCTTCAACGAGTGTCGCGAGGATGAATTGGATGAGAGTTTGGATATCTTGTGCACCTTTGCTGTCTCTGTCTGCAAGGAAAATGGGACGGCCTTCGCTGGAAGCCTGGGCGAATTTGGTACACTGGCGGATGACGTGAGGCATGAGGTATTCTGCATAATGGCGTTTCAAAGCGTCCAAGGCTTCTTTGGCCAGCTTAAAGGTTTGGTTGAATGCGTTGACGACAATAAAAATATGTTCCAGCAGGTGGCCCAAGTCTTCCTCGAGGTTTTGGAGGGTTTCGAAGAGGAGGCGCAGTCCGTGGAAGGAGAGGAAGTCAGCGAGGACGGGAATAATCAAATCATTGGAGGCGATGAGGGCATTAAGGTTAAGCAAGCCGAAGGAGGGGGGTGCGTCGAAGACGATGAAGTCATAGTTGGATTCGAGCTCTTTGAGGGCGGATTTAAGTTTAAACTCGCGTCCAGCCATAGGCATAAGGAGCAAGTCCACCGTACTCATATTGAGGTTAGAGGGGACGAACTCCAGGTTAGGCAGGGGTGTTTTTTGGACAATGGAGGAGAGTTTGGTTTTTTTCTGGAAGACGTCCAGGAGTGTATGAGGAAAGTCCTCGCCTTCGAAGCCGAGGCATTTGGTGGCATGTCCTTGGGAGTCCAAGTCCACCAGGAGGACGCCATAACCCATTTCGGCCAGGCGCCAGGCATAGGAGGTGGAGAGGGAGGTTTTGCCGGTGCCGCCTTTGAAGTTGAGGAAGAGTTGTTTTCGGTTACCGACGGGGGGTGGGTAGAGGGCGAGTTTGGCTCTCAAGCTCCAAATTTCCTCTGGAGACCATTCGGACTGCCGGCTTTGGGCCATCAGCTCACCGGGCTTGAGTCCAAGCAGGGTGGAAGCGGTTTTCAAGTTATAGCGCAGCGTCTCCATAGGGCTTTCTTGGCTAAGCGATGAAGTATTTCTGTCCTCGCCTTATCACTTGCCCTTGCTGTTCCAGATGGAAAAGTGAAGTTACCAGGTTTTGAGGGGGCACTTCAGTCATGGAAGCCAACTCTTCCTGGGTTTTTCCGCGCAGGCTTGCCCGGAGCATACTCAGGAGTTCCGCGGAGAGTGCCGCAGAGGTTTGTGTTGGCTCTACTATTTGTAGGGGTTGAGTTGGCTCTGGTTGAGGGGCTATTGCCAGCTGGGGAGGGGGGGGCAGGGTAGGGGG
>WQTM01000181.1 GCA_009786315.1 Pseudomonadota bacterium | reverse complement strand
GTGGTGGGGGTGGTGGAGCGAGTTTAGAGGGGGTGGGTGGGAGTTTAGAGTGGGGGTATTTGAGGCGGCGCAAGGCGCGGCGGCGTTCTGCCTGTTCCAGGGAGGGCAAGAAAGTCCAGTCTGCATGGGAGTGTTGGCCGAGGGCTTTGGCGGCGGCGTTGCGTACTTTGAGGTTTTCGTCATGGAGGGCGCGCAGGAGTTTGGGTTTAGCGGCTTCCTGTTGGGAGATGGAGAGGACATAAGCGGCGATGGCGCGCACTTCGGGGTTATTGTCCTCGAGGGCGATGCTGCCCAGGCGCAGGGTTTCTTCGGGGGAGAGTCCTGCGAGCCAGAGGGTTGCGCGGCGGCGTACATTGGCATCGGGGTCTTCCAGGGCGGCGAGGAGTTGAGGCATAGCGGCCTGGGCGTCCATACGGATGAGGGCGCGGATGCTGGCGAGGCGCAGTTGAGGGTGGTGGGAGGAGGCGTGGGGGGCGACGAGGGGGACGCCTTCGGTTTTGGCGAAGGAGGAGAAGGCGTCGATGAGGGCGATGAGGACTTCGGGATTGGTTTCCGAGTGGATGGCGTGGCCGAGGGCAGGGGCGGCGGAGGGGCGGCCGAGGGACTTGAGGCGGAGGGCCGTACGCAGGCGGACCTGAGTATCTGCGGAGGAGAGTTCGCGTATACCGGAATTCAGCACGTTATCGGCGAGGGGTTTTTCGTTGGCCTGCAAAGTTTGTTGTTCTTTGGGGCTAATTTCCAAGCGGCCTTGGGCGGCGAAGCGGGAGCCGAAGTCTTCGGTAGAGGAGGGGGAGGGGGCGTCCGGTTCCGCGAGGGGGAGTGGGGGTTGGGAGGAGGTTTTGAGGTTATTTTTGAGGTGAAGGACTTCGCCGCGCAGGAGGGAGATGAATTGGGACAAGTCGAAGGTGTCGTTGAGGGAGTCGTTGGGGGTTTGAATTTGGGCAGCTTCGAGGATTTTTTCAATCCACTCAGCGCGTTCTCTGCGAAGGGTTTCGACTTTTCGAAGGGCTTCGTTTTTTTCGGATTGCATATGGCGCAAGCGGGTTTCCATTTCGGCGAAGGTTTTTGAGGATTCCAGCTCGCGTTTTTTGGCATGTTCGAGTTGTTGGCGCAGGGTTTCGGTTTCAGTTTTAGCGCGTTTGGAGTCAGCGAGAAGTTGTTCTTGACGCGCTTCGAAGTAGACGATTTTTTCAAGAGCGCTTTTGAGGAGGAGCTCGGATTTTTCATATGTAGGCATGGTGTTTCCTAAAAGCCGGAGAAGGTTTCTTTTAGCGCTGAGGGCTCCTTTTGTAAACGCAATGAAAACATTGCTTTAAGAGTGGAAAGTCGTAGCAAAAAAAGGGGAACCGGGTTAGGTTTTTCTGAAGTTGAATATTTGCATGCGAGAGTTGATGTGCGAGAATGCGAGAAGGATGATAATATAGGTTATAGCATAGCATTGGAGATGGTTTTGGGAGGGGAATAGGAGAGGTAGAAGAGGGCGAGGTGGCTTTGAGTATTTGGGAGGAAAAAGGTTCAGGGGAGGGAGGAGTGGGGCTTCTTTCCACAACTTTTCGAAATTGCAGGGAGAATTGAGTTCATGTTAGATTCCATCACACCTGTGGAAATTGCGCCTGGGACTTTTTGGGTAGGCAAGAGGGACCCGAAGAGCATTTTTCACGCAAACCCCTATTTGCGTCTTTTTGAGTCACGCCATCCCCAGACGCGCCAGCGCATGCAGTTTAACCTGCTGATAGACCCTGGCTCTTCGACGGACTTTGCTGTTGTGAGCAGCAAGACGGCGAGCATTATTGGCAGTCTTGAGCGTGTTTCGGCGTTGTTTTTAAACCACCAGGACCCGGACGTCAGCTCCTCTGCGCCGTTGCTCATGGCGCGTTATTCTCCGAAGGCGGCGATTTTGGCTTCAGAGGACACGTTTCGTCTCATTATACACATGGGGTTACCGCGGGAGCGGTTTTTGTCATTGGACCGTTTTGCGCAGGGGATTACTTTGCCGACGGGGCACCAAATTCTTCCCGTACCCAGCCCATTTTGCCATTTCAAAGGGGCCGTCATGCTCTACGACTTGGAGACGCGGGTGTTGTTCTCCGGGGATTTTTTAGGAGGGTTGACACCGGAGGGGGTGCAGGGGATAGAGGCGGACGCCTCGGACTGGGCGGGCATTCGTGCATTTCACCAGATGTATATGCCGACGCGCATTGCTTTGGCCCGAACGGTTGAGGTGATTCGTCGACTCAACCCGGCGCCTGAAGTTATTGCTCCGCAGCACGGCCGTATTTTGCGTGGTGAGTTGATGGAAGAATTCCTTGAGCGTCTTGCGAATTTGCCGGTGGGTTTGGATTTGGTTGAGGAGACGCAGGAGACGGCGCAGGAGCCTTTGGCTGCATGGAACCATGTATTGCAGCGGATTTTGAGTGCGGCGAGGGATTTGCTTGGCCCTGAGATTGATGCGCGTTTAAGCGAAGAGCCATTGCTTGCGGACACGTTGAGTTTCACCGACAAGGGTGTTGTCATTGCAGCGCGTGGCCGTTGGACGATAGAGAAGATTTTGGAAATTCTCACGGTGAACGAGCCCACCCAAATAGCGAACATTCTGAAGAATGAAGCGGTGGTTGCGGCAGACCAGATGCAGTTGCCGACGCCGCATATTGTCCTTGAGGAGCAGCCGGCCCAGCCCGCCATTCCTGTTTCCTGAGGGTTGAAAAATGCCTCTTTATTCCGAGCACCGGACAGTGTCTGCGGCTTTGGCCCTGGAAGCGACGACGAGCAGGGAGCTTGAAGCCGGTGCTCGCCAGAGGCGCATTGAGGCGTTGATGCGCGAAGCCCACGCGCCCAAGAGGGCGGGAGGTGCTTTTGCGCAGCTGCTTGAAAGCAAAGCTGTCCCCAAAAGTGAAGGGTTTCCCCCCAAATAGCGTTTTTTTGCTGACAGCCTTAGGAAGCCGGCAAGTCCTTAAGCCAGGTGGTGGAGGTGGGGGGCGCTATTTCTTTTGAGGGGTGGTTTTGGCTTTTTTGGTTTCTTTTTTAGGGGTGTCACCGAAGAGGGTTTTCATGTCAACGGCTGTTTCCTTATTTTTCTGCAAGAGCGCATTGACGGCCCTGAGCATTTTGCTGCGTTGGCGGACGGAGAGGGGCTGCTCATTGAGTGCTGAGGCCACGGTGGCGGCAGAGAGTCCCCGTCCGCTACGGGGTTTGGCGATGTTAAGCTCCGCATAGGTTTTGGGGGCCAACTCCTTGTTACGGCGTTTGGTAGCCCGTTGTTGGAGGAGGTTATTGTCCTTGAGTTGAGTTGCTTCCAATTTTTGGGAGACAGCGACGATAGAATTGGCGAGGATGCCTTTGGAGTGAATAAACGCTTGTAGTGTGCCCATGGGACTCCTTGAGACGAGATGAAAAAACGTTGAAAAAAATAAAAGAGAAGCCTTCTTCGCCGATTTGACAGGTTTTTTCAATTCAGAGTTGCTTGTTTTGCAAACAAGGGATAGAAGACTCGTCTTTTCAAGGAGCCGCGGGAGCACTTTGAGGAGTTTGGGGCGGGAGGGTGGTGCGGTGTTTTGGGGTGTTTTGGGAAGTTTTTTTGAAGAAGTTTTTGAAAAGCGTTTTTAAGAAGCATTGTGTGTCATGGCCAAGAAAAGCAAAATAAACAAAAACAATTTACGCAAGCAGTTGGTTGTGAAATATGCGACGCGGCGCAAGGAGCTTAAGAAACTCATTAAGAGCCCCAGCACGGAGCCGGAGGCGAGGGCGGAGGCGCAGTTGAAGTTGGACAAGCTGCCGAGGGACTCGAGCCCTTCGCGTGTGGTAAACCGTTGTAGGGTGACGGGGAGGCCGCGGGGCACCTTGCGTTATTTCCAGCTTTCGAGGATTACTTTTAGAGAGAAGGCGCTCCAAGGGGAGCTTACCGGAGTCACCAAGTCCAGTTGGTAGCCTTTAAATTTGAGAGGTTGTTATGAGTCGGGTTTGTCAGGTTACGGGCAAGCGTCCTTTGGTTGTCAACAATGTCAGCCATGCGAACAACAAGACGAAGACGCGTTCGCTGCCCAACCTTCAATACAAGCGGTTTTGGGTACCCAGCCTGGGCCAGTGGGTGCGTTTGCGCATTTCGGCCCATGGCCTTCGCATTATTAACCGTCGAGGAGTTGACGCAGTGGTTGCGCAGCTGAAGGCGGACGGCAAGCTTTAGCCTACAAAGCCTGCCGGGTGTCGTCAAACTCAATGGGCCTACCTTCAGGGTGGCCGACGAGTTTGCCTTCGCGGGCAACCCAGTGGCCGCGGAGCAGAGTGGCGACGGGCCAACCTTGGAGGGTGTGGCCGTCGAAGGCATTCCAGCCGCAGCGGGTATGGGAGGTGTTGACGTTTTGTTTTTTTTCCAAGTCCACCAGCACCAAGTCCGCGTCATAGCCCAAGGCGATTCTCCCTTTGCAGCGGGTACCGAAAACCCGTGCTGGGCCGTGGGCAGTCAACTCCACAAGTTGCTCCAATAGCAGTTTGCCTTGGGCCACTTGGTGGAGCATGAGGGGGAGCAGCGTATAAAGGCCGGGCATACCCGAGGGGCTTTGGGGGTAGGGTTTGGCTTTTTCCTCGCGGGTATGGGGGGCATGGTCCGTAGCCAAACAGTCAATGAGGCCTGTGTGGAGGGCGTGCCAGAGTGCTTGGGCATGTTGGGGGGCGCGCAAGGGGGGGTTTATTTGTGCGAGGGTACCCAGGTGGGCATAACACTCTGGGGCTGAAAGGAGGAGGTGTTGGGGTGTTACCTCGGCGGTTGCGAAGGCGCGTGCTTTTTGGAGCAAAGCCAACTCTTCTTGCGTACTGAGGTGTAAAATGTGCAGGCGTGCGCCGCTGGTTTTGGCCAACTCAAGCAGTTTTTGGGTGGCCAAAATGGCGCAGGTTTCGTCTCTCCAGAGTGGGTGGGTTTCAGGTTTTTCGGTTTGGGCGAAGGCTTTGCGTTGTGCGAGGCGGTTTTCGTCCTCGCAGTGGCAGGCAATGCGCCTTCGGCAGCTTTGGAGGAGTTTGGAAAGCAAGCTTGTTTCATTCAGCAAGAGGCTGCCGGTGGAGCTGCCCAGAAACAGTTTTATGCCTGCGCAGCCGGGAAGTCTCTCCCACTCGGACAAGGAGGAAATGTTGTCGGCGCAGGCTCCGAGGAAGAAGGCATGGTCCACCCAGCAGCGGCCTTTGGCGAGGGAGAGTTTTTGGGCGAGGAGAGCAGGGGTGGTGGTGGGGGGCGAGGTATTGGGCATTTCAAACACACTCGTAACGCCGCCGAGGGCGGCTTGAGCGCTGCCGGAGGCCATGTCCTCTTTGTGTGTCCCCCCCGGCTCCCTCCAGTGCACGTGGCTGTCTATAAGGCCGGGTAGAATGTGCAAGCCTTTGGCGTCAAAAACTTCGGCGGTGGGGGCTTGGGCCAGCTGGCCGAAGGCGGCGATTTTTCCTTCGGCAATACCGATGTCCGTTTGGGTTTTACCCCAAGGGAGAAGGCAGGTAGCGTTGTGGAGGACGAGTTGAAAGGGCATGGCAATGGGCATGGCTCCAGCATGGCGGAGCTTTGGGGGTTGAGCAAATACTCCGTTGTTATTTTTCAAGCTCTCCGAGGGGGATACGAAGTGCTTTGGCCACGCCTGCGCCATAGGCCGAGTCGGCTTTGAGGCAGTGGGAGATGTGGCGGCGCTTCACTTCTCTGGGGGCGTCACCCATAGCGTGGGCGGTGTTTTCAAAGAGTGTTTGTTTTTGCGACTCACTCATTAGGCGGAAAAGCGCTCTGGGTTGCGTGAAGAAGTCATCATCCTGCGGGTGGTGTGCGGCATTGCCCTCCAGTGCGAGGGGTGGCTCACTCAACTCCGGGGAGTCCTCCCATTCGCCATAGCTGTTAGGCTCATAACCGGCTATGCCGCCCTGGTTGCCGTCCACGCGCATGGTGCCGTCGCGGTGGTAGTTATGGAAGGGGCAGCGGGGGGCGTTGACGGGGATTTGGTGGTGGTTGACGCCGAGGCGGTAGCGTTGGGCGTCGCCATAGGCGAAAAGTCGCCCTTGCAGCATTTTGTCGGGTGAAAAGCCAATGCCAGGCACCACATTGGCGGGGTTAAAGGCCGACTGCTCCACTTCAGCGAAATAGTTTTCCGGGTTTCGGTTTAACTCCAAGACACCGACTTCCTTGAGAGGGTAGTCCTTGTGTGGCCAGACTTTTGTCAAGTCAAACGGGTTATAGGGTGTTTTGGAAGCGTCTTTTTCGGGCATGAGTTGGACAAACAACTTCCAACGCGGAAAGTCGCCGCGCTCTATGGACTCATATAAGTCCCTCTGGTGGCTTTCGCGGCACTTGGCAATAATGGCTTCGGCCTCAGCGTCGCTGAGGTTTTGAATGCCCTGCTGGGTATGGAAGTGGAATTTCACCCAAAAGCGCTCATTTTTGGCATTCACAAAACTGAAGGTATGGCTGCCATACATATGCATGTGGCGGTAGCTTGAAGGAATGCCTCTTTCACTCATAGTAATGGTAATTTGGTGCAGTGCTTCGGGCAGTGAAGTCCAAAAGTCCCAGTTGTTTTTTGCGCTGCGCAGGTTGGTGCGGGGATCGCGTTTGACGGCACGGTTGAGGCCTGGGAAGCGCAAGGGGTCCCTCAGGAAGAAAACCGGCGTGTTGTTGCCCACCAAGTCCCAATTTCCCTCCTCCGTATAAAATTTAATGGCCGCACCACGTATGTCGCGCTCCGCGTCCGCCGCGCCGCGCTCCCCGGCCACCGTGGAGAAGCGCAAGAAAAGCTCTGTTTTTTTGCCAATTTGGGAGAAAATTTTGGCTTTGGTATAGGGGCTGATGTCACAGGTAACGGTGAAATGGCCATAGGCGCCTGAGCCTTTGGCATGCATACGGCGCTCAGGAATAACCTCGCGGTTGAAGTGGGAAAGTTTTTCCAAAAACCACACGTCCTCCAGGAGTTGTGGCCCACGGGGGCCTGCTGTCATGACGTTTTGGTTGTCGGCAACGGGTGCGCCGGCTGCAGTCGTCAGCTTCTTTTTGCTCATGTGTTGCTCCTTTGGAGGCTTGAGGAATATTGTTCTATATTCAGGCCCCTGGTGCTTTGCATGAGAATGGCGAAACTTCCTATGCAACCTCCCTAATACCTAGACATATTGCCAAAGCCAAGCTTTGCCGAAGCGGCTTTCAGCCTCTTGGGTGCAGTTTTGCCATTTTCCCCAAGAGGAAAGCAAGCTTTCATAGGGGGTGGCAGGGAGGCTTGCCCGTATATAAAGTTGCTTGGCCAAGGTGCCATAGGTTTTGAGAAATTCTCTGTTGGAAAGCCCTTGAAGCCGTGTGTTCTCTTTGGATTGCTCCGCGCGCCTTCCGGGGATGCGCCGTGCAAGCTCCCTCTCCAGAACCTCCCGCAATTCCACTTGGAGGGCTGTGGGTTGGGTGTGGGGTTGGAGTTGGGCTTTGGCGATTTCAAGCTCCACGGTATATTTTTTGCTTTTCAGGGCGGGTGTTGGCAGCAGCTTGTCAGGGAGCCCCAAGTCCATTTCTCTCCATTTGGGCTCCATGGTGCGGCGCTGTTGCAGAAGCTGGGCTTTGAGCCCAAAGTCCTCACGTGCCCAAGCAAAACACAGCTGTGTGTCCAAGCGGTTGAAGCTTTCTCGAATTTGCAATTTGCTGCCCAGAGGAAGCGGTGAAAGGCCGGTTGGGTTGAGGGGTTTGGGTTGTGCGCGCCCGACGAACGCGCTGTTGTTGACAAAGCAGTCATTTGCGGCGGCAGCAGCAGGGGCATTGGGCGCAGCAGAAACGTTTGCAGGAAACGAAGCCACCCGCATGCCGCCCATTATTGAAAATTTCACAATTGCTCCTTTCGGTTTTGGACAAGCCGTTTTCTTTTGCAAGGCTTGCGCCTTGTGTTGGGTGGCAGACAGCCAACACGCCATGTTTTGTTTGAAACAAAGCGCAAGCCATTGTTGGGGCTTGCGCTTTGTTGAGAGGCGCCTTGGGTTTTCAATGCAGGGCGCCTGTGTTGGAGAGAAGGCCGCTCTGAAGAAGCCTATTCCGCTATAGTTTTTTGAGTGCGCCCTTCAAGTCATTTTTGCTGATGCAGCCGTCGGGCTTGCCGCCGTGTGCGGCAACGTCAAGCTTGTTCCAAGCGGTTGGACTGTCGAGGACGAATTGGCAGGCATCGCGCAACTCTTTGGGCAGAGACTTATCATTGACGACCGCTTGAAACTCTTTTCTATAGAGCTCACTGTTCTTTTTGCCCCCGGCAGCAGTGGTGACTGTATCAAAATTGTTGAGGATTGTCTGGACTGAATCCTTCAATTTCTCATTAAAAGACTTTTCAGGAGGCGGTGGAGGTGCAGGAGGCGGCTCAACCTTGGGAGTCTCGGCCGGAGGAGGCTCAGTCTTAGCCTCAGTCTGCGTGCTTGTTTTGCCCAGCTTTGCGAGGGCAGCTTTCACGTCGCCTTCGCCAATGAGACCGTCAAGGCCAAGGTTGCATTGTGCGAGATCCATCTGATTAAAAACGGGTGGATTGTCGAGCAGAAACTGGCATGCCTCGCGCAGCTCAGCAGGCAACCCCGGACTTTTTACAGCTGCTTCCAAATCTGCGCGGTTAAGCAAACCATCTTGGTTGCCATGCCCCCCGGCAGTGTCAAGCAAACTGAAATGTTTATCGAGCTGGACAACCATGTTCTCGTATTGCTGTTCAAAAGTTTTGGGCTGTGCAGCCTGTGTCCCCTGCGTCCCCTGCATCGCCGCTGCTTCCTGTGTCCCTTGGGACTGTCCGTTGGCGAGTTGCTTCACCTGGTCCAGAATGGAGTCCAACAGGTTGTTGATATTTTGTGGATTCGTGCAGGACTGGCCGCTGCTGAAAGAATCCTTCTGCATCTGCTGAGCCGGTGTTTGTGGCTTGTGGCAGTGGTGAGGTCCGCGGTGGTGTCCAACATGATGGTGATGATTTGGTTTAATAAACATTTTTGCCTCTTAAGGTTTGAGTTAGTGACTCAGCCGAAATGCATGTTGTGTGCCAAAGTAGAATTCAAGCAAAATTAGACAGTTGAGATGAGAATGCCGTGTTTATTTTCGAGCAGGAGGTCTCAGTTTGGAATGGCAGGCCACAAAAGAGATGGCCCTGTCCCAAAAATTCCCAAAGGTGCATTGAATTTTATGGGGGAGCCACCGTCCTTTGCTCGGAAGCCGGGCAAGGCGAGGGCGTGAGGCCCCAAGTTGTCTGGCACGCCTTGGCCGAGTGCGCCGGGGCACGGCAACTATAACTGTGGAGCTTTTGTGAAAAAAACAACTCAATGGATGTTGGGCACCTTGCTGGTTTCATGTGCCATTTATGCGTTTTCACCCAATGTCAGCACGCTGTTTGCAAACCCTGGTTTTTGGGAATGGCGCCACCACCTTGTCTTTTTGAGTGGTGTTGTCGCGTTGGCTTTCATGGCTTTGGCCATGCTGATTTCTGTGCGCCCCGCTTGGTTTGAGCGCGCCATGGGCGGGCTTGACAAAGCCTATGCCATTCACAAATGGGCAGGCATTTGGGCTTGGGTTGCCGTCATTTTCCATTGGCTTGTTGAGCACCTGCCCAAATGGGGGGTGAAGGGGGGTTTCCTTGCACCTCCCATACGCTCAGGAAAAGGGGGCTTGTCGCCGTTTGCAAAGCAGCTGGTTGAGAGCGGGTTGCTTTTTGCCGACCTTATTTTCTTCAGCATGCTTGCCCTCATGTTGGTTGCTTTGTTCCACAAAATTCCCTACCGCTTTTTTCGCCATACGCACAAACTGTTCCCCGTCGTCTTTCTTGTGGCTGCCTGGCATAGCGTCACCGTGCAACTCAAAGCCCATTGGCTGTCGTCCCCTGCGGGCTATGGGGTTATTTTGCTTGCACTTGCGGGCAGTATTCCGGCATTCATTTCGTTGTTTCAGTGCATTGGTTGCACTCGAAAGGTGAAAGCCGTTGTTGCCCGTTTGCAGCGGCATGGGGACAACATGGTGGACATTCACCTTGAAACCGGCGCCCAGAATTTTACTCATAGTGCGGGCCAATTTGCATTTTTGAGTTTTGAGCGAGACAGGGAGCCGCACCCTTTTACCATAGCCTCTGCGAGCCATGAGAAGGGCCTGCGTTTTATAATAAAGGCTTTGGGGGACCACACGAAGAAGTTGGTGCGGCACCTTCAACCCGGGGAGAAGGTGAAGGTGGAGGGCCCCTATGGGCAATTCCACTTTAAGGACGACAAGGCCCGTCAAATATGGATAGCCGGCGGCATAGGCATAACGCCTTTTATGGCGCGTTTGGACGAGTTGGCGAGGGAAGGGGGGGTGTCTTGCGCCCCAGCAGTGGACTTTTGGTATTGCAGCATGACGGAGGAAGAGAATGCCTTCCCTGAGGATTTGGAAGCGTTATGCCAAAGGAGCGGCATAAAACTCCACCGGAAGGTAGCGCAGAGGGGGGAGTTGTTGTCAGCGGAGGAAGTGGTGGAGGCCGTGGGGAAGTTGGAGGAGGCCAGCATTTGGTTTTGTGGCCCTCAAGGTTTTGCCAAAAGTTTGTTGAGGGGGCTGAAGGAGCGGGGCATGGACGAGCGTGCCTTTCACTGTGAAGCCTTTGAAATGCGCTAGGGCCTTAAGGGCAGCAGCCCCCCCCTTCCTCCCCCCTCACCTCGTTGTTTGTTGTTTTGGGTGGTCCGCTGAGGCTTGCCGGCGGCCCCCCCCTCGTTGCCCCCTTAAAATCCACAGGTAGGCAAAAACACACCCAGGGATAAAACCAACCCGGGTAGGTTTTTGCGCAGAAAAAACGAAAAGTTACCCGTCCAATTTTGGGATGGGTCAAAGCTACTTGTGTAGGCAACTAATACCTCATATAATGACAGTGACTCGGGGCCGAATAGTACCAAAGAGTATCGTTTGCATTACGAGGAAAAATTCAATGAAAATATGGAAGTTATGGGGCATAGCCATGCTCACGGCCATAGGTATGGGCTGTGATGCGGGCGGCATTAAAATAAACACACGCAAGTGCGAGGTGGGCGTGACGGATTGTGGCCAGGGCAGCGTATGCGTACCCACGGGAGAGGGGGCAGAGGGTATTTGTGAGAGAGGGAGTGTTGCCCCATGTGCGGATGGCGGTACGTTTTGCCCTGATGTTGGACAAATCTGCTATCAGAACAGCTGCAAACCCCTAGCGAGCGTCCCCTGCGAGGACGGTGGCACCCAGTGCTCTGTTGGGGAAGTTTGCAATACGAATTTGAAGCATTGCGAGTTTGGGACAAGGCCGGGGGAGTGTGAAGGGATGGCCAATGGCACGGTTTGTGCTGACGGCAATGGTGTCTGCTACCAAAACCTTTGCCGAGACCCCAACGAGGTCCCCTGCGAAGAAGGTGGCACCCAGTGCTCCGTTGGGGAAGTCTGCAATACGAATTTGAAGCATTGCGAGTTTGGGACAAGGCCAGGGGAGTGTGAAGGGATGGCCAATGGCACGGTTTGTGCTGACGGCAATGGTGTCTGCTACCAAAACCTTTGCCGAAACCCCAACGAGGTCCCC
>WQTM01000180.1 GCA_009786315.1 Pseudomonadota bacterium | reverse complement strand
TGGCTTTGTCAAGGGTTAAGCCGGCGGGCAACTCCATATTGGAGAGGGAGAGGGCCGGGTGAGGAGGAGGGGGGGGGGCGGAGGGGCCGTCGAAGAGGATGTCCTTGGTATCGATAACAGCGCCATCCCTAAGCAGGAGGGCCCTATGTATAACGTTGCGTAATTCGCGAACATTACCGGGCCAGGAGTGGGACATCAGCTTTTGTTGGGCGGTAGGCGTCAGGCAGACACGTTGGCCGCTGGGGGAGAAGGCGCCGAGGAAGGCTTCGGTGAGCATATCCAAGTCACCCAAGCGTGCGCGTAGGGGTGGGAGGTGGAGGGGGATGACGCAGAGGCGATAATAGAGGTCCTCGCGGAATTTTCCTTCTTGGACTTGTTTACCCAAGTCTCTGTTGGTAGCGGAGATAATGCGGACGTCCACGGAGATGGGCCTGGAGGCGCCCACGCGTTTAACCTCGCCGGACTCGAGGGCGCGGAGGAGTTTGGCTTGCAAGTCCAAGGGGAGCTCTCCCACTTCGTCGAGGAACAAGGAGCCTTGGTGAGCTTCTTCGAAGGCGCCCTTTCGGTGGGCGGCGGCGCCAGTGAAGGAGCCTTTTTCATGTCCGAACAATTCGCTTTCAATGAGCTCTCTGGAGATGGCGGCGCAGTTGACGGGGATGAAGGTATTGTTTGAGCGCAGGGAGAGTTTGTGCACGGCGCGAGCTATCAGCTCCTTACCGGAGCCGGACTCGCCGAAGATAGCGACGGTGGCCTGAGAAGGTGCGACGCGCTCCACCATTTCCAGGAGGTGTCGCATACCGGGGTCTGCGCCGATGATGCCATATTTGGTATGGAGGGAGGGGGACTCTTTTTCGACAGGCTCAATGCTGATGGTGGTGTCGCCCAGTCTCAGTTGTGTGTATATGGGCAATTCTGCCTCATATATACGGACATTACCAAGCCAAGTACCGTTGGTAGAGTGAGGGTCCGCGACGATGAAGACGCCATTGCGTTGGGTGAGGCGGAGGTGTTTGGCGGAGACGTATTTATCTTCAATGATGACGTCATTGTCTTCAGAGGAGCCGATGCAGCTGATGTCGCGTTTAAGGGGGAAGATTTTTTCGTTGCTGGAGGAGAGGACTCGAATTTGTGCGGGGACGTTTTCGATTTTAGAATTGGGGTGGAACAAGGTACGAGGGTGAGAGTCATTGGAGCCCGGAGGGGACAGGGCTTCTTGGGAGCGTTGGAGGTGGAAGACGGCCTGCAATTTTCCGAAGGTGAGGATGTCACCGTCTTTCAAGGTAGTTTTTCGAGTAATGCTGCCTTGGACTTCTGTTCCCTGTCCAGACAAGTCTTCCAGGACATAGCGAGACTCGTGGAAGCGCACGGCGGCCTGTTGAGCAGCGACGCCCGGGTCTGGCAAGATGACGTCGCAATTGCTGCCATGTCCCAAGAGGGTGTTTCGCGAAGCGAGTTTGACGCGCATGACTTCAATGCCTCGTCTAAGAAACAAGAGCTCAGCATTGTCTGGTGTGGGCTGTTTATCGAATTCTTCCAAAGCTGCTCGCATCGTCTCCATTTGCACAAGCTATGCGCAAATGAAGCAAACTCAAAGTCCGAAAAACTCGAGGCAAGGTGTTATTTCATTTTCAGGCGAGAGAGTTGTCCAGAAAACTGAGCGCTGCGCCATTGAGCATCCTGCGGGTCAACAGGGAGCAAGGAGACGGCGCTTCCGAGTATTCCCAGGCGTTTGAGCAATTCGGGTTGTATTTGAAGGCGGAGGGAGAAGTTGGCATCTGAATAAGCGAATTTTTTAGCCAGTTGAATGTTTCCATTCACTTCGCACGTTAATTCATCGCTTTGGGTTTTTATTTGAGCATTTTGGGTTTGGCCTTTTTTTATAGAGGCGGAGCTTTTCAAATGGCCGAAGGCGACTTTAGGCAAGTCCACGGGGGAGAAGTCAGACCAGGGGATGGCGAGGGTACCTTGTTTAACGGTGAAGTTATTTGCTTCAACATTCCAGGCTCCATTGGCTTCTGACAAGTTTTGGTTGGAGGGGGAGGAGAAGGAGATTTTGGCGCGGGTTAAGATGCCCTCCATTTCCAATTTAGGTATAACTGTTCCATTGTTATAGGTTTCTGGTGAAAGCATCCAGAGCAGGGCGGGGAAGTGGATTTGAGACAAGTCCACGCCGTTGGCTTCTACAGTAATGTTGTTGTGGTTAAAGAGTCCGGTGGTAAAGTGGATGGTGCCGTTGGCGATTTTAATATGGGCAGAGAAGCGGAGGAGGAAGGGGTTAAGCCGGAAGGAGAGGGAATGGATGTGGAATTCCTCGACATGGTTTTGGGCGCGAGGGGAGAGGGGGCGGGCTTTGAGGCCTGAGGCTTCTATTCCCAGGAGGGAGGGTTTAAGGGAGTCGATGTTGAGGAGGATGCTGGCTTGTTTGGCCTGGGCAGACAAGTAGCTGGAGAGTGTATGGTAGGGAAAAACAAAGAAGAGGCTCAGTGAGAATACGAAGCCTGTGAAAGCCGCATAGCCCAAAATTTGCAAAGTTGCTTGGAAGTATTTCTTCAACATAACCTATGTCTTTTTCGAATAAGTGGCGACGGTTATCCAACATGTCAACACATTTTGGGGGCGCGGTTCAATTCTCAGTTGTTTAATGAAGACAATGCCAGGCCCTTCTTCGCAGGTTTTGAGGAAGGCGACGAGGCTTTCCAGAGTCACATCCGTGAGAGTGAGTTCCACAGAGCGTTCGAGGATGTTTTCCCCGTCGATGAATGCGTCGGCCCGAGGGGTAATGGAGCTGATTTCTATTTTTGCTTGTGTTGCGGCCTGTTCGACGTGGCTGGTAAGTCCCGGGAGGGTTTTTTCGAGTTTATTTTCGAAGTATTCGCGGCGTTTTTGTCCCAAATAATAGTTACCGGTTAATTTTTCGATGCGGTCGAGTTTTTTTATTTTGTCTTCCGTTTTACGTTGAATGGTTTGGGCATTGCGTTCAATTTGCAAATGGATGATGAAGAAGACGGCGAGCAGGAGTATTGCCACGACAGCCAGCAGCAAAAGCTGCTCTCGGCGAGTGAGTCCCCAAAAGCGTTGGGAGAGGAGGCGGAGGTTGTCATGAATGGCCATGGTCAGGCTCCAGGGGAGGAGGGCAACTGAGTTTAATATCCAGGGGAAAATTCTTTTTAAGGCCGTCGCGGGATTTTTCGACTTTACCTGCATTAATTTCGCTGACGCAGGGGATGGCCCGAAGGGCTGTTGTGAGAGCGTCGATGTCGAGTTTTTGATTGGCTTTGCTGCGCAGGCTGATGCGCTCTGGTTGGATTAAAATTTGTTCGAATTGGATGTCGAACTGAGGAGGGATATGTTGGATGAGGAGGGAGAGGAAGTCCGTTGCGGATGGGTGAAAAAGCTCAGGAGCGGGGTTTGAGTTGCCAGCCAGAAGGCTTTCTACCCGAGCATAGTCTCGCTCGCATTTTCCGAGGACGCGTGTACTCAACTCACACAGTGCATCATCCACGTGTTGTTCATTTGTTTTCAGCAAGGAGTTGCGGACGAGCCCGCCGGACAAGAACAGCACGACGGCACACAGTGTGAAGGCGGCAAGGGGTTTCAATTTGTCTTTTAGGAAGTCCAACTCACTTTTATAAGCGAACTCTCTCTGGCGAAAGCTAAACCGGCGTGAACGAGGAGCCATAGAGGCGTGAGAAGACAGCAAAGAAGCCACTTGGCTTGCGGTGGGGGGCAAGGTTTCCCTAAAGCCTGACAAGGGGAGGGGCTCCACGGGCAAGGCGAGGGATTTTGAGAGATATGAGGTGATTCCATGGAGTTGAGAGCTTCCTCCGGTGAGGTAGAGGTTTTCGATGGGTGCTTGGCCTTGGGCCTCTCGCATTTTGAGGAGGATACGCAATTCTCTTTCAATGGGCAGCAAAGCTTGTTGCATAACCTCTGCGGCTTTGTGTGCTGCGGGGGGGTGCTCGGAGGAGGGGAGCAAGGTGCCATATTTTTCTTTCCAGGCGGCGGCTTCTTGCTCAGAAATGTTGAAGGCATTGGAGAGGGCGGCAGTCATTTCCTTACCTCCGCCGGGGAACACGCGAGCAATGTCGCAACAGTGAGAGGTGTTGATGGCACAAAAGCAGCAGCGCTCGTGTCCAATATCTGCGACGGCAAAGTTTTTTGGCAGGGGTTGGTTTTTTCGGCGAACAGAGGAGGAGGCCAGGGAGCCCAGTTGGAGAGCCGGGTGAGCTATCCACCTTGGTTCGACGGAGAGTCCTGAGAGTTGTTGAATCCAAGACACAAGCTCTTGGCGAAGGGTTATGCCAACGAGGAGGTGGTTGCCAGGCATGGAGCCTGTGATGAGTTGGTAGTCGAAGGCGACATTTGCCATGTCCATTGCCGAAATATTTTCTATTTCAAACCCGAGAGTAGCCTCTATTCGTTTATGGTCAGCGAAGGGAAGAGGGAGTTGGTGCGTAGCGATGGAGGAGCCGGGCAAGGAGAAGAAGACTTGGTCCACGCCGGATATTTTGAGGCCGAAAGTACGGCCAAGAGCAGCGGACAAAGTATCCATGGGGGAGTTTTGGTGCAGGAATTCTTCAAAGTGTACGGAGGGGGTGGTTTTGCGAGCAGACTCAACCGTAGCCAATTTCACGCTATAAGCTCCGACGTCGATGGCAAGGATTTTGGTCATTGCTTATTCCTCTCGGTAATAGACGATTTGTCCCAATGGTTCTTTGTCCATTCGAACGACAGTTGTCAGCGTACGTTTTATTTTTCCAGAAGTGCCCATAGCTTGGATGCGAAAAGTTGAGCTGGTATCTCCGAGGTAGCGCTGGTTTTTCGTATTGGCGGTGATGGCGCTATTGGTGGCGATTTCTGCGGCTTGAAGCAAGCCGACGAAGTCGTCGATGGAGAGGGCGAAGCCGGAGAGGACTTTCATTTGGCGGATATAGGAGATGAGGGTTTCGATGAAGAACGGGTCTTGCAGTCGGGCATCTGGTTTAAGGGGGTCTGCCGCGCTACGGATGGCCAATTCGAGGAGGACGGGGTCATTCGTATTAATATTGAGGCGGGAGTTAATATCAGGGAAGACGGTGAGGCGGTCTCTAAACAAAGTCATGAAGCGGTCATCAATTCCATGGACCATATAAAGCTCGTCCAAGCTGTCGAAGCGTGCGTTTTTGGCGTGGTAATGGGGGACATATTTAGAGGCATAATAGAAATTTTCATCAGCGAACCCATCGAGGAAGGGGGCGCCCTGGCCGGAGAGGTTGAGGGTGGAGGTAGAAGTATTTTCATCAATCCAATCTCGGAGGTTTTGGATAATTTCCGTTGAGGTGATGGGGGTGGAGCCTGAGTCCATGGGCTCGTAGATGAAGCGGTATTTTTTATCACCGATGAGGGCGAGGAGTTGGGCGACGGCGATGGTTGTTTTAAGGTCTGTAGCATCCAGCTGATTGAGGTTAAGTCGTTCTTCTTCGTCGCTGATTTTAACTTCAAAGCAAGATGAAGGAAGCGTTTGGCTGGGCAATTCCATTCCCAAAGTGGGCTCCCAGAGCATATGGGTTAAGTAGCAATCTATTTTGGCAAGGCTCCACAGTTGGATGGAGAGGTTTTTGGGCATATACCCGCCAAACTGGCTGGTATTGGTTGGGCCCAGGAGTTCGCTTAGGTTTGGGATTTTAATTTGCTCTATTTGTTTTTGGAGGACCAACATCAGCCTGGAGAACTGAATTCCGCTGCGAGCCAGGTAGTGGGCTTTCAATTCATCGCGTTGGTTGGTGGCCAAAGACAGCTCAACGGAGCTGCGATAGGCCATTGCCTGAATAAGGACAGTCAGGAGGGCCGTACCGACCAAGACGATGACGAGGGCAACGCCGCGAGGGGAGATTTTTTTCTGATGGCGAGGATTTTTCATTCATACCTCGGCAATTCTTTTGTCAGAACGAGTTGTACCTGTGTCACATAAGTTTTATCAACGCCATCCTCGCGCAAAGTGACGGCAATTTTGACACGAGGAGGGAGGGAGGATTTTCTTTCCGGTTTTCTCGTATCCCACTCATCAATCCAGTCTTTTTGTGAGACGTCCCAATAGGAGAAGGCGAGGCGTTCCACATTTTCGAGGAAGAGGCGCTCTGTGCCGCCCTCGTCGATGCGTTCGCTGAGGACGGTTTTTTGGCGGCGAACAATGTCTTTTTGTCCGGGGTAGTTTTTTGAATTTTGGAGGTGGTATTCCACAAGCACCTGATCAGACTCTTTGGCATTTTGGTAGAGGCGTTGGTGGGCGAAGGTTGTGAACAGCAACCTGTCTTTGGTTCCAACGAAGTTGGTGGGGCGGCCATAGGCGTCCTGGTAGCGGCGGATGTCATATCTGTCGCTTACGAAGGATGAGCTCAATTCGCGGCACAGTCGGGAGAAAGCGACTCTCAAGGAGCGGGCATTTTCAGCGTCTTCTTCGAGGATTTCGGAGGAGTTGACGATGGCAGAAAACGCGGAGCCGATGGCCAGGCTCATCAGAGACATCAGCGCGATGGCAATCATCAGCTCAATGAGGGTCAACCCTTTTTTCACCGAGTTCTCCCTGTTGAGTTGGGGTTGGTGGTAGAGGGGAGGCGGGTTGATTGAGAGTTAGAAATTCCCTGGGCGAGGACGTGGGTTTTCACTTCAAAGTTTTCTTGGTTTCCGTAGTGGGACCAGTGGATGGTGAGGCGGATTTCTCGAATTTGCTTTGTGAGGGTTTGTACCATTTGGGCGAATTGGGATTGCAGGGGAGCCAGGAGGGGGGCGAATGCGGACATGGAGGATGAAGCTGCGCCGGGCATGAGGCTTGAGAAGATGGAATTCAAGTCTGCGTTTGATTCCACAGGAAGGCCAACAAAGCCTGCCAGAAGTTGCTCTGCGGACAAGTCTTCTGTCCGTGGAGTTAATATTTGAGCTGTCCACGAATAAGTCGGCCATCCCTCTTCAGAAAAGTCTCCGGACTCTTCCTCATCATTTGCAGGAAACCCGTCTGTTTGGAGTTGTTGCTCCAAGTCTGCCATTTTTGAGCGAGCAAGCAAAGTAGCGACGGTGAGTGAGCGGGCATAGCTTTGAGAAGTTGCTGCGGTGGAGCTGATTTGGAACAACGAGACGAGCACAATTCCCATGATGCCCAAAGCCACCACCACCTCAAGCAAGGTGAATGCGCGATTCATTTTCGTCCTCATATTGGCGGCTCCAATGCTTCTGAGAGGATTTGGACTTTGCCCGTAAGCCCCGAGACGACCAGCGTCCACGCATTGTCAGACTGTCGAACAACAATTTGTGCATTTTCGGCAAACCCCTGGGGGAAGAAATAGAGATAGGCCTTTCCGTGGGCAACTGCTTTGAGTTGGTGCTCTGCCCAAACGGACAAAGTCACGGAGGATGGCAGCGTGCGGGGTTTTGCTTCTTGCTCAGAGAAACCCGTTTGCAGGAGCAAAGCTTCAACTTTTGCATGCTCTTCTTTCTCTATTGCTGTTTGAGGCGCCATGTTTTGTTTCAATTCAAACTGGGTTGCACTCTCTCGTCGTACCGCCACAGCTCCTGTGGAGCATTCTGCTTGGTAGCTGGTTTTTGGCTCAACGTCGTCGGCCAGAGAAAATGCCAGCCTGCAAGTTCGACCCGTCAGAGCAGATGTGTCATAGAGCGTTCGAATGGCGCCGGCCAACTCATTTGTTACGGCCTTTGCTTGAACGCCCGTGAGTGCTCCAATGCCCACAACGGTGAGTCCAAGGACAACTGCGATGATGGCCATTGAAACCAGCAACTCAATCAATGTCATGCCACGAGACACACATTCTCCAACGGCGAAGAAGCACTATTCGAGCTCTTTACTTGAAATATCCGCATCATCCCCTTCACCTCCCGGAAGCCCATCTTTCCCATAAGAAATGACCACAGGTTTGCCGCCTTCGTTGATATAGGCATAGGGGTTGTTCCACGGGTCCAACGGAATTTTTTCTAAAGCTCTCGCTGAAACCACGGCTTGCAAACCTGTTGCCGTATCCGGGTAGTTTCCTTTCTTGGCATAATAGATTTTGAGGGCATTCATGATTTCGCTGATGCCATTTTTTGCAATACTTCTTTTGGAAGCTTCCAGCTGGTAGATGACAGCAACACCCACCGAACCTGTGAGAATGGCGATGATGGCAATAACGACAATAATCTCAATGAGTGTCATGCCTTTTTGAAGTCGTCGACGAGAGTTAAGCAGATATGTTTTATGTTTTTTCATATGAAGTGGACTCTCCAGTTTAGGTGAAAAATACAATTCCAAGACTAGACAACGCAAAAATAAGCCCGATTAAAACTCCCAACAACACGCGTTGCAGCCATAAGTCTGTTTTTGAAAATTGGGGCGTGGTTGGCATTATTTCACCAAAGTATTGAGAGAGAGCATGGGTTGCAAAATAGCGATGGCAACGAAGAAGACAGCGCCTCCCATTGCGAGGATGATGATGGGTTCCAAAATGGATGTGAGAGCGCCGATGCGGACTTCGGACTGTTGCTCATAGCTTTCTGCAATGTTGAGCAACATTTCTTCCAATTTTCCGCTGCGCTCGCCTACGGCAACCATATGAAAAACCAATGGGGGAAAGTGCCCTGAGCGTTTCAAAGGGGCAGAGATGCTTTCGCCTTCGCGAACGGACTCGCGCACATCTTTGATGACGTTTGAGATGGCAGAATTTGAAATGACGTTTTGAACAATTTCAAGTGCCGAAAGGACAGGCACACCGCTTTTGAGCAAAGTGGCAAGCGTTCGAGAAAACCGAGCGACAGTTACTATTCGGACAAGCTCTCCAAACACAGGTAGCTTCAATTGCCATCGATGCCAAATAGGTTGACCGGATTTGCTTTTGCTCCATTTGAAGGCGGCAAAGGCGGTGAGCGCGATGAGCGGGAAAATAATAAACCAATAATTTTGGAATGTGTTGGAAGCGAACATCAAAATTCGAGTGGTGATGGGCAGTGTGGCCTGCATATTTTCAAACAGATTTGCCACCTTGGGAATGACATAAGTCATCAACACCGTAAGAATGACACCTCCCATGATAATCATGATGATGGGATAGGTGAGCGTGCCCAAAATTTTCTGTTTAAGACGTGCTTGTCCCTCAGAGAATTCTGCCAGGCGCAAAAGTACGGCGTCCAGGGCCCCTGAATGTTCTCCTGCGTGAATCATGTTGATATAGAGGTCGCCAAAATCTTTCTTGTGGGTTTCGAGGCCTTTGGCCAGCGACGCACCTTCATTCACACGTTGTTTGACGTCAGCCAAAATGTGTTTGACGTTTTCTTCGCTTGCCTGGTCAACAAGTGCAGAAAGTGCTTCCACCAGGGCAACGTCGGCAGCGAGCAATGTTGCCAGTTGACGAGTGAAAGCAGCCAGTTGTCCAACAGAGATTTTGGATTGAAATATTTTTCCAAATTTAACCTCTCGCTTAAGCAGGCCTGCTGCGGACGATGGTGTTGGAGCATCTTTCCCTTTGCTGCTGACGTCTGTCAGGAAAATGCCTTCTTTGCGAAGCAGCATTCTCAGCGCACGCGGTGAATCCGCATCTCGCAGCCCACGAATTTCTTTCCCCTCTTGGGTGAGTCCTTTGAATTCAAAAACAGGCATTAGGTGTCTTCCTGAGTGACAGAAAGGACTTCCGCAATGCTGGTTTCTCCGGTAGCCACCTTTGCGGTCCCATCATCAAGCAATGTTGTCATGCCATTGAGAATGGCTCTTTTTTTGATTGCACTGGAGTCGGTGCTTTTGAGGACAATTTGTCGAATTTCATCATCCACCAGAAGAAGCTCATAAATACCTGTACGTCCACGGTAGCCACTTTTGTTGCATGCGGCGCATTCAGAGGCTTTATAGATGGGTTTGTTGTGGCTGAGCGCCAAAAAGTTTTCGAGAGAGACACCCAGTTTTGCAACTTCTGCTTCTGTAGGCTCATAGGCCACGCGGCATTTTGTACAAAGCCGTCGCACCAACCGTTGAGCGAGCACGGTGGTGAGGGAGCTTGCGACGAGGAAAGGCTCAATGCCCATTTCGACCAAGCGTGTAACGGCACCAGCAGAGTCATTGGTATGCACGGTGGAGAGGACGAGGTGGCCGGTGAGGGAGGCTTCGATGGCGATTTGTGCGGTTTCTCGGTCACGGATTTCGCCGACCATGATGATGTCAGGGTCCTGCCGGAGAAATGCGCGCAAGCCGGCGGCGAAAGAAAGTCCGATTTTGGGTTGGATGGCCATTTGGCCGATGCCTGGGAGTTGGTATTCCACAGGGTCTTCCACCGTGAGGATGTTGACATCCGGTGTATTGAGGCGGTTGAGGGCGCCATAGAGGGTGGTGGTTTTTCCCGAGCCTGTAGGTCCGGTGACGAGGATAATTCCGTGGGAGCGGCGGATGGCCTCATCCATAGCGCCCAAAATGGATGGCCCCATGCCGATTTCGCCCAAGTCAAGGATGGTGCCGGACTTGTCGAGCAAACGCAGGACAATGCGCTCGCCGAAGGCGGTGGGGATGACGGAGACGCGAATGTCAATGTCGCGTCCGGCGAGGCGGATGCGGATACGGCCGTCTTGGGGGAGGCGTTTTTCGGCGATATTAAGGCGCGCCATAATTTTGATGCGGCTTAATATGGAGTTTTGGTAGCGTTTGGGTGTTTTAATAATTTCTTGAAGCACGCCGTCAACGCGAAACCGAATGGCAACGCCCTGCTCCATAGGCTCAATGTGAATGTCGCTGGCGCGCTCCTTGGCGGCGCGAAACAGCAGTGAGTTAACCAGGCGGATGATGGGAGCTTCATCGCCTGCGTCCAACAAGTCCTGGGTTTCTTCGAGCTCATGTCCGACAGTGTCCAAGTCCTGGGCTTCCATTTCGTCGACCACTTCTTCGGCTGCATTCATGGAGCGTTCGAAGCTGACGTTAATGGCTTCAACAATGACATCCGGAGCGGCGATATAAATATTGAGAGCGGAGTTGAGGCAAAGTCTGGCCTGGTCCAAGGCGGAGAAGTCGAGGGGGTTGGCCGCTGCGACGGCGATTTTGTCACCTTCCTTATGGAGGGGGACAAGCAGGGCCTGTTTGGCAAAGTTAATGGGAATGAGTTTAACCAACTCATAGTCCAAGCTGTTTTTGGAGAGCTCCTCCAGGAAGGGGTAGCCCAGTTGAATGCTGAGGGCGCGTCCCAGCTGCTCTGGGGAAATGGCCTTCATTTCGAGAAGAATTTCGCCGAGGAACTGGCCTTTGTCTTTTTGAAGCAGAAGGGCTTGAGAAACAAGCTCGCCGGAGATTCCGCATTCAGCCTGAAGAATTTCTCCAAGGGAACTTCCCTTCGCCAATGGCAGGCGGAGGGTGGAGGAAGCAGAAGGAGAAGATGGCGAGGAGGGTGTTCCCATCAATCAGCGGCTCCTGGAGTTTCAGGGAAGGAGAGTATTTCCGGAGGAGGAGGGGGTGGTGTGGGGTGAGGCGAGGAGGA
>WQTM01000179.1 GCA_009786315.1 Pseudomonadota bacterium | reverse complement strand
CACCACCACCCCCTCCTTGCTCGGCTGCCCCACTGCCCTGCCCACTGCCCTGCCCGCTATTCACCCACTGCCTGCCCACTGCCTGCCCCCTACCCTCCGGTTTGCCCTGGCTCCACCCCCACTGGCCCCTGGCCTATTTATGTTGGGGGCTTGCGCTTGCAACAATTGACCTGGACGGTGCGCTGAACTATCGAATACCATCATGCCCCTTAACCCTGACTTCAAAATCTTCACCGGTAACTCCAACAAAGGCTTGGCTACGCGTGTGTGTCAATACTTGGGAAAACCCCTCGCCCAAATTAATGTCACCCAATTCTCCGACGGCGAAACCAATGTGGAACTCGGCGAAAATGTACGCGGCCTCGACGTCTTCATCCTCCAGTCCACCTGCCCCCCTGTCAATAACAACCTCATGGAGTTGCTCATTATTTGCGACGCACTCAAACGCGCAAGCGCAGGCTCCATCAACGCCGTCATCCCCTATTATGGCTATGCGCGCCAGGACAGAAAGGTGGCACCTCGTACGCCTATTACGGCTCGTATGGTCGCTGACTTAATTGAAGTGGCAGGTGCTACCCGCGTCGTCTCCATGGACATGCATGTGGGCCAAATCCAGGGCTTCTTCAATATACCGACGGACCATATTTATGCCGCCCCCGTCTTCCTCGACGACATCCGCCAACGCTTCCCAAACCACGCAGAGTTGGTCATCGTCTCCGCTGACGCAGGCGGCGTCGAGCGCTCTCGCGCTTATTCAAAACGCATAGACTGCCAATTGGCCATCGTCGACAAACGCAGGCCCCATGCCAATGCAACAGAAATTATGAACCTCATTGGAGACGTCCGAGGCAAAGACGCTATTATTATTGACGACATTATTGATACGGCCGGCACCATCACCCAAGGCGCCGCCGCCCTCAAAGCCCACGGCGCCAGGCACGTCTTCGCTTATGCCGTGCACCCCGTCCTCAGCGGCCCCGCCCTCAACCGCATCATCGACTCCTGCATTGAAGAGCTCGTCGTCACCGACACCATCCCCCTCTCCGAAAAAGCCAAAGCCTGCGGCCGCATCCGCACCGTCAGCACCGAAATGCTCTTCGGCGAGGCCATCGCCCGCATCCACCGCGCAGAGTCCCTAAGCTCCCTCTTCGTCTAAACTCCAAACGTCCTCCTCCTGCTCCAACAAACGCCTCTCCTCCGCGCATAACTCGCGCCCCACCAGCAAGTCCGGACGCCAAGCCTGCGTGCGCCGCAAAGACTGCCAGCGCCTCCAAGCCGCAATGTGCGCATGGTTGCCACTCAACAACACCTTCGGTACGCCCACCCCACGGAATGTTGGGGGCCGGGTGTAGTGGGGGTATTCCAAAAGGCCATCCTCAAAACTCTCAAAGGAAGCCGACGCCTCATTGCCCAGCGCCCGAGGTAACAAACGCACCACCGCGTCCATGACACAAAGCGCCGCCAACTCCCCCCCTGTCAGTATGTAGTCCCCTATGGATAACTCCCCGTCTATGTGGGCCCTCACCCTCTCGTCTATGCCCTCATAGCGGCCACATACCAATACCACCCCGGGGGCCCCCGCCAACTCCCTCGCCACCTCCCGGTTAAACCGCCGCCCACAGGGCCCCATTAACCATATGGGGGCATTCGGAAACTGCCGACGACTGGCCTCAATGGCCCCTACGAGGGGCTCCACCTTCATCAGCATGCCTGCACCCCCACCATAGGGCACGTCGTCCACCACGCGGTGCTTGCCCGCGGCAAAAGCGCGTATGTCCACCGCGTGCAAACGGAATATGCCCTGGGACTGGGCCCGCCCGAGAATGCTCTCCTTGGCATAGGCCACTATCAGCCCCGGAAACAAACTCAGGACACTGCACTCAAACATGCCCTTCGTCCATTGAGAGAGGACGCACCACCACATAGCCCTCTTCCATGTTGAGGGTGGGAACATATTCGTCCGTCCACGGCACCATCCACTCCCCCCCTCCCCCGTCGTGGATGACCAGGTTGGGTACGGGGCCTGCATAGAGGAGGGTGCTGACATGCCCCAACACCTCCCCCGTCTCCAGACGCGCCTCCAACCCCACCCAGTCCTCCAAAAAATATTCCCCAGGGGCAAGCTCCCCCATCTCCTCCCGCGCTACCCATACGCGCGCCCCCGTCAACTGGCGCGCCGCCTCGGGCGTCTCCACCCCCTCCAACAATACCCGCCAACCCTCGCGAATGTTCCCCCTCCCCTTGAGGGCCAAAATACGCTCCTCCCCCGTCTTCAAACACAGGCGCAAGCGCTTCGCCAAACGCATGCTTTGGCTTTGCGGGTAGAATGCCTTCACCACCACCTCCCCGTGCGTCGCAAATACGCGGGAAACATAACCCGCTTGGAGCCAGGCTTTCATAGGCGTGGAGAGGGGGTGGAGGGAGCCAAAGCCCGCGCGGCACATTCAACGGGTCGCTTCATGCAAAGCCCTCCAGGCAGCCCCAAAAATGCGGCCATGCTCAGGTTTCAGCTGCTGCAACTTTGTTGGCGTGTTTTTTGAGGTTGCCAACCGTCTCGGAGGGTTTGGCCCCGACGCTGAGCCAATAGGCCCAGCGCTCCTCATTCACCTCAAACTTCGGCGGCTCCACATTCGGGTTGAAGGAGCCAATGGCTTCAATAAACTTGCCATCCCGCGGGCTGCGCGAGTCCGCAACAACAAGGTGGTAGACGGGTTTCTTTTTGGCGCCAGCTCTGGCGAGACGAAGGACAACGGCCATGCTTTCAAAACTCCCTTTTTGCAGCTAATGGGTTAGGCCCAAACGCTCTAGCGTCGGCTTGCCCCCCATGTCAAGCCTTTCTGCCTCCCTCCCCCTCTGAAGGCAATATGGCCAGTTGCCCACAGGCCGCCGAAATGTCCCTCCCCCTGCTGCCGCGCACAAACACAGCACAATGCTGCGCCTCCAACAAAGCGCGAAAACACTCTATGCGCTCAGGGCTTGGGCTTTCAAAGGGCAGTCCGTCGTTGGCGTTATAGGCAATGAGGTTTATTTTGGAGGGAATGTTTCGAATCAACCGAGAGAGGCGCAAAGCGTCCTCGTCACTGTCGTTTATACCCCTAAACATGACATAGCTGAATGTCAGCCTTTGCCCGGGTTTGAGGGGAAGTTGCCGGCAGGCTTCCAAAAGCTTTTGAAGGCCCCACTTGCGGTTGACAGGCATGAGTTGGTTGCGTTGCTCGTCCGAGGAAGCATTCAGCGAAATGGCCAACTTTATAGGAATGGCCTGGGCCAAACGCAAGAGGGCTTCGGGCAAGCCGGAGGTTGAAACCGTCACATGGCGTGTTGAAAAATTCAGCCCGTCCTTGCATAGCAAAAGCCGCAAGGCCTTGCTGACGCCAAGCAGGTTGTGCAAAGGCTCCCCCATGCCCATAAATACGAGGTTGCTGAGGGGCCGCTCCCCGGGCACACCTTCGTCCTTCAGCAAACGGTTGACTGTGTATATTTGAGACAAAATTTCACTGGGCCTCAAGTGGCGCACAAAACCCATTTGGGCCGTCAGGCAAAACTTGCAGCCCATGGCACAACCCACCTGCGAGGAGACGCAAAGGGTTTGGCGCTTCTCAAAAGGCATGTAGACGGACTCAATGGCTTTGCCGTCCTCCGTCAAAAACCGGTATTTTATGGTGCCGTCCGTTGAGCGCTCCACTTTGTCCAAGCCCAGGCAAACAATGTCGGCTTGCGCCTCCAACTGCTCCCTCAAAGTTTTGGACAAGTCACTCATTTGAGAGAATTGCGTGAGGCCCCTTTGGTGCAGCCAGGCAAACACTTGCCGTGCGCGAAAGGGCTTTTGGCCGAGTTGTGAAACCAGCCAATGCTCCAACTCGGAAGGCTGCATGGCCAATATGTCAAACTTTTCACCCACGGCCTTCCGTCTAACGCTTTTGGCCTCCACGAGACAAGGCCAAAGCCTCTCCTCCCGCCTCCCCCCTTGTGAAGGCGGCACGCGCACAAAGCCTGCAAACGGGACGAAATTCGAAGGGCTATGGAGGTACAGGCAAAAGCAGGGGGGGGTGGGGCAACAAAAGTGAAACTCCCAGGTGGATGTTTTCGTTATTTATTCAACAAGACGCCATTTATAGTTAAATAGCCCTATGACAAACCCTCAGGAAGTGTCTCTTGTTACTTTTTTGCGCAGTGTTCCTATTTTTGGTGGCCTGGAGGGGCGCTCTCTGGACCGGTTGATTGAGCGCCTACAGGAGCAGCGGTTTGAGCCTGGGGAGGTGGTTTTCCACGAGGGGGAACTTGGCAGGACGATGCATGTATTGAGGGAGGGAGAGGTGGAGATAGTGCGTCGCGCCTCCGAGGGGGACGAGGTATTAATAGTACGGCTTGGCCCTGGGGAGACTTTTGGGGAGATGACGTTGGTGGAGTTACAGCCGAGGAGTGCGACGGTGGTTGCGAAGAAGCGCACGCACACCTACTCCCTGACGAGCATGGACTTATACAACCTCTACCGTGACGACAACTACGCCTATGTTATTGTGCTGCAGAACATTTGCCGCATGTTGAGCCGTCGCCTGCGCAAAGCCGACGGCCGTATTGCCGACTTTTTGGTATTGCAAGAGAAGCAGCTGCAAGGGGAGCCCCCCAAGGAAGCCAGTGAGGGCAAGCCCAAGGCCGGCAAAGCAGGCGGCAAGGCGGCGAGCAAAACGACAAGCAAAGCGGAGAGCAAAGCGGAGGGCAAAGCAGAAGGCAAGGAGGAGGCAACAACGGAGGGAGAGACAGAAGAGAAGGCGGAGGGGAAAGCCAGGAAGCGCTAGTACCATGTTTACAGGACTCATAGAGGACATAGGGCGACTCCACTCCATGCAACCCACGGTGACGAGGGGCGGAGAGGAAGGTGGGGTGGACTTTTGGATAGAGGCGCGGTTTTCCGCCGGCACAGGGGGGGGCCTGGGGGAGTCCATAGCCTGTGACGGGTGTTGCCTAACGGTGGTGGCGTGGGAGGGCGCCCGTTTTCGCGTCCAGGCCTCTTTGGAGAGTTTGCGCGTGACGACACTGAAGCATTGGAAGCCGGGCCGTCGCATTCATTTGGAGAGGGCTTTGGCTTTGGGGGCGCGTATGGGGGGGCACTGGTTGCAAGGGCACGTGGACGAGGTGGTGCATGTGAGAGAAAGTTTTGAAGAGGGCGCCTCCCGCGTGTTGGCCGTTGAAATGCCCAAGGCCCTCGCCTATGGTTTTGTGCCCAAAGGCTCCGTCGCCCTGGACGGCACCAGCCTCACCATTACCCGCCTCGACGAAACCTGCTTTTGGATAAACCTCATTCCCGAAACCCTGCTGCGCACCCACCTGGGCGACAAAAAACCCGGCGACGCCCTCAACCTCGAGGTGGACATTTTGGCCAAATATGTTGCCCGGCTTGCCACCCTGGGCCACCTAAACCCACGGCAGGTTGCGCCATAGCAACTGCACCCCAAGGCAAAAGAGAAAGAGGGCGAAAAACCGTTTGAGCACCACAACAGGGAGGTGGTGGGCAAGCTTTGCCCCCAGGGGGGCTACAAATACACTGGCCAACGCAATGCCAAGTGCCGCCTCCACGTGTATATAGCCCAACGCCCCCGGCGGACGGCCCGCCTCCCCTGCCCCCGCCAAAAAATGCCCCAATGCCCCCCCCACCGCAATAGGCAAAGTACATGCAGCAGAAGTGCCTATGGCATGGCGCATGGAGAGGCCATAGAGTGAAAAGCCCACCACCAACAGGGAGCCTCCCCCTATACCCACCAGGCCCGAAAGCAAACCGACAAGGCTGCCCCCCACCGCAAACCCCCAGGCCCCAAAAGCCCTCGCCTGCTGGGGGTGCCTCTCCAAGGCCATTTGGAAGGACATGAAAACAGCGAAAAGGGCAAATACCATACGCACAGCACTGCCCGGCAAAAGGCTGGACACCCAGGCCCCCCCCAACGCCCCCACAAACAAACTGGGGCTGGTGCGGAAAAACAAAGGCCAGTCCACCGAGTGGCGCCGGTGGTGGGCGTGGGCGGAGGAGAGGGAGGTGGCCATAATGGTGGCCAGGGAGGTGGCCACGGCCATTTGGGTGGCCATGTCCCCCCCCAGGCCCTGCATGCCAAAAATAAACATGAGTGCGGGGACAATAACAAAGCCCCCCCCAACACCCAGCATACCCGCCAAGAGGCCCACCACAGCCCCGAGACTCATATATAGCAAAAACGGAAGGACACTGCTCATAGGGGGGGACGAAGGCCAAGCATGGGTTGCGCTTTGCGCAGCAGAGGTTTAGAGGTGGGAGGCATGTTACTCGCTTCCGACAAAAAAAGCATTGCACGTGTAGAGCGCGCCATAGAAGAAATTCGCCAGGGGCGCATGGTTATATTGACGGACGACGAGGACAGGGAGAATGAGGGGGACTTGGTGATGGCGGCCCAAAAAGTAACCCCCGCCGCCATTAACTTTATGGCCAAACACGGGCGCGGCCTCATATGCCTGCCGCTGACAGAGAAGCACATACGCCAATTGCGTTTGCCGATGATGGTTTCCGACAACTCCTCCCCCTTCCAAACGGCGTTTACGGTTTCCATTGAGGCGGCGAAGGGGGTGACGACGGGCATTTCCGCCGCTGACAGGGCCAAAACCATACTCACCGCCGTCGCGCCGCGCGCCAAGCCCAGCGACTTGGTACGCCCCGGGCATGTTTTCCCCCTACAAGCACGGGAGGGGGGGGTGTTGGTACGCACAGGGCAAACCGAAGGCTCCGTGGACTTGGCCCGCATGGCGGGGTTGTTTCCCGCCGGTGTGCTATGCGAAATTATGAAGGACGACGGGACAATGGCGCGCCGTCCCGACTTGCTGCGTTTTGCCAAGCGCCACCGCCTGCACATGCTTTCCGTGGCAGACCTCATTATATACCGCCTCTCCAGAGAGCAATTTATACGCTGTATAGGCCAAGTTGCCTTGCAAAAAGGCCCCCTGGGGGAGTGCGTGGCCTATGCCTTTATGGCCGACGTACAACCCGAAGTACACTGGGCCATTGTGAAAGGCCGCCTCTCCTCCAAACTCCCCATTTTGACGCGCGTACACCGTGCAGACGCTTTGGGGGACTTGTTGGAGCACGCGGAGGGGAGGGGGACTTTGCGCCAGGCCTTTGAAGCCATTGGCAAGGAGGGGCGCGGCGTATTGCTCTATTTGCAGGGGGCACAAGCGCCAGGGCCCCTGCGTCGCTCCAGGCTGGGGGCAGGGAGAGGGGGCCACTCAGAGGGCCTGCGTGAAGTAGGGTTGGGCGCTCAAATTTTGAGGACTTTGGGCATTCGGCGCCTCCACTTGCTTTCTCACGGCATAAAGCGCATGGTGGGCCTGGAGAGTTATGGTTTGGAAATTGTACGTTATAGCAAGCTTGGCGAAGCCCCCGCCCCCCCAAGACGCCCAAAGCAATAGGCAGACACCGAGGAACCTATGACAATAACAGAAGGAAGCTGCACCCCCCCCAAAGGCCGTTTTGCCATTTGCCAAAGCCGCTTCAACGAGTTGATAACCGACGCCCTGCTGAAAGGGGCTTTGGACATGCTATGCCGTTTGAAAATAGCGGAGGAGGCGGTGGAGGTATTTCGCGTGCCGGGGGCCTTTGAGTTGCCGGGGCTGGTGAAGCGTTTGGAGCAAACACAAAAATATGTAGGCATTATTGCCCTAGGCTGCGTCATTCGCGGGCAGACGCCGCATTTTGAATACATTGCCTCTGCGGTTGCAGCCCAGCTGGCGCAGCTTGCCGCCTCCGCCTCCTGCAGCATTTCCTTTGGGGTGCTGACGTGTGATGATGTTGCCCAAGCCATGGACCGCGCGGGGTTGAAGTGTGGCAACAAGGGGGCCGAGGCGGCGGCGAGTTGTGTGGAGATGGCCAACCTCTTTGCGAGGATTTCCAAGCTTGAAGACAGCTAACCCGGGGACACGTAGGCTGGCGCGCGAGCGTGTATTGCAAGCACTTTACCAGTTGGACGTTTCAGGAGGGGTTTCCATAGAGGAGGCACTGGAGTGGGCCTGGGCCGTACACGCGCAGGAGGAGCCGAAGCAGGAGGTGGCGCACCGTTTTGCGGTGGAGTTGGTGGAGGGTGTATGCGAGGCCATAGAGGAGATAGACGCGCTGATAGATGCGCACAGCCACCACTGGCGTTTGGAGCGCATGTCAAAAATTGACCGCAATATTTTGCGGCTGGGTGTTTTTGAGCTTAAATACCGAAAAGACATTCCAAAGAAGGTGACATTGAACGAGGCCATTGAGTTAGCGAAGAAGTTTGGAACGGAGAACTCTTCAGCCTTCATCAACGGTTTGTTGGACTGCCTGGCCTCCAACATGACCAAGGACTGAAAGGACACCCATGACGCCGCTTGTCCCCAGTTTGCAAGCCCTCGACAGCCTCAACGGCATAGACAGCCTGTGCCTATGGGTGAGGACGGATGAGCGCCCCATGCGGGGGCTTGCCAATTTTGTAGACTGGCGCATGTACGGTTATTTGTCCCGCCTTTTGCAGGAGGCCTATTTCCGCGGGGAGGCCGAGGAGTCCCTCCTGCTGGCGGCGGGAGAGAGTTTGCCTTGCAAGCGTATTTTTGTATTGGGGCTTGGAGAGGCGAGGGAGTGGCAACCGGAGGTGATAGAGCGGCACATGGAGAAAACCCAGAGGAAACTCCGCCTGGCGGGGGTTTCCAGCCTTGCGATGGCGACGCCGGAGACGGTGCCTGAGGAACTTTGGCAGAAGGCCTGCGAGCAGCATTTTGCCTGGGCTTCCACCTTCCTCCTGTTTAGGCCCGTACAGGTTGCGAAAGCAGCGGAGCCTTTGGCAGGGGGCGCGGCAGGGAAGCGGTGATGTCCTCCTCCACCCTCCTCAAAACCATTGCCCACTTTCCCCGGGTACGCGCCACCCTCCTGGGGGACTTGGTGGCCGACCACTATATTTATGGGAAAAGCGAGCGTATTAGCCGTGAGGCCCCCGTATTGGTGCTACGCCACGAAGGCAGCGAGGTGAAGTTGGGCGGCGGTGCCAATGTGGCGGCCAACATACGTGCCCTAGGGGGGCGGGTGGTGGCCGTTGGGGCCCTGGGCAAGGACGAAATGGGGCGACAACTAAGCCGCCTGGCAACAGAAACCGGCATTGAGTTGCAGGCTGTCCACTCCGCTTTGCTGGAGACAGAAACCAAAACACGCATATTGGCAGGCGCCGAGGGAACCACCCTGCAACAAATGTTACGCATAGACAGGGGCCACCCAGGCCCCTGGCCCCAACCCCTACGCCGCCGTTTGGCCTCCAAACTGGAAGCAGCGCTGAAAGGCTGCCACGTGGCGGTGGTTTCCGACTATGGCGCCGGGGCCCTGTGCGCAGAAACATGCGAGGTGTTGGCCCGCCACACAGCGCGCGGCGGCAAGTTGTGCGTGGACTCGCGCCATGCGTTGCTTTCCCTGCGCGGCGCCACCGTATGCAAACCCAATGAGCCGGAGTTGCAAGCCCTCACCCAAATGCCGACACAAACGCCACAACAGCTGCGGGCAGCTGCCCACAAGGCTTTTGAGTTGCTTTCCTGCGAGTGGCTGCTGACAACGCGCGGCAAAGCGGGTATGGCCATATTCCACCGGCAAGGCAAGGAGTTGTTTTTGCCGGTACACGGCTTGGAGGCGGCGGTGGACGCCACGGGCGCGGGGGACACGGTGTTGGCCGGTTTTGCTTTGGCCTTTGCGGCCTCCAACTGTGCTTTTGTGGCGGCGAGGTTGGCCAACATAGCGGGGGCCCTGGTGGTGCAAAAGCAAGGGACGGCCACCATTGGCAAGCGGGAATTTTTAGAGGAAGTTGCAAGGACACTGCGTGGAAAAGCTGCTGACACTCGGCGAAGCCATTGAAATGGCCAAGGCAACGCGCCTGGAAAACAAAACCCTGGCCCTTGCCAACGGTGCTTTTGACTTATTGCATGTGGGGCACGTCCGCTATTTGCAGGGTGCAAAGCAGGAGGCCGACGTCCTCCTCGTTGCCCTCAACTCCGACGCCTCCGTACGCACCCTCAAGGGGCCCCCCCGCCCCATTGTCCCCCAGGAGGAGCGCGCGGAGCTTTTGTGTGCCCTCGCGTGTGTGGACTGGGTGTTGGTGTTTGAGGAGTTGAATGTGCGCCACCTCATTCGCGCTTTGAGGCCTGACGTACACGTGAAGGGCCGTGACTATAGCCCAGGCAGCATACCGGAGCGCGCCGAAACCGAAGCCTATGGTGGGCGGGTGGCAATAGCGGGGGACGAGAAGAGGCATAGCACCACCGAGGTGGTGTCCAAACTTTTGGGAGGCCGCCTATGAAAACCGTCCACGTCCTCCTGGCAACGGACTATGCCGACTGGGAGGCCTCTTTCGCTTTGTGTGAGTTGAGGCGTTTGGGGGGCCTGCGTGTCTCCACCGTCAGCTTGGACTCAAAACCCGTATGCAGCCTGGCCGGTTTTGTGTTGAAGCCGGACATAGAGTTGCCCCGCTTGCATTTGCTGCACTCCGCCCTACTCATTATTCCCGGCAGCGAATATTGGCTCCGCCAGGAGCGCCCGGACTTAACGCGCCTTTTGAGGCAAGCGGTGTCCGCAGGTTTGCCCGTTGCGGCCTCCGGCAGCGCAGTAACCCTGCTGGCCCGCGCAGCCCTGTTGGACGACAGGCCGCACACCGGCAACAGCGTTGAGGAGCTCCGCCGCTATGCCCCTGAATATAAGGGCGAGGGTTTCTTTTGCAGGGAGCGCGCCGTGAGTGCCCCTCTGGTGGTGACGGCCTCCGGTTTTGCCCCAGTAGAGTTTGCCGAGGCGGTGTTTGAGCAAATGGGTGTACCGGAGGGTGGGAGGGAAGCCTTGCGGGCGACATTCAGCAACGTTTTTTCACCCTAATTTTTTGGGCCATGCGGCCCGGCTTTCTTCGCCCTCCAGGCGTTGTTCTTTCCTGGGCCTGCGGCCCGGGCCTTTCTTAACTGAGATATGTTTTCTTGGGCCTGCGGCCCGGGCCGTTTTTTGAAATGTTTCTCTTTGCCCTCCGGGCATTGCTCTCTCTGGGCCTGCGGCCCGGGCCGTTTTTCGAAATGTTTCTCTTCGCCCTCCGGGCGTTGTTCTCTTTGGGCCTGCGGCCCGGGCCATTTTTTGAAATGTTTCTCTTCGCCCTTCGGGCGTTGTTCTTTCTGGGCCTGCGGCCCGGGCCCTCTTAACTGAGAAATGTCTTTATGGGCCATGCGGCCCGGCATGTTTTTGCCCTCCAGGCAGGTTTTCGCCTCTCGGCGAGTCACTTTTTTTTTGCGCGCGCAAAAAAAAAGTAACCAAAAAAAAACGGCGCCCTGCGGGGCCTTGGCCT
>WQTM01000178.1 GCA_009786315.1 Pseudomonadota bacterium | reverse complement strand
GTTCTCCAATTTCTCGCTTTGCAGGTTTTGAGAGCGATGTTTGTGAATGCTGAGGTGGGGAAGGTGCACGTTCGCCTGGACAATATTTTCAGCAGCAGCAAATCCATCATGTCATTGATGGCGTCGGAGACGCAGATGGTGTTGATGAGTTTGTCGGTGAACATAGGTGGTTGTGCGGGGTATTTTCGATTTTTCATTCCTGCGACGGTGTTGGCGAAATTGCAGCCGCATGCAGATGCGCCTGCCCGTGCATACCGAATGCAGAAGAGTTTAATTCGAGCGAAGTCTCGTCTTGTATTGCCCGAGATGTTTTTGCGTGCGGAGATTGGCCATGCGGAGATTCCTGTGGCCGAATTTGGAGAGCTTTGTCCTGGGGCCGTCGTCCTTTTGGACAAGCTGAGCCTAAGGCCTGACAAGCGGGAGGAGGGGAGGGCGGAGTTACGTTTAGGGAGAGGGTTTTCGGGGCATTTGGGTTGTCGGCTTGGGTTTGACGGGAGGGGCTACAAGGCGGAGGTTGAGGAGATAGTTTTGGGGGCGTTATTAGAAAATTCTTCGATGGGGGGAGAAAAAGGGGAAAGCATGGAAGCAAACCAAATAAGTGCAGCACCATTATTAAGTGATGTGCCATTGAGGCTGGTTGTTGAGCTTGCGCGTATTCCAGTGACTTTAGAAGAAGTGGTTGAGATGAGGGTAGGGCACGTCATTGACTTAGGGCGGCTTGCGTCGGACCCATTGAATTTGGTTGTCAACGGGAAGACGGTTGGGCAGGGTGAGCTGGTTGAGTTTGACGGGCAGTTGGGCATACGGCTGATTGCAGTTGAAGGCACATAGGACGAATTTTTGCAGGAGCGAGAGAGATGTCCCTGCTGTTTCGAGGGTGGGCTATTGTGCTCGCCAGCGCGCAAGTCCCACCGGAGTCGAGCGTTGAGCTGCCTCCGCTTGAGTTAGGGCTTGGGTGGATGTTGTTTCAGACTTTATTGGTTTTGGCAGGGGTTATTTTGTTGGCCTACATTCTGCTGAGCTGGGGGGGGAAGCGTCTTCTAAGGCTAAGGGACGGGAGGGGGCGTGGGGCCATTTGGGTAGTGGAGCGGGTTTCGGTGGATGCGAGGAAGAGTTTGTTATTGGTGAAGGTGGTGAAGGACTATTTTTTATTATCGAATGGGGAGAGGGAATTGACGGTTTTGTCGAAGTTGGATGCGGAGGAAGTGGAGCAGGCGCTCAGCAGCAGCAAGCCATCGGGCGAGCCGGGTTTGTTTCTCAAGAAGCTTTTGGAGCGGAAGGCAACGAAGGAGGGAGAGTTGTGAGGACTTGGAATGCGCGATTTTTTCAAATTGGGTTATGGGCGGTATTTTTATTTCCCATGTGGGTTTTGGCGCAGGGGCGAGGCAAGGGGCAGGCATTGTCGGTGGAGACCATAACGCCGGACTCCTATGCGAGTCGGCCGATGGTGTTGTTATTGGTTTTGGCGGCGATGGGGCTTGCGCCATTTGTATTGTTGATGGTGACCAGTTTTGTCAAAATTTCTGTAGTGTTGTCCATTGTACGTTCCGCCATAGGCACGCAGCAGATTCCGCCCACGCAAGTGATAACGGGGCTAGCGATTATACTGACGGTTTATATTATGTCGCCCACGCTTCAGGAGATGTACCGGGAGGCGAACCCGGCGAGCATAGAGAACAGTGAGGGGTTACTTTCTGCGAAGTCAGCGGGGCAATTGGTAGAATCGGTGCAGAGGGCGAGGGAGCCTTTGCGGGCATTTTTGAAGAAGCGGGTGACGGCGAAGGACAAGGCGCTTTTTTATAACCTTGCGCGGAAGATGCGGGCGCCGGCGGAGAGGGAGGGGATTGGGGCGGATGATTTTCTGGTACTCACGCCAGCGTTTGTGGTTTCGGAGTTAAAGCAAGCTTTTCAGATTGGGTTTTTGTTATTTATTCCATTTATTGTTGTGGACATGTTGGTGGCGAACATTTTGCTTGCATTGGGCATGCATATGTTGTCGCCGACGACCATATCCATGCCGTTTAAGTTGCTGCTTTTTGTATTGGTGGATGGTTGGTACCTTATCGCCAAGGGACTGGTTTCTGGTTATCTCTGACAAAGGAGCGTTGCCATGCATCAACTGACTTCACTCACGCAGCAAGCTTTGTACCTTGTGTTATTGACGGCAGCGCCACCCGTGTTGATGAGTTTAGTGGTGGGCGTCACCATTTCTGTTTTGCAAGCGACGACGCAAATTCAAGAGCAGACGCTTTCTTTTGCTCCCAAGCTTATTGCAGTATTTGGCACATTGGGTTTTGCGGGTGCGTGGATGGGGGCGCAGCTGCTAAGGTTTGCCTATAAAATTTTTGATCAGTTTCCCAATTTGGTTGCTCCATGAGTTTGGATGAAATTCTAACTCAAGCGCGCAATGAGTTTGGGATTCGGGTTGATTTTAGTTTGGTTGTTTTTTCGATGGCGTTGATTTTGGCGCGGTTGTTACCGGTTATTATTCTCACGCCATTTTTAGGAGGGGAGAGCATACCCGGGCAGGTACGGATAAGCCTAGGTGTGGTATTGGGGGTGGTGTTGTTTCCCGCAGTGGCAGAGCAGGCCGCACAAATTCCGATGGGGTTTATTCCCTATTTAGCGTTGTTTTTAAAGGAAGTTTTTATTGGTTTTGCATTGGCGTTTATCGTGGATTTGGTTTTTCAAGCGGCGGGGACGGCGGGGGCGTTTATGGACATGTTTTCGGGGGCGACGATGGCGCAGATGATGGTGCCGCAGGTTCAGCGCCAAGTGACGCTATATTCCTCTCTAAAGTTGCAGTTGGTGGTGGTATTGTTTTTGACATTGAATGGGCACCATTGGGTTATAGAGAATTTGGCCGACAGTTTTTTGAAGTTACCGTTGAATGAGTTTCCTCGGTTTTCTTTTGGGTTGGGGCCATTTTTTGAGGTGGTGTTGCGGGTATTTGGCGATTTATTTCGCATTGGGTTGGCATTGGCCTCACCCGTATTGCTTGCCGTATTTTTGACGGAGGCAGCCCTTGGCGTCATCAACCGAGCGGCCCCTCAAATTCAAGTATTTTTCATGGCCATGCAAATAAAGCCGGCGGTTACGGCGTTGATGGTGATTGTTTCATTGCATTTAATTTTTGGGCGATTTGTCCAGGAATATGGCGCTATGTTTTTGAATTTTAGACGAGCGATAGGCCTTCTAGGCTAGGGGGGAAGGCAGCGTCCATGGCAGAGGGAGGAGAAAAGACAGAGGAACCTACCGACAAGAAGATTCGGGATGCGCGGGAGCAGGGCAATGTTTGGAAGAGTCAGGATTTGAAGGGGGTTTTGGGTTTTGTGGTCGCGATGGGGATGTTGAAGGCGATTTGGCCGTTTTGGGAGGAGCGCATTCGTGCGATGTTTCTATTTGGGTTTCATGCGATTGCTCACCCGGAGGTTTTGTTTCAAGCGACACAAGACGCCCTAACGATGGGGCTATGGAATGTATTGTTGCTAGCGCTGCCGGTGGTTTTAAGTTGTGCGTTGGTGGGGGGGCTGACGGATTTTTTATTGGTAGGGGCTTTGTTTAGCCCCAAGGTACTCACGCCGAAGATAGAGAAGCTAAACCCCATTAACGGTTTTAAGAACCTATTTTCCAAGCGGCAACTCATGGAGTTACCCAAGTCCCTGGTGAAGATGGGTGTCACCGGCTATGTTGCCTACCTTGTTGTCAGGAGTGCGTTGGGACTCATTACGCTGACGGTAACGCAGCAAGCCAACGTGACGATGGCGTTGTTGGGGGAGTTGATTTTTCGACTGGTTGTACGTGTTAGTTTGGCCTATTTGGCTTTTGCCATTTTTGACGTATGGTTTCAGCACTACAGTTACCGAAAGCAGTTGAAGATGAGTGTGGATGAGGTGAAGCGTGAGTATAAGCAGTCAGAGGGAGATCCGCACAACAAGGCCAAGCGCAAGGAGATGCACCATGAGATTGTGGAGGGGGCGCAGATGGCGGCGGTTGCGGAGGCGACGGTTGTGGTGACGAACCCGGAGCATGTGGCGGTTGCGCTGAAATATGACAAGGAGAAGGACAGTGCGCCGCGGGTGATTGCCAAGGGGCTGGACAGCCGGGCACAAAGCATAAAGGCCTTGGCTCGCCGTTATGACGTTGCAGTGCTCAGGAATGTGCCCTTGGCGCATGCTTTGTTTCGGGTGGAGGTGGGGAATGAAATACCTGAGGAATTATATGATGCTGTGGCCGAGGTTTTGAATTTTGTCTATCACCTAAGCCACCCTGACATTTCTTCTTAGAGGAGGTTGGCAAGCGCATATGGCTTTTGCTAGCCTCTTTTTATGGTGGATGAGCCAGAGATTGCCGTTGCGCTGAAATATGACAAGGAGAAGGACAGTGCGCCGCGGGTGATTGCCAAGGGGCTGAACCTTCGGGCCGACAAAATTCAAGAGATTGCAAAAGCCAACAACATTCCTATATTGCGCAATGTTAGCTTGGCAGAGGCTTTGTTTCGAGTGGAGGTTGGGCAGGAGATTCCGGAGAGCCTTTATGATGCAGTGGCTGAAGTTTTGAATTTTGTCTATTCGCTGACGCAACAAAATGTACTTTCGCAAAGAGAATAACAAGACATGACAAACATCAACTCATCATCGCCGAAGCCCTCCATGTGGCCATGGGGGGGGGCGAAAAATGTCCATGAGAAGCTGGTTCGCTCCTCGCAGTTGGACGCCAGGCGTACAAACCGGAAGAAGGACCCCCGCGCCCTCCCACTGGCTTCTGCTGCTTTGTTGGAGTTTATAGGCCCGGCCCATTCCTCAGAAGAGTTGCGGTTGCCAGCCCCGCTCATGCCATTGGGGGAGGAGCCTTTCGATGGTTTTTCAGAGCGCGAGGCATTGGCGCAAGCTTTGGAGCGTGGCTCTCCCGAGTCACTGGGGCAACTCCAGAAGCAACTGCTGACGCTGAATGTGCCGGCAGAGCGCCTGGAGCGTCTCAAGTCCATGTTGGCCTATGAAGAAAGCATGTTGCAATTGGTGGGAGAAGTGAGCGAAACCCTGGGGGAGATTGAGAGGCTTCGCAGGGAGGCGCAACAAGAAGAGGGCTATTGAAGGGCGTGATGGCCGGCCGTTGGGTGAACGACGAGTGAAAGATGAAGCAACCGACTATATTCTCAAAAGAAGTTTTGCGACGTTGGGCAGACCGCAAAGCGAGCCTAAAAGAGGTACGCGGTTATACGGGCGCAGAGCTTTACAGTATTGCGCGGTTGGGCCATCAATTTTTCATGCAGGGGAAGATTGAGAAAGCCCGCACATTGTTTCAAGGGCTTTATGCCATTTGTCCTACAGACATTTATTTTGCCAAGGCATTGGGGGTGGTGGAGTTGGCGGCGGGCAATGCGAAGGATGCGTTGGCAGCTTTTGACATTGCGGTGCGTTTGGCTCCGCAGGACGCTTCGGTTTTGATTGGCCGGGCGGAGGTGAGGTTTGCGATGGGGCAATCTACGCAGGCGGCTGAAGACTTGTTGTCAGCCGTACGTTTGTTGCCGCCCAAGGACAAGTTGCACAAAAAAGCCAAGGCGTTGTTGTTGTTGCTTCGCAGTTTGGCTGCGCGCTGAGGTTTTTGGCACAGTCATGCTTCATGAGGGCAGCATGCACGCCTGGGGTGCCTGTTTTCCATATTTAAATGTGGGGGCTTATTCTAAGTTTGTATGCTTATTGGCGCCCACATGCGTTTCATGTGGGATTTTCATTTGACTTAGGGGGAGCTCTGAGGGAAGTCAGGGGGCGGGTGCCTTCGGCATGAATCAGTTCATTAACAAATACTCTGACATTCTTTTAGCTGGGTTGGTGGTTGCCATCATCGGGATGATGTTGATTCCGCTACCGCCTGCGTTGTTGGACGTTTTGTTGACAGTCAACATCAGTTTGTCGGTTTTAATTTTGCTGATTTCGCTTTATGTACCCAAGGCTTTGAGTTTGTCGGTTTTTCCGACTTTGTTATTGTTGACGACACTCTATAGGCTTGCGCTTTCCGTTTCGACGACGCGGTTGATTCTTTCCACGGGGGACCCTGGTGAAGTTGTTGTTGCTTTTGGCAATTTTGTTGCTTCGGGCAATTTTGTTGTTGGCGCCATTATTTTTATCATTCTGGTCATCGTCAATTTTCTTGTTATTGCGAAAGGTTCCGAGCGTGTTTCCGAGGTAGGGGCGCGTTTTACTTTGGATGCGATGCCAGGCAAGCAGATGTCCATTGATGCGGACATGCGAGGGGGCGTCATTGACTCGGAGGAGGGCAAGCGTCGCCGCAGGGATTTGGAGAGGGAGAGCTCTCTGATGGGGGCGATGGACGGGGCCATGAAGTTTGTGAAAGGCGACGCCATAGCCAACATTATTGTAACGGTGGTAAACATTGTTGGAGGGCTGGCCATTGGGGTGATGATGAAGGGGATGCCCATAGCCAATGCGGCCCGGAAATATACTTTATTGACGATAGGGGATGGTTTGGTGGGGATGATTCCGGCGATTCTCATTTCGACTTCTGCCGGCATTATTGTCACGCGTGTAGCAGGGGATGAGGAAGGCACGCACCTAGGGAAGGACGTAACGACGCAACTTTCCCGTTACCCGAGGGCGATGGCGATTGCCGGCAGCATGTTATTGGCGTTTGGGCTAATACCTGGGCTTCCGACGGTGCCTTTTCTATTATTAGGAGGGGTGCTGGGGGCTTTAGGTTATTGGATGATGAAGAAGGAGGGGGAGCCCTCGGGGCCGGTACCGGTATACGCGGAAGGGGAGGGAGGGGAGGAGGATGCGGTATTGAGGTCCTCGGAGGCCCCCCCCCCGCCCATTAACCCGGACTCAGAAATGTTTATACCGATGGTAACGCCGGTGGTTTTGGAGGTGTCCTCGGATTTGACCAAATTTGTGGACCCGAGTTTGGACCATGGGCGTTTCATGTCCGAGCTTATTCCGTTTATGCGGAATGGTTTATTTACGGAGCTTGGGATACGTTTTCCCGGCATACGCGTACGCCGGGTAGCCGGTTTTCCCTCCGCGACGTATTCTATTGCTGTGAATGAAGTCCCCTTGGTTGTAGGGCAGGTGGTGCTCAAGCACGTGCTGGTAAACGAGAAGGCGGAGCGCCTGAAGATGTTGGGGATAGAGGGGATTTCGAGCATGAACCCTGCCACGAGGCAAGCGGCGTGTTGGGTTCCGAGCTCCCACGCAGAGACCCTACGCTCCACAGGCTCCTCCGTATGGGACATACCGTCTTTTCTCATTTTACATTTGTCGGCGGTACTCAAGCGTTATGCTCCCGACTTTGTGGGGGTACAGGAGACCCAATTCATGTTGGACGAGTTGGACAAAATTTCTCCTACCCTCATTAAGGAGACCATTCCGCGGGTTGTCAACATTGTGAAGTTAACGGAGATACTGAAGCGGCTTGTAGACGAGGGTGTGTCGATTCGGGACATGCGAAGTATTTTGCAAGCGGTTGCGGAGAATGGCCAACAAGAGACGGACAGTGTCATGTTGACAGAGCGTGTACGCGCGGCCCTCAAGCGGCCCATAGCGAGCAAGCATGCTCAAGGGGGGACTTCGCTGATGGTTTATTTGTTGGACGGGGAGATAGAGCGGATTATTCAAGAGTCCATCAAATATTCGGCCAGTGGCATTGCCTATTTAGCGATAGAGCCTGAAATTTCCCGGGACATTATTCAAGCGGTGCGGCGCGAATGTGGCTCTGTGAGCCCTTCAGCCCAAAGGCCTGTTATTCTGACGAAGATGCAGGTGAGGCGCTATGTATACGCCATGTTGGCGCACGAGTTTAACCCCCCGCTTCCTGTGATGAGTTACCAAGAGTTGCCTTCTGAAATTCAAGCCAAAGCCGTCGCGCAAATTATGTTGCCTCGCTGACAGCTATTGGGCCCCCAAAAGCATTCGAAACAGCGTCCCAGGGAAGGTTTTGGGGCAGGGAGATATAGCCGAAGAGGGGGGGGAACCATTTTAAGGAAGGGATTTCGGCAGGTTAAGAGAGGGGACTTTTTTTTTGAAAAAAGATGGGTAAGGGAAGAAACTTTTTCCGACAAAGGCAGATAATCTTCATGTATCTTACAGACAACATTAACCACAGATAAGGAGAAACAAAATGTTTGGAGCTATTATTGGTGCTATAGCAAAACCGGTTTTAGGTAGCCTAGTTAGCAACGTTGCGGGTGGGCTTTTGGGCAATGTGACTTCTGGACTGAAGTCAATTACGGACGGTTTTTCTAACCAAGGAGGCGATGGTCTCAAAGGTTTGGCGAACCAAGCCCTTCGTTTGGCGGATCCCCTCGGCATATTGAGCAAACTTTTTGGCCTGGATAAAACAGAAGACAAGAGCGCTGCGAGCCAAAGCCAATGCGACAAGTGCAGCTCAAGCAGCAGCACGGATGCGCTTTTTGACCAAATTAAGGAGCTGATTAACCAACTCAAAGAGAGGACGACCAGCGATGGTGTATCCGTAACCCCCCCGACCCTTGAGCAGCGTTTGCAGGAGATTTTGGATTTGCTCAAGCAAGTGGTTTCTGGCAATGCAGGAGCCGCCGGTGCAGCAGGAGCTGCTGCGAGCACGGGTGCGGCTGCGTCTTCTGGAACAGCTGCAACCTCTGGAACAGCTGCGACTTCTGGGACGGCTGCGACTTCTGGAACGGCCGCGACTTCTGGTTCATCTGCAGCCAGCGCTCCTGCCGACCCCAACAGCCTCTCTTCGTTGATGGGCACGGTCAAAGCGCCGGATTTGAATGCGACGATGGCCACCATGAACGATCCGAAGAAGAGCCAGCAAGAGAAAGACATGGCGATGATGCAATACCAGGAGCAGATGCAGGCCTACAACCGAATGATTTCGATGATTACGAACATGATGCAGATGCAGCATGACACGCAGAAAGCGATTATTCAGAATTTCCGCGCATAATTTGTTCCAACTCATCAAAATGAGGGCGCCCTTTTTTGTTGGAGGGGCGCCTTTTTTTTGGGAAGTCCAGTGGGGGAGCCGAGGGGGGCGAGAGTAAACTGGAGTGTTTTTTTCGAAAATAAAAAAAAGTTGTTTTGGGGGAGAGGAATTGGGGGCATAAGAGAGAGCTTCGTTTTGGGGTAGTGGTTTCAGGTGCGCTTTGTTAAAGAAGTGGTTTCAAGCATTTGGTTTAAAGCAGAAGAATGGGAGAATGTTCGATGACAGACGATTCCAAACCAGCAGCAGCTACAGAAGTTGTTTCAGAGGAGAAGACGGCAAAGGTAGACGCCGATTGGAAGGAGAAACTTTATACCCCGGAGCGCTTTGCAAAATATGCTCGTGGGGAGATAAAGCTGAAGGACTTACATGCCATCAGCGGTCCTGAGATGATTTATATTGCCGAAATGGGCTACAACCTATTTCAGCAAGGTCGCTATAAGGACGCGAAGGTTATTTATGAAGGTCTCGTCGCGTTGGATCCAGACATCTGGTATTTCCACGCAGCCCTAGGTGCCATTCAACTGGAGGCCAAAGAAGCCGGGTTGACAGACGAGGAGTTCAACCTGGATACGGCCTTGGCAAGTCTCAATCGTTCCTTGGAGTTAAACCCACAAGACATTGCTTCCTGCGTCAACCGAGCTGAGGTTTATCTCTACCAGGCGAAGGTTGTTGAGGCAGTGAATGACTTGAAGGCAGCGGTGGAGATGGATCCCGACGGGACGAATGAGCAAGGCATTCGGGCAAGGCGCCTTGCGCAGGAAATGTTGACGGCGATTGAAAAGGAATCCGGCACACCAACGGAAGAATAGACACTTATAAGAAAGCCTAAACCGGTTTCAAGTTGGCTTGAGTTGCTGCAACGCTCAAGTCCATTTGAAGCCGGTTTAGAGTTTTTGAGCTTATTTTTTTGACATTTAAAATAAGATAGACTTAAAACCGCTTGGGTTGGGGCCGGGGGGCTTTTTTTTCGAAGAATTTTTAATGGGTTATAGGAAAGAGATTTTTTTTAAAAAAAGATTGCCTGTCTGAGAAACTTTTTGAGAAAAGTACGGATAATAAAATGGAACCAATCACCACAAAGGAGAAGCACCATGGGTTTGTTTAGCGGAATTAAGAAGGCAGTGAGTGGCGCAGTTAAGACCGTTGCAAAGACGGTTATAGGCAGCGTTACTTCTGGACTGAAGTCCATTACAGACGGCTTTATTAACCAGGGTGCAGGCCTTTTGAAAGGTCTTGCAGGAAAAGCCCTTTCTCGGCTGCCTGCTCCCGCACGTGCATTGAGCAACCTTTTAGGTCTGAATAAACTTGCAGGAAAAGGCATTGATAGCCTGGCCAATCAACTCAAAAGCGCCAAAAATGAAGGCATTGATGCGTTCATGGCGAAGATTCAGCAGCTGGTTTCTCAACCCAGCCAGAGGACGACCAGCGATGGTGTGTCCGTGACGCCTCCAAGCCTCGAGGATCGCTTGAAGGAGATTTTGGATTTGTTGAAGCAAGTTTCTGGTGGTACGGCTTCCACCTCTTCTTCTTCTGCCTCCTCCACCTCGAGCACGGCTTCTTCCTCAGGCGCAGCTTCCACCTCAGGCGCGGCTTCTGCTTCTGGAACCGCTGCGACCAGTGGTGCTGCTGACCCCAACAGCCTCTCTTCGTTGCTCAGTGGCGTCAAAGCGCCGGATTTGAATGCGACGATGGCCACCATGAATGATCCGAAGAAGAGCCAGCAAGAGAAAGACATGGCGATGATGCAATACCAGGAGCAGATGCAAGCCTACAACCGGATGATTTCGATGATTACGAACATGATGCAAATGCAGCATGACACGCAGAAAGCGATTATTCAGAATTTCCGCGCATAATTTGTTCCACGTCGTCAAACGAAAGGGGCGCCCTTGTTGAGGGGGCGCCTTTTTTTTGGGGAGAAGGGGGGGCAGAGAAAGAGAGAAAGCGGAGGGCCTTAGCGGAGGGGGCCTTGCTGTCAAGCGCCTGCGAAGACGAGAATTAGAAAAACCAAAGCAATGAGAGCAACACCCCCACCAATCACCAGCAACACAACGGCTTGTTTGCCTTTGAGGGAAGGAGGAGGGGGTATTTTTTCTGGGGAGGGCTCGAGGTTGTTGAGGGCCTCTTGAGGAGCGTCGTCTTCGGATTCCAGTGGGGGGGAGGGCTCAATGG
>WQTM01000177.1 GCA_009786315.1 Pseudomonadota bacterium | reverse complement strand
GGCAGGGGGAGGAGGGGGGTAGTTTATTGGGAGGAGGGGAGGAGCCGGAGGAGGTGGGGGTGTCAAGCCCGAGGCTTCGCTTGGTAGCGAGCCAAGTGGGGGACGCCGAATTATACAAGGCCTGGGAGCGTTGGCACGAGGCCCATATGAAGAGGGAGGTTGAGGAGGAGAAGAGGGCATTGGAGGCTTTGGTACATTTGCGTTTAAAGGTGGGGGCGCGAGCATTTGAAGCTTTTGCTGTTGGGCTTATGCGGGCGGCGGCCTCGCGCGACATTCAGGGTGACAAGGCGGGGGCCCAAATGTTGTCTCAGGCGGCGATGCAGTTGGCAGGGGATTTACCTGCCACCTACATAGACGCCACGGGTATTTGTCTTCAGCATTTACCTGAGGATTGGCGTCGTTGTGCGCAGCTTGCATGGCAGACGGTGAGGAGTTGGGTGGCGGATCCGCGGTATAGGCGCTCAACGTTTGCGGATGTGGGGGTTGCCTCGCTTTTCAGTTTTGTTTTGACAGCGATGCTGGTCATGTTGGTTTTGCTTTTGAGGAGTTTACCCTGTTTATTTGCGGATTTTTATGCATTTTTTCAGAAGTTAGGTTTTCCGAAGTGGTTTGGGTGGGCGGTTTTATTGGGCACATTATGCCTTCCACTCCTATGGGGTGTAGGGTTGGTGGTGGTTTTTCTTTTTTTCTTTTTAGCAACAGCCCTCTATTTAAGGCGAGCGGAGCGTTTGTTTGTTGCGGCCTTTATTGTGGTGATGAGCCTATTGCCTTTTGCAGGGGAGTGGTTGGCCTACAGGACGGTTTTTGGTGGGACATTAGCGGAGAAGTTATGGATGTTGGACTTAGGGGGGCCTGGGACGGAGGCATTGGCGAGGCCATGGAAGGAGGCGTTGCGGACTTCCCGGGGGAATTTTGTAGAGTTGGCGGCGTTGGGGACTTTTGAGTTAAAGAGGGGGGACAACGAGGCGGCCATTGAGCATTTGAAGAGGGCATTGAGTTTGAGGGCGGAGGAGCCGAGGGCGCTGAACAACCTTGGGGTGGCTTTATTTTTGAAGGGGGAGATGGGGCAAGCGAACGAGTTGTTTGAGAGGGCGGCGCGGGTGGACTTATCCTTGGGGGAGCCGTTTTACAATTTGGCGCTTTTGCTGCAGTGGCCCGCGTTGCAAGGAGCCGAGTTAGACGCGCAGGAATATGACAGGATAGCGGAGTTATTTGCGATGGCCTATGAGAGGACGCCGAGGCTATTGGAGTTACGTCCGCTAACGGAAGGCGGAGCGATTTTAGCCAACACGTTTTTGCAGACAGTGGGGTTGGACTCTCGAGACATATTGGATGCGGCCAAGTTGGGAACGGACAGGGAGTTGGAGCTCATTCGTATTCAGCTGGCCCGGGCGGTGGTGTTTGAGTCCTCCTTTTCTCTGACGCCGTGGATGGTGTTGTGGGGGGTGGGGGTGATATTGTTATTGAGTTTTCTTGGGGATTTTTTAGATGTATCCACGAGGTGTGCGTTGTGTGGGAGCATTTACCGCAGGAAGATGCTTTCGATGGACAGGGGGGCGTGTTTGGACTGTACGCGTGTATTTTTGCAAGAGGGCCATGAGGTAGAGCCTTTGTTTGGGTTGAGGAAGCGTTTGGACACTGCGCGTTATAGGAGGAAGCACAAGCGATTCATTTACAGTTTAAATGTGCTTTGGCCGGGGGCAGGGCTTCTCTATGCGGGCAGGTTTATGCCGGGGGTGCTTTATGGGTTTGCATTTGGTTTAGCGATGTCCGCCCTCATTTATTGGCAGCAATTTATTCGTGTCCCCTATTTGGAGATACCTTTTTCCATTTATGCCATACCTCCTGTTGTGGTTTTTGGTTTGGTATATTTTTTGTCCATTACCCGGGTATTTCGCCTAAAGGACCAGCGTGGCACTTAGAGGGACACTGAAGGAGTTTCGCATAGCGGACATTTTTCAGCTGATAAGCCAGCAGGCGAAGACGGGGACTTTGCGTTTCAAATCCAGGAGGAGGACGGTTTGGGTCAGCTTTTTAGAGGGGTGGATTGTCCGGGTTGAGGACTCGAGGAAGTCAAGCCAGGAAACCATTTGTGAAATGTTGTTGAGGGCGGAACTCATTCTCCAAGAGGATTTGGACATTGCGTTGGATGTGCACAAGAGGATGAGGCGCAGTTTGAGGGAAGTGTTGTCGCTGAGGAAGCTGTTGCCGGAGGAGAAGTTTAACGAGTTGGTTTTGTTGCAGATGAGGGAGGCCCTATATGAGTTGTTCACCTGGGACTCAGGGAAGTATGAATTTGAGAACAGTGTTCTCAGTGAGGGGACGTGGGGGAGGTTGAACACGGAGTCCATATTAATGGATGGGTTTAGGGTAGTGGACGAGTGGCCGGAACTCAGGAGGCGGATTGTGGATGAGGAGGCGAGGATAGAGAAGGTATTGCCGTTGCCCGAGTTAGCAGGGGGTGGGTGGGGCGACTCTCGGAGCATGTTGGGCATAGCGGAGCGGCAGGTTTATGAGTTGGCGAAGATGGGCCTTTCGGTGAGGAAGGTGGTGGATTTGTCCTGTCTTGGCAGGTTTGACGGGTTTCGTGCGTTGGCGAATTTGGTTGAGCAAGGGTGCATACAGTTGTCCTCTCCGAGCCATGGGGGCAAGGTTTTGCCTGGGAGGCAGCGCAGGTGGCTAAAGGTTTGTGGGCGGATAGGGGCAGTTCTTTTTTATTTAATGGTGGTGAGCATGATAAGTGCGGGCAGCAATGGGGACATATTTGGGTGGAGTGCTGGGCGGAATGTATTTACAAACCCGGTACTCCGGCGCCACATTGCGCGTGCGCAGACAGCGCGTATAGAAGCGGCCATAGAGGTATACCGTTTGGAGAATGCAACCGTACCGGAGGAACTTGGGAACCTTGTGGAAGCGAGGTTGTTGAGGGCGGATGATTTGAGTCACCCGTGGCACACCGCATATGGTTATTTGCGAAAGTCTCCTTCCGAATATGAATTGTTGTTACCTTCCGAATAATTTTTATGCAGCTTGAAATTATTGACAGTGCGTTGGCCAGGGCTCTGGCCGGTCCCCAGGGGGAGAATTACAGGTGGTTGGAGCGGCGCATGGGCGTACGTATTGGGCAGAGGGGGACGAAGGTGGACATCCAGGGGGAGGATGGTGGGCAAGTGCAGGTGGTAGTGGGTTTGCTCAAGGAGTTATGTACGCATATGCAGTTGGGTTTGGGGTTGACGCTGGAGGACATGGAGAGGGCGTTATTGGGCTATAAAGAGAGAGGGGGGGAGGGGATAGAGCCCATGTTTTCGTCTCCGATACTGAAGCGATTGGGGGGTGGAGCGGTTGTGCCCCGGACGGCAGCGCAGAAGCGTTATGTAGAGATGATAGGGAGGCAGGACATTGTTTTTGGGGTTGGGCCTGCGGGGACGGGGAAGACTTATTTAGCCGTAGCGATGGCGGTGGTGGCGTTGATGGAGCGCAAGGTACGCAGGATAGTGTTGACGCGGCCGGCGGTGGAGGCGGGGGAGAAGTTGGGGTTTTTGCCTGGGGATTTGGCGCAGAAGGTGGACCCCTATTTACGTCCGCTATATGATGCGTTGAGGGACTTTATGGATGGGGTACGGGTGGAGAAGTGGATGGAGGAGGAGGTGATAGAAGTTGCGCCGTTGGCGTTTATGCGAGGGCGCACGTTGCATGAAGCCTATGCCATATTGGATGAGGCGCAGAATGCGACCATTGAGCAGATGAAGATGTTTTTGACGCGGTTGGGGCCGTGCTCCAAGGCCGTCATAACAGGAGACCTAACGCAGGTGGATTTAGCGGGGAAACCCTCGGGGCTTTTGCATGCCAGGCAAATTCTCCAAGGGGTGGAGGGGATTGGTTTTTTGGAGTTTTCGGAGAGGGATGTGGTGCGACACCGTTTGGTGCGGGAGATTATAAAAGCCTATGAGAGCAGTCCGGCATGTCTCTTGGGGGAAGAGAAGGAGAGTTGACCTGGCTGAGGCTGGCGCATATAAGCCTAGGGCAAGGGGCAAAAGGCCTTTCCTGTTCCCTCCCATGGGGAAGGCATAGAAATTTGGGAGAGGTGGAGAAGCAAGCATGGCGATGAATGCAGAGCAGAAGGTAGAAATTGTCGTTCGTTATAGGACGCATGAGAAAGACACGGGCTCCCCGGAAGTCCAAGTGGCATTGTTGTCGCGGCGTATTTCCTATTTGACGGAGCATTTCAAGACGCACAAGAAGGACCACCATTCGCGGCGGGGTTTATTGAAGCTGGTTGGGCAAAGGAGGAGGTTGTTGGACTATTTGAAGAAGAAGGATTTGGAGCGATACAAGAAGCTGATTGACTCATTGGGTATTCGCAAATAGCGAGAGAAAGTGGGGGCGCATTGGGCGCCCCTTTTTACATGAGAAGTGGCAGCACATGAAGGTGGAGAGGCCGCTTGGGGATTGCGTTTTGATTTTAGGTTTGGAGCTTCCAGAGAATGGATTGAGGCCATATGGGGGTGGAGGTTGCAGACTTCAAATCAAAACGTCCAAGAGGGTTTTTTCTGAGAAGGCATAGGAGAGAGACATGTATTTGAAGGACGTTATTGAATTGGGTGGACAGAGTTTGTCCATAGAGACGGGCCGTATGGCCAAGCAGGCAGACGGTGCGGTGGTACTCCGCTATGGGGACACCATGTTGCTTGCGACGGCGGTGGCTTCGCACGAGAAGAGGGACGTGGATTTTTTGCCACTCACCGTCGAATACAAAGAGAACCTTTGTGCGGCGGGGCGGATTCCGGGCAGTTTTTTTCGTCGAGAAGGCAAGTTGACGGAGAAGGAGACATTGACGTCCCGTCTGGTGGACCGCAGTTGTAGGCCTTTGTTTGCCGAGGGTTTCAGTTGTGAGATTCAGCTGATTATCAACGTTATTTCTGCGGACAATATGAATGACCCGGACATATTGTCCATAACAGCGACTTCAGCGGCGCTGATGGTTTCGGATTTGCCCTTTCACGGGCCCATAGCGGGCGTACGTATAGGCCGGATAGACGGAGAGTGGCTGATAAACCCCACCTATGAGCAGCGGGAGAAGAGCGACATAGACTTGGTGGTGGCCTGCTCCAAGGAGGCCATTGTCATGGTGGAGGGGGGGGCCGGTGAAGTTTCCGAGGCGGAGATGTTGGCGGCATTGGAGTGTGCGCAGAAGGCCTGTGCTCCCATGTTGGCCATGCAGGAGCAGATGCGTGCGCAGCTTGGGAAGAAGGCGCGTATTTTTGAGGCACCTGAGAAAATAAGTCCGGAGTTTCAGGAGGCGTGCCACCAGTTGGCGCAGGCGGGGATTGTAGCGGCCTATGAAATTGCCGACAAGAAGGAGCGCTATGCGGCGCTTTCTGCGACGAAGGCGCAGCTTTTGGCGGAGTTGAGAGTGAAGCAAGGGGAGCAGCCTCTTGTGGGCATGGAGAAGAAGGTGGGGTTTGTGTTTGAGGAGTTAAAATACAAATACATGCGGGAGATGATTTTGAGTGGGGGGCGAATTGCGAAGCGAGCGCATGATGAAGTCCGCCCTATTAGCATAGAGGTTGGCGTATTGCCCAGGGCACACGGCTCCGCGCTTTTCACGCGGGGAGAGACGCAGGCATTGGCGGTAGCGACATTGGGGACGACGGAGGACGAGCAACGCATAGAGCATTTGCAGGGGCAGAGTTTCAGAAGGTTTATGTTGCACTACAATTTTCCGCCTTTTTCGGTGAATGAGGTGAAGCAGCTGCGTGGTCCGGGCCGTCGGGAGATTGGGCATGGGGCATTGGCGGAGCGGGCATTGCGAGGGTTGGTGCCGGATGCGGCGAAATTCCCCTACACCTTACGTATTGTCAGCGACATTTTGGAGTCCAACGGCAGCTCCTCCATGGCCACCGTATGCGGAGGGACTTTGGCGATGATGGATGCGGGAGTCCCCATAAAGGCGCCCGTAGCGGGCATAGCGATGGGTTTGGTGAAGGAGGGGGAGAGGGTGGCGATTCTCTCGGACATTTTGGGGGATGAGGACCATTTGGGGGACATGGACTTCAAAGTATGCGGCACGGCCAAAGGCATTACCTCTGTGCAGATGGACATAAAAATAACCAGCATAACGACGGAGTTGATGATGCGGGCGATGGAGCAGGCGCGCCGGGGGAGGTTGCACATATTGGAGAAGATGGCCCAAGCTTTGCCGGAGCCTCGTGCAGAAATCAGCGTTCATGCGCCGAGGATAACGACGCTTCAAATTCGCTCTGAATTCATAAAGAACGTCATAGGCCCTGGAGGCAAAACCATCAAAGACATTGTTGCGCGCACGGGTTGTATTATTAACATTGAGGATTCTGGGCGGGTGAACATAGCCTCCGCGAACACAGAAGCGACGAAGCAAGCGGTGTCAATGATTCAGGCGTTGACGCGGGAGGCGGAGGTGGGCGAGGTATATTTAGGCATTGTCCGGAAGGTTTTAGAAATTGGCGCCATTGTTGAGTTGTTTCCAGGGACAGACGGGCTTGTGCACATTTCCGAGCTATCAGACAAGCGGGTACGTGCGGTGACAGACATTGTGAAGGAGGGGGATGAGGTGATGGTGAAAGTCACAGCGGTTGAGAAGAACGGGAGGATACGGCTTTCGAGGAAGCAGGCGCTTCAGCAGACGATGGCGTCATCCGAAGGCGACGCAGAGGCCTAAGATGGGGGGCATTTCGCGTTTTGTACAGATTCAGCGTTTGCGGCCTGGGGTTTTGTTGCCCGCCTACCAAACTTTGGGCTCTGCGGGCATGGACCTATACGCCGACATAGAGGCGCCCATAGGTTTGGACTCTTTGGAGCGTATTTTGGTACCGACGGGGATAGCGATTGCTTTGCCGGAGGATTGTGAAGCACAGATTCGGCCGCGTTCAGGTCTCTCTTGGAAAAAGGGCCTGACTTGTCTAAATACACCGGGGACGGTGGATGCGGACTACCGTGGAGAGTTGAAGATATTGGTCATCAACCTTTCGAAGACGCCTGAGGAGATTCAGCCTGGTGAGCGCATAGCGCAGCTTGTTGTTTCAAGGCGGATTCAGGTAGTTTGGGAGGAAGTGGAGGTATTGGAGGCCACCTTCAGAGGGGAAGGGGGATTTGGTTCTACAGGCGTACGCTGAGTGTGTTTTAAGTAACAGAGAAGAGGAAGAGGGCCGGCCTTGCTTTGCTACAAATGTGGAAGCCATGTTCCAGACACACAGACAGTCTGCTCCATATGTGGGCAGAAGGTTTCGGGGGTTTCCGTCCGACAGGCTTCGGCGGGCTATTCGCGCAAGCTGATGCAGTTGGCAGGGGGGGGGATGTTGAAGTTAGAGGAGAGGGTTGCAGGGCGTTATGTGGTGAAGGAGCTGATGGGGGAGGGGCCGACGGGTTTTTCCTATGGAGTTTATGACGGCAGCACTCGGCAGAACATTCGTTTGAAGATGATACACCCCCACTTGTTGCAGACGGTGGAGGAGCAGAGGAATTTTGGGATTGTTTTAGAGAAGTTAGGTTATTTAGCGCACACGAGTATGAGTCGTGTTTTGGAGCGGGGGAACGTCCATGGGCGGATATTTTATACGCAGCAGCAAGCGGAGGGTTTGTCTCTGCGGCGCATTATGGACGAGCGTTTGGTGAAGGGGAGTTTGTTTTCGTGCAAGGAAGTGGAGCCGATATTTGGGCAGTTATTGCAGGCATTAGAGGCGGTGCACAGGGTAGGGTTTCACCTCAACCTAAAGCCGGAGAATATTTTTGTTTTACCGGACATACTGAAGCTAACGGATGTGGGGTTGGGTTTAGCGCTACTCCGTCAGACTTTTGTACAAGCGCAGAGGGAATACAAGGTGGAGGGCTATTTGGCTCCTGAGTTTTTGTCAGGGGAGGAAGTGGAGGCTGGGGTAGACGTATATGCATTGGGGGCCATATTAGGGGAGATGTTGGCAGGGGTATTACCGGAGAGTGGGAGGTTGGGTTTACGCAGGAACAACCCCGCCATTCCTGTGCAGTTAGAGCTTATATACCGCAAGGCGGTTGCGGAAAACCCCCAAGCGCGCTACCGCAGCATTGCGGAGTTTTATGAGGTGTTTTCCGCTTTTTATAGGGGGCAAACCCCCGAGGGGCTGTTTTTTGAGCCAGGGCAAGAGGAAGTAACGCAGGTATTAGCGAGCTTGTCGCCTGAGCCTTCGCCGCAGGTTTATGCGGAGATTTCCAATGAAACCTCCATTTCCGGCCTAAAGAGTCCGTTTGCTAAGGGCCTCAAGCGTTTCAAATGGGTATTTATAGGGATGGGGGCTACGTTGTTGGGGGTTTTCCTATACTTGGCATTTAGGGATGCGACGCCGGAGGGATATACGGGGAGGAATGTGGAGGGTTTTGTGCAACATGTCCCTGTTGTGCCCGTGCCTGTGGAGTTGCCGGAGGTAGAGGGTGCGCACACGGAGGCTTTGCCGCCTGAATTGCTTGAGGAGCCTGCGCCTCCTGTTGTTTTGCCTGAGAAGGCCCCGGAGGTTTCGCGTACGCCGTCGCGGGGGAACATACCTCCTGTTGTTGCCGCGCCGCGTTGTCCGGAGCAGATGAGGTACATTGCCCCTGGGGTTTTTAGGATGGGCACGGCGAAGGAGGACGACTATTTGAGTTTTGAGGATTTACCTATTGTGGTGAAGGAGGTTTTGGGGTTTTGCGTGGACATTTATGAATACCCCAACCGGGCTGGGCAGGTGCCGCAAGTCAATGTGGGGTGGGCGAAGGCCCGGGAGTTATGCCAGAAGCAAGGCAAGCGTTTATGTACAGAGGTGGAGTGGGAGAAGGCCTGTAGAGGCGGCCAGAGTTTACGTTGGCCCTATGGCAATGTTTTTGATGAGGGTGCTTGCAATGCGGAGGGAGGGACGGGGGCGAGCAAGGTTTTGGCAGCAGCCGGGAGGTTTCCCCGTTGTATTTCTGCATATGCCGTATTGGACATGTCCGGGAATGTTGCCGAGTGGACGGAGGAGAGGCTAGCCAAAGGAGGCTCCTTTTCAGGCTCCGAGCATGACGTACGTTGTGTTGCGCGCAAAACCAAAGCAGCGGCCACAGGAGAAGTAGGCTTTCGTTGTTGTGCGAACCCGAAATAGTTTGAGATATTGCAACGTGGGAGGTGTGTGGTGGGAGGAAGAGCCGGAAGGGGCCCCTAGCACGAAGGAAAGCGGATGATACCAAGGTATTCTCGAGCAGAGATGGTTGTGTTGTGGACAGAAGAAGCCAAGTTTGGCCGTTGGAGGGACATAGAGCTTGCGGCATTGGCAGCCATGGTGGAGGAGGGTTTGGCCCCGCGAGTTGCGAGTGACACATGTATTGAGAAGGCGGGCACGTTTGGGGCGGAGGATGTAGCGGCCATTGAGGAGATTGAGAAGACGACGCGGCATGATGTGATTGCTTTTTTGACATTTATGGAGCGGCGCATAGGCATACAGGCCCGTTGGTTGCACTTTGGGATGACCTCTTCAGACGTATTGGACACGGCATTGGCATTGGTTTTACGAGAGGCAGCGGATGTGTTGTTGGTGGGGTTGGAGCGGGTGATGGAGAAGGTAAAGGCGAGGGCTTTTGAGTTAAAGGGGGTGCGGATGATGGGGCGAAGCCATGGCATTCATGCGGAGCCGACGACGATGGGGCACAAGCTGGCCCTTTGGTATGACGAATTGACTCGCCACCGTGAGCGTCTTTTGCATGCGCGCAAAGCCATTGCTGTGGGCATGTGCTCCGGTGCGGTGGGCACTTTTGCGCATTTACCGCCCGCTGTGGAAGAGGGGATGTGTCGGCGATTGGGGCTTGTGCCGGCCAATGTTTCCAGTCAAATTATTCAACGGGACATTCACGCCGAATATTTTTTGGTATTGGCGCAGTTGGCGACTTCCATTGAGAAGTTTGCCATAGAGATTCGCCACCTGCAGCGTACCGAGGTAGGAGAAGTTGAGGAGCCTTTTGCGAAGGGGCAGAAAGGCTCCTCGGCCATGCCGCACAAGCGCAACCCTGTGCTTTCAGAGAACCTCACAGGCCTAGCGAGGCTTATGCGCAGTTATGCATGGGCTGCGTTGGAGAATGTTGTTTTATGGCACGAGAGGGACATTTCTCATTCCTCGGTGGAGCGTGTTATTGGGCCGGATGCGACGGTGACTTTGGATTTTATGTTATACCGTTTTGCGGGGTTGGTGGGGGAGATGCGGGTATACCCGGAGGTGATGGAGCGCAACCTAAACCACCTGGGTGGGCTGGTATACTCTCAGCGTTTGTTGTTGGCCCTGGCGGAGAAAGGGATGGAGCGCCAGGCTGCCTATGCGATGATACAGCGCAATGCGATGCGGTTTTTTGAAGAGGGTGTGGTTTTTAGGGTTTCGCTTTTGGAGGATGAGGAATTGAGGATGCTGATGAAGCCGGAGGAGGTGGAGGCCTGTTTTGAGGAGGGCTACCACACGCGGCATATGGATGAGATTTTTGCGCGGGTATTTGGCGAGGGTTGAAGACACCCGCTGAGGGAGAAAGAAAAGCAGGCCCGGAGAAACCGAGCCTGCTTTTGTTGTGAAGAGGCCTTTGGTGAAGGCTCAACCCGTCCTAGTTGAGTAGGGGAGGCTGAGGAGGTTTGGGAGGCTCCACAAAGCACCCGCATATTCTGATGTCGGTGCTGCATAGCATTTCTTCCGGGCAACCGCCACAGTTAGCGGGGAGAGGACAAACACAAGTGTTGCTGGCGCTGTCGCATGTACGAGAGCCGCTGCATTTAAGCGTTTCGTGGCTAAAATACCTGTCCTCTTCGCAAGGCAAAGACGCGTTGCCGAAGGCTTCCCAAGCGCGATAGGAAATCACCACATGGCTTTGGTCGTCCGGGCGGCAATTTCCGAAGAAATTGACTGTCCTATAGAGGCCATTGTAGTCAAAACCATTCACTCGGCTGCGTGGCACGTCGGCGTTGCTGGCACATGCGCCGACGGGGTGTTCGACGGCCACGCGCAAAGAGGCGCCAATGAATGGTTTTTGCGTCTCAATGCCTTGGTTGCCAATGGCATTGTCCACAATTTCTCTCATGGCTTCTTGAACAGCCGCTTGGTGTTCAGGCTCATTTCTCGAGTCAAACCCATTGTTAATGG
>WQTM01000176.1 GCA_009786315.1 Pseudomonadota bacterium | reverse complement strand
TTGAACCTGCGACCTTCGGGTTATGAGCCCGACGAGCTACCAGACTGCTCCACCCCGCGCCAAGTGGCAACCCTCCTAGCGTGGAAGCTCCACCCCGTCAAGCACAGAGTTGGCCCCTATTGCACTTTCAAGTTTTTTAGCTTGTCAGCCAAGGTGCCAAACCCGACAGAAGCTTTCTGCTGCTGACGGAAAGTCTCCAACGTCTTGCGCTCCTCCGTCTTCTGCGCCTTCGCAATGGAAAGACGCACCTCCTCCGCTGACACACCCAACACCTCCGCTTGGACTTCTTGCCCCAATTGAAACACCCGCTTCAAATCCGTCCCGCGTGCCGTCGCCGTCTCATTCCCAGGAATGAAACCCGGCCTCTGCCCCAACACCACAAAAAGCCCTGAAGGCTCTATGCGCTCTATCTTCACCATCACCAAGTCCCCCATACGCAGCCGGGGCCCCCCACGGGGCTCTCCTCGCTCCCCTCTCTCCCGGGGCTCCCCTCTCTCTCCTCCTCGCGGCTCCTTTCGCACAACCACATGCTTCGCTTCCGGCTCCACCGGCAAAGGCGCTGGCTTCTCCTGCTCCTGCGTCAAACTGTCAAACGCGGGAAACTCTCGTATGTCCGCACGCCGGGGTATACGCAAACTCGCCCTGTGCTCCTCCATGGAAAAAGCGTCCAACACCACCTGAAGCTCCTGCCCTATGGAAAGCACTTCCTTCGGGTGCGTCACGCGCTTCGCTCCCAACTCTGAAATGTGCAGCAGCCCATCTACTCCCGGAAACAACTCTACAAAAGCACCAAAGGGCGCCAAACGCACCACCTTGCCCTTGTATTCAGTACCTACCCGCAATTGTGCCGCCGCTTGCCTCCACGGCTCCTCCTGGCATTGCTTCACTGAAAGCGTTATGCGCTCCTTCGTCCTCTCAGGAGGAGAGGGGGGCTCTATGCGTAATATTTTTACCTCCACCTCCTCCCCAGCATAAAGCACTTCTGAGGGGTGGTGTATGCGCCGGTGGCTCAACTCCAATAGGGGCACCAGGCCCTCCAGGCCCCCTATGTCCACAAAAGCACCAAAGTCCCGAAGGTGTGTCACCACTCCTTTCAATATTTTTCCCTCGCTTAACTCGCTGCGCAGCACCGCTATCTTGTCCTGCATCGCCTCCTCCAGCAATGCACGACGCGACAAAAGTACCCGCTGCCCTTTCACCTTCATAATGTGGAACAACAACTTCTCGCCTATAAAACTCTCCAAACTCTTCGGCGTGCCCAACTCCACCTGGCTTGAAGGACAAAAAGCCCGCGTCTGCTCTATCGCTACCTCTATGCCTCCCTTCTTCGCCGCCAATACCAAACCCTCCACCGGCCTCCTCATCTCCTGCGCTTTTTTGAGTTCAGCCAAATGCTGAAACTTCTCAGGTAACTGACGCGACAGCACAATCCCCTTCGCCCCCATCTCCACCACATAGGCGTCCAACTCGTCGCCTATCCCTAAACGCAATATCCCCTCCTCATCATGCAACTCTGAAAGCTCTATCATCGCCTCAAGGTGCGGCTCCTCCAACGCCAACAGCGCCATTTGAGCATTCAATTGCAAAATTTTTCCGTGCACCGCTTCACCTATACACAACGCCTTGCGCGTGGAGGCGGCAACAACCGCCGCCTCCAACTCGGGCTCAGCCTGCGTCACCACCGCCGCACTCGCCCGGCGCACAACCACCATGGGTTGCACCTCCCCCTCTTCTCGCACCCCTTCTCTCTCGTGGACTTCTGAAACTTGTACTTCTGAAATTTGTACTTCGGTCACCTTTTGCAACCTCACTTTGAAAAGTCGCCAAAACCCCTATATGCCACAGCACAACAACACCATAACTTCTAAACCGATTCTACTTTAAAGTGATTCTATAGGCCGGTTTCAATTGGACATGAGCTCGACGCGGACAAGTCAACAAGCTCCCTTCCACCACCTCCTCGTCAGCAAGCTCCACCGGAGCTTGCTGGTGGAGCTTGCTGACGAAAGGGAGGTGGCAGGGAGTGCACTCAAGTGGCTGTTTCCCTGCTATTCGGCCCGAATAAAAACGAGTCCAACGAAAAAGTCATGTCAAAGTGGAACCGGTCTAGCGCACACGCATACGCTTGCCAAACCTCACCAACCACCCCCTCGCTTGTATGTCTCCCAACAACACAGCTATTAGAAAATAAATCCCTCCGTAAAACAACAGCAACCATGAAAGCCACCACGCATAGGGCAATTCCGGAGGCGCCAACCACCCCCCTCCATATTCCTCCGCCACCCCCTTTACTGCCCCAAACTTTAAAACCAACCCGTATTTTGTAGCCAATGTCATTAGGGCCGCACACAATGCGGCACACCATAGCTTCCATTGCCCAGCAAAACGGGCGCCTCTGCCCACCTCAACAGCCCCTATGCGCAAGGCAAGGCGCTTTCTCAATACAATGTATTCTAGCCAGGCTACCAGAGAGGAAGTCAAACACAGTCCTATGGCCCCCATGTGCGCCGGCAAGCCCAACCACCGCGCAGCATAGAGAGCGGCCAAAAAACCCACACAGGCCGAAACCGCCAAACGCAACATGGAAACCCCAAAGGGCGTCCGCGTGTCCTTGAGGGCGAAAAAAGCCGAAGTGTAAAGACGCGCCCGCGTCTGCGCCCATAGGCCCAGCGAAGAGGCCGTCAACATGTACCCTATGTAGCGGGTGTCCGCGGCCGTTACTCGGCCGGACTCAAATATGGAAGCAATACAGTCCCCCAACGCAAAAAGCCCCACCACAGAGGGTATGACAAAAAGGGCCATCCTCTCCAGGCCCCCCTGCAAACGCTCCCTCAAGGCCTCCCTCGCCCCCTGCTTGTCCGCATCCTCTGAGAGTGCGGGTAACTCAGCGGCGGAAACGGCTACGCCAAACAAACTCAAAGGAAGAAGGGAGAATACTTGCGCGTTGGCCAAGGCCGCTACGGCCCTCTCCCCCACCATGGAGGACACTGCACTGTCTATGAGGGCGTTGGTTTGCCCTACCCCTCGCGCCCCTATGGCGGGCAGCGCATTCTTTAATACTTCCTTCAAGGGGGCCCCCCTCATCCGCACCTTCTCCCACTTCGGCCCCCCTATGTGCCGCCATACAAATGGCCATTGTATGAGAAATTGGGCCACACTCCCCGCCAATACGCCCCAACAGGTCCACCTCGCTAATGTCAACAACTCCATCCCCTCCCCGCCCAACAGCAAGGCCGCAATAATACAACCGTTCCAAACCACCGGCGCCGCATAGGAAAGAAAAAATTGACGGTGGCTGTTCAATATCCCCAAACACCACGCCGACAACACCAATATTCCCGTCCCAGGAAAGAGAATCCGCGTCAACTCCACCGTCAACACCCTCTGCTCCCCCTCAAACCCAGGCGTAAAAAGTATGGCCAAAACTTCCGCAAACTCAATGCCCAATACAACCAATATGGAAACCAACAACAACAACACCGAAAACAACCCAAAGGCCAACTTGTCGGCCTCCTCGTCCTGCTTCTGCGCCCTCAACCTCGCATAAACCGGAATGAAGGCCGCGGACAACGCCCCCTCTCCAAATAGGTTTTGCAAAAAATTCGGTATGCGCATCGCCGCTACAAATGCGGCTGCAACGGGCCCCACCCCTAAAAAATGCGCCAAAAGCTTCTGGCGCAACAACCCCGCAAGGCGCGAAAGCAAAATCCCCGCCCCAACAGCAAATGCTCCCTTGTGTTTTGTGGCCATATGGCTTTTTTCAAGAAAAAAATTGGAGAAGCTCAACCTCGGGGATAAGTCTTCCAGCAGCCGTGTTCCACATCCTCGTTGTTGACGACGAAGCCAACCTTCGCAAAGTCCTGGCCACCATCTTGCGCAAACAGGGCTATGAGGTGAGCCTCGCCGCCCATGGCGAAGAAGCCTTGGCCCTCGTCCAAAAATCCAAAGTCGACGTCATCGTCACGGACTTGGTCATGCCCAAACTGGGGGGAATGGAATTGCTGAAAACCTTGGCTCAAACACATCCTGAAATTCCTATTATTATGATAACGGCACACGGAACGGTGGACTCCGCAGTCGAAGCCATTAAACGCGGCGCCTTTGACTATATTACCAAACCCTTTGAACAATCCGAAATCCAATCCGTTGTTGAAAAAGCCGCCAAAACAGTCCAAGCCAACAAAAAAAACGTCCACGCAGACTGGCTGCGCTCCCGCTCTGCCATTATTGGCAACTCCCCTCAAATGCAAGAGGTGTTCCGCCTCATTGACAAGGTGGCCAATACGCCTTCAACTGTCCTTATTACGGGAGAGTCCGGGACGGGCAAGGAGTTGGTCGCTACGGCCCTCCACCAGGGCTCCTCCCGCCACCCCCAACCCCTTATTAAAATTAATTGCGCCGCCATCCCCAAGGACTTGATGGAGTCGGAGCTCTTCGGCTATGAACGCGGCGCCTTTACGGGTGCTGTCAACTCTAAACCGGGCCGCTTTGAGTTGGCGGAGGGAGGAACCCTCTTCTTGGACGAAATTTCTGAAATACCCGTGGAAATGCAGGTGAAACTCCTGCGCGCCCTCCAAGAGTGCGCGTTTGAGCGCGTCGGAGGTATTAAAACCACACGCGTGGATGTGCGCCTTGTCGCCGCCAGCAACCGAAACCTTGAAAAAGAAGTGGAAACCGGACGCTTCCGCAAGGACTTGTTCTATCGCCTCAACGTCGTCCCCATCCACCTCCCCTCCCTGCGCGAACGCAAGGACGATATCCCAAGCCTCGTCAACCACTTCATTGAAAAATACAACCACCGCCTCCATAAAAATGTGGAAAACCTCAGCCTCGAGGCTTTGTCCATGCTCCAAAATTGGCCCTGGCCCGGCAATATCCGAGAGCTCGAAAACCTCATGGAGCGCGTCCTCGTCCTGACGGAAGCTACCCAACTCAGCCTCGCGGACTTCCCCGAAAACATGCGCTCCCCTCCCCCCTCCTCCCCACTGCCTGTGGACGAAATAACCCTCGTGCCCCAACTCAAGGACGCCTCCTTCAAAGACATTGTACGTATGAAGTCCGCTGAGGTGGAGCGCGAGCTGATTGCCCAAGCCCTCGAAGAAACCAAAGGAAATGTCACGCGTACCGCAAAACTCCTCCAAATTAGCCGAAAATCCCTCCAAACCAAAATGAAGGAGCTCGGCCTTCGTGACGAAAATAACGAGGACACTTAGAGGCTCCACCACCATAGGAATATTATGTCGCTCAAATATCCCCAGCTTAGCTCAGGGCCTCACAACAGCCGCTTCAAAATGCTGCTCGTCGCCGGCACCATCGCCGGCCTGGCCACCCTCCTCCTCTTCTTCTTCGCCCGCGGCAGCACAGAGTTAAACCCCCCACTGGCTCCGGCCGACTCCCCAACAAACGCCTCAACCGAAAATGCCGAGCCCCCACCACCTCCCCTGCCGGCCTCCCCTATCGGCCTCCTCCATGCCACCCTCCATGGCCCCCTCGAGTCCGCTGTCATCTCCGCTACCAACCCCCAACTCGGCCCCCCTCTCACTCAAGTTATTGTGCGTACACTGGTGTGGTGGATTTCTGTCCCCCAACACCTTATGCGCACAGACGAGTTGTGGGCCGTCTATGAAACACGCGACAATGCGGAGCCCCTCCTCCATGCCATACGCTTCTCCAGCAGAAAAACAGGAAAAACCCACGAGGCCTTCTGGTTTCACCCCGAGGGCGAGCGCTATGCCCGCTTCTTCCTCGAGGACGGTACAGAGTTGGAGCCCTTCCTCGTTGATGGTCCCCTGGAAGAGTGGGAGCAAATTACGTCCCACCTCAATGACGGGCGCCGCCACCAGGGCGTGGACTTTAAGGTGCCTGTGGGGACACCCGTTAAGTCCCCCTTCGACGGCGTGGTTGTCCGTAAAAATTGGAATTTCCGCGGCAACGGCAACGCCCTCGAAATACTCGAAACCGGCGGCAAAAGACGCTGCATCTTCCTCCACCTCAACGAGTTGCCCTCCTCCACCCGCCCAGGACAAACCGTTCGCAAAGGACAGGTTGTCGCCCACTCCGGAAACTCCGGACGCTCCTTCGCCCCCCACCTCCACTACCAACTTATGGACGGAAACAACCGCGTCCTTAACCCCATACGCGAGCACAAAATTATCCACCGTAAACTCAGCGGTGAGGCCCTCGCCGCCTTCGAAAAAGAGCGCGAGCGCCTCAGGCAACGCTTGGAGGGGAAAACGCCTTAGGCTTTCGCCCCTCATGGCTTTAGCCATAGGGACTGCACGGTCGCAACCTCAGCCTTACCTCGGAGGACGAGGGGGCAGGTGGCCATGGGGCCCCCCTCGCTGCCGCTTGCCCCACTGCTGTCCGTCCCGCGCAACAACCGCAAACGCCCCCCCTCCGTCGAAAACAAATAGACGTCGCCACCGTTGGCATTGGCCACCCACAACTCGTCGCATTTGCTGGCCATAACACCCGGGTAAAAACCAGAAGGCGCCACCCAACGGCTTTTCACCTCGTCGCCCTCCATGAGGGCCAAACCACTCCCTCTCCCCTCTTCCCCCTGCCGCCAACTGCCTGCACAACTGGCCACCAGCAGCTTTCCGTTGGAAGTCAGCGAAACGGCATTCAGGCATTCGTCCCCCAAGAGAAGGGTGGAGGTGTGGAGGGTGTAGGGGTCCACCTTGGCAACAAGTCCGGGGCCTGCCGGCACGCAATAGCCCGCTGCGCAGGTTTCCTCGTCAAGGTTGTTGAGGGCCACATAGAGGGCGCCCTGGTGGTGCAGCACGTCATAGGGCATGGGGCGGGGGGAGGTTATGCCGGCATAGCTGTGCAAGTCGAGGTTGGAGAAGTCGGCTTCACCTTCACGCACAAGGGCGTCGGGGTTGGAGAGGTTGAGGCGGACAAGCCGCTGCCCCGGTTGGGTGTCCGCAAACAAGTTTCCATAGAGTGGCACAAAGCCATATTCCCCCACACGTACAAAAGCCTGAGGGTAGGTATTGCGGCCGAAATTCAACTCTGCGCGTGTTTGCCATGTGCGGCTGTCAATGACTTGCAGCGTACTGCTTGCAGCGTTGGTGACATATATTTGGGAGCCGCTTGTCGCAACGTGAATGGGAATGGCCCCTATGCTGACGGCTTCGCCGACTTCCTTCAGTGTTTGGGCATTCAACCGCCAAAGCAACCTGGCCTGGTCATCCGCGCACAACAAAACCTCGCCCATGCCACTCAAGGCTTGGGGGTTGGCGCCCACCCTCTCCAGCGCGACGCGGCTTTGCGTCTCTGAAGACAGCACGGCCACATGCCCTGTCAAAAAGCAAGCGGCATAGACGCGGCTTTCTCCATTGCACATATGGCATTGTCCGTTGGCGCAATATTGTGTTTGTGCACAAGCCTGGTTGCACGCTCCGCAATGTTGGCTGTCGCTTTCCAAAGAGGCATGGTTTTCGCCACACCACTGCCAAAGGGGCTTTTCCGCGTCGTTTTCGAGAGGGACACAGTTGTCGCCTTGCTGCACCCTATGGGGTGGACACAAGGCCCCCCCCTCGGAGCAGGCGAGGAGGGCGGAGAAGCAGCAGAGGGAGAAGAAGCAGAGGGCGGCACAGAGGCCGCATAGTGGGTGGTGGGTTTTCATCCATTCTCCAAAGAGAGGGGTGCTGCTGGTAGTTGAAGGGGGGGTGGCAAAGGAAGCGAGGGGTGGGGCACAGGCACGGTGGGGTGGGGTGCAGCTATGGTGGGGGGTGTCCTGTCAAAGTTGAGGGAGAGGCTGAAGAAGAGGCCCCTGGGGGGCAGTGGGTAGCCGGACATGTCCTGCGTATGCGTATTCAGCAGGTTTTTGAGGGTGAGGGAGAGTTGCAGTTGTGGGTTGTGCAGCCAGAGGCTTTTGAGTCCTGCGTTGAGGAGGCTGCGGGTGGGCCAGGTGAGGTTGGCGAAGCTGTTGCGGGTTTGGGTGGACTGGAAATGCCACTCCACAAAAGCCGACAACCAGCGTGGGCCCACCTGTGCGCGCGCAAACAGTTGGTGTGTGGGGCGAAAAGGGAGGGGTTTGCCCTCATAGCGTTCGTCTTTTTGGAGGTTTTTGCTTTGCAGCCACGTATAGGCCAACTCCAGTTGCAGCCAGTGCCATGGAGAGAAGGAGGCTTCAACCTCCACGCCATAGGTTTGGGCTTTGCCGAGGTTAAAGGGTTTGAGGGCGAAGGGCGGCCAATATTCCCACACAATGAGGTTTTCAAAGCGGCTCCAAAAGCAGCTGAGGGAGAGGCGTGTTTTTTCATTCTCCCAGGAGGGGCCCACGTCAAAGGAGAAGGCGCTTTCGGCCAGCAATTCCGGGTTGGGCCGCACCTGTCCCTGCTCCATATACAACTCAAAAAAGCTGGGTATACGGAAGCTTCTGCCCGCATTGCCGGAGAGTGCAAACCCCCAGGGCAAAAGCCAAGTGCTTCCGAGTTTGGCCGAGGGGCTTGCAAACTGTGCGGCTTTGTCCATGCGAAAAAGCGCGTTGAGGGCCCACCTCTGAGCAAAAAGCCATGTTTCTGCGCCCAGCATTCCTGAAAAGCCAAGGCGCTCTGCCGCGCTTTTTTCAGGGGGCCTGGAGGCAAAGGTTTGGGAGGAGCGGAGGGCCTCATAGCGGAAGGCGCCTTGTGCAAAAACGAGGTGGGGCCCATGAGTCCAGCTGAAGTCCACCACAAACTCCGTACTGTTTTCGCGTTGGGAAAGCCCCTCGGCAAAGCCCCCGCCTGAAAGCAGCATGCCTCCAAACTGCGTAGCGCCATAGAGTTTGAGGTGAAAGGGGCTGTTGGGGCCGCCCAAGGGGCCTTGGGCGCGCAGCAAGGCGCGTATGTTTTGGCTGCTTTGTTGGGTGGTGGGGCTTGGGTTTTCAACAGGGCCCCCCAGGCCGCGTTTTTGGAAGCCCGCATATGTCCAAGCTTCCACGTGCCAGGGGCCCAGGGGCAGGGCATAGTGCAGCATGGCGTCTGCTTTGTCGGCGTGGTTGTTTTGGCGGCGCAGGGAGAGGAAGCTATCCCCAGGGAGGTTGGGGGTGGGGTCAAACCGGTAGCGGAAGTTGTTGTCGCTGTGCATGGCCCCTGCCCAGGCGCTCAGGTGGCCTGGCCCCACCCCCCCGGTGCCCCCTGCTATACCCCGTAGGCTGCCAAAACTTCCACCCAACAACTCCACAAAAAGGCGCTCCTCATTTTTCTTGGCAAGCCCAAATACCAGTGCCCCGGCCATGGCCCCCGGGCCAAAACGCGCTGCCGCCGCCCCTCGTATAAGCGTTGCGGACTCCAACAAGGCCAAAGGCAAAAACGCCAAGTCCACACTTTCGCCACTGCGGCCCCACAACATGCCGTCTACCAACACGGCAACGGCGTTGTTGGCGCTTCCGCGTACCGAGAGGCGCTGCAACTGCCCCATACCGCCGCTCTCGGAGACGTGTACACCCGCGGCCTTGGAGAGCAACTCCCTCGCCTGCCCCGCCTCCTGCAGGGCGGGAGAAACCTCCAGCCTATGGGCAGAGGCGGTGGAGTCCCCCTCGAGGGCAAAAGCCTCCGGCGGCGGCAAGGGCACCACAATGGGGGCAAGCAACTGCGGCTGGGCCGCCGCCTGCGCCTCCTCCGGCGAAGCTGCCTTCGCAGGCGTCGGCGCGGCCCAAGCGGCAACCACACAAAACCAATGTGCGTGGCGAAAACGGAGAGAGAATGCGCTCAAATTTTCAACCACAGGGACTCTAGGCCAACCCAGTCATAGTCCCCGGTTTCCAAGTCTTCAAGCCAGTCCAAATAGTTATACATGGAGGGGCAGGTTTCTATGGGGCCCCCTTCGCTTCCACCCTCCCCCCGCAGCAAGTGCAGGCCCCCCTCTTGAATGGAGAAGAGATAGACTTCTGCCCACCTGCTCTCCCCCCTCCACTCGCCCCTCCAATCCCTCCAGGGGTTGGCCACCCACAACTTGTCACAGTGAACAGCCAAGGTGCCCGGGACAAAACCGGCGCCTGGGGGCGTGGGCCATATTTCCTTGAGTACGTCGTTTTCAATGAGGGCCAGGCCTACTCCCGAGTTGGACCAGTCCCCTGCACAACTGGCCACCAACACCTCCCCATTGGAAACCAAAGTTACAACGTTGGTGCACTCATCTCCCAGGAAGAGGACGGAGGTTTCGAGAGTGTGAGGGTCCACTTTGGCAATGGCGCCGGGGCCTGCCGGCCTGTAGTCATCCGCAAGGTTGCTGAGTGCAACATAGAGGAAGCCCTGGTGGACAACCACGTCATAGGGCAGGGGAATGGGCGTACGTGCGCCATAGGCATGCATGTCAAGGCTGGAGAAGTCGGCTTCACCCTCAAAGCTGGGGGAGGTGGGGTTGGAGAGGTTGAGGCGGACAAGGCGTTGGCCTGCGGCGGTGTCTCCACTCATGAGGTCGCCATAGAGGGGCACAAAACCATAGTCCCCAACGAAGACGAGGGCCTGCGGCCAGGTGTGTGCGCCGAAACTCATGCTTGTTTCGGTTTGCCATGTTTGGGCATTCACCACTTGCAGCGTGCCACTGCCACCGGCATTCACAATATAGACATAGCGGCCGTCCTCTGAGACAGACAGGTATATGGGTGTTTGCTCCGTGGATACCGGTGCGCCGACAGACGCCAGGCTTTGAGCGTCCAAACGCAAAAGCTGCTGACTCCCGTCGTCCGCGCACAACAAAACCTCGCCCACCCCACTCAAAGCTTGTGGAGAGTCCCCCACCCTCTCCAGCGCGACGCGGCTTTGCGTCTCTGAAGACAACACGGCCACATGCCCCGTTTGGTAGCAAGCAGCATAAATGCGGCTTTCCTGGGAGCAGGAAGACGCTCTGCATCGCCCGTTTGTGCAGCTTTGCCCGGCAACGGTGCACAAAGTGCCGTCACCGGTGCCGCAGGGAATTTCCTCTGGGACTCTGCAGCTGTTTTGATAGCAGCTTTGTCCGGCAACGGTGCACAAAGTGCCGTCACCGGTGCCGCAGGGAATTTCCTCTGGGGCTCTGCAACCGTTTTGATAGCAGCTTTGCCCGGCAACG
>WQTM01000175.1 GCA_009786315.1 Pseudomonadota bacterium | reverse complement strand
GTTTTTGAGGAACTTTTTGGGCGAGCAAAAAGTTCCCCGCCGGAGGCAGAATGCCCGGAGGGGAAAAAAGCCCGGGCCGCAGGCCCAGAGAGAACAATGCCCGGAGGGCGAAAAGAAATGTTTCAGAGAAAAGCTCGGGCCGCAGGCCCAAAAAAAACATTGTCAGTTGGCAACAGAACCCCGCCCCAATGGGCAAAATTTATTGACGACAGCCCCTAGGCGCTAGGCACATGGACGTTGTCCAACGCGCTGTTGGAAACCCCCTGTTGGAGAAAATCCTGCGCCCCCGCGTGCCCTTGCTCTGCCGCCTTCCTGTGCCACACCAGGGACTCCACACCGTCTTTCTCTACCCCTTCCCCCTTCGCATAGGCCATCCCTAAATTAAATTGCGCATCCGCATCCCCGCCGTCCGCTGCCTCCCTAAACCACTTCACCGCCTCGGTAACATCCCTCTCCAGCCCGTGCCCCTTCGCATAGGCCAAACCAAGGTTCGTCTGCGCGTCCGTATGCCCTTGCTCCGCCGCTAACCTATAATACTTCACCGCCTCTGTGAAATCCTGCCCCACCCCCATCCCCACCGCATAGGCCAAACCAAGGTTGAATTGCGCATAGGCGTTCCCTTGCTTCGCCGCCTTCTTAAACCATATGACGGCCTCCACTTCATCCTTCTGCACACCTTCACCTTCGGCGTACATCGCCCCAAGGTTCGTCTGCGCATAGGCGTCCCCCTGCTCCGCTGCCAACCTGTAATATTTGAGGGCCTCCTCTAGGTTTATCTCCACCCCGTGCCCCTTCGCATAGGCCAAACCAAGGTTCGCTTGCCCATAGGCGTTCCCTTGCTCCGCTGCCAGCTTAAACCACTTCACCGCCTCCACTTCGTCCTTCCCTATTTCTTCTCCCTTCGCATAGGCCAACCCAAGCTTCGTCTGCGCCCTCGCATCCCCTCGCTCCGCTGCCATCCTATAGTACTTCAGCGCCTCCGCAAAATCCTCCACCACCCCCTGCCCCTTCGCATAGGCTTGCCCAAGGTTCGTCTGCGCAAAAGCATGCCCCTGCGCCGCTGCCATCTTGTAGTGCTTCACCGCCTCCGCTTCGTCTTTCTCTGTCCCCTCCCCCTTCGCATAGGCCAACCCCAAATTAAATTGCGCGTCCGCATCCCCGTGCGCCGCCGCCTCCTTAAACCACTTCACCGCCTCCTCTAAGTCCACCACCACCCCCTCCCCCTTCGCATAGGCCATCCCTAAATTAAATTGCGCGTAGGTGTCCCCCTGCTCCGCGGACTTCTTGTAGTATTCCAACAACGCCCCATCCTCTTTCGTTATGGCTAACTCCCCAGTGTCCACCTTCAGCTGCCCCCACCCCTTCTCCTCTTGCCTCTTCGGCTCGTCCTTGCCCCCCCATGCCTTGCCCTCCACCGCCTCTCGCCCTATGGAGGCCTCCTTCTTCACCTTCTTCACCTTCTTGCCTCTAAAACTTATCTTCCATAGCAAAAACACCACACCCCCCACTATCAGCAGCAGCTTCAACGCGTCCGCGTCCCTGCGCTCCAATGCCTGCTTCAACCAGTCCACCGCCCGGGTGAAGTCCTTCTCTATACTCTCATGTTCTATGTGGTATATCTCCCCAAGCCTGGCCTGCGCCTCCGTGTGCCCCTGCGCCGCCGCTTTCTTCCACCACTTCAACGCCTCCTCTTCACTCCTCCTCACCCCCTCGCCTCCTGCATAGGCCTCCCCAAGGCTATATTGCGCTCCCGCATCCCCCTTCGCCGCCGCTTGCCTCCACCACCTGAGTGCCTGCGCAAAGTCCACCTCCACCCCCTCACCCCTCGCATAGGCTTGCCCAAGCTTGGCTTGCGCCCCCGCACTCCCTTTGTCCGCCGCCAGCCGAATCCACTTCACCGCCTCCACCTCGTCCTTCGCCAACCCATGCCCCCTCGCATAGGCCAACCCAAGCTTCAACTGCGCCACCACGTCCCCCTTGTCCGCCGCCCTCCTGTAGTAGCCCACTGCCTCCGCTTCGTCCCTCGCTGCCGCCCGGCCTTCGGCATATAGCCCCCCAAGCTTTACCTGCGCCTCCTCATGCCCCTGCTCCGCCGCCCGCCTCCACCACTTCAGTGCCTCTATAAAATCCTCGCCTACCCCTTCTCCCCTCGTGTAGGCCAAACCAAGGTTGTATTGCGCGTCCGCATCCCCCTTCTCCGCCGCTAAACGAAACCACTTCACCGCTTCTGCTCCACTCTTCTTCACACCTTCACCCGTGGCATACATCGCCCCCAGGGTGGTTTGCGCTGCTACGTTTCCACCCCCCGCCGCCAGCTTAAACCACTTCACCGCCTCTACCTCGTCCTTCTTTGCGCCTCGGCCCTCGGCATACATAAAGCCGAGGTGGTATTGCGCCGCCGTATGCCCTTGCGCCGCCGCCTTCTTCCACCACTTCACCGCCTCTGTCTCGTCCCTCCTCACCCTCTCGCCCTTGGCATAGGTTAAACCCAGGCTGTGCTGCGCCTCCATATCGCCTTGTTCCGCCGCCTGCTGCATTTGTTCCAACGCCGGGAGTTTGCCCTCTTTGGAGGCCTTCTCTTGCTGGGTTTTCGACGGCGAGGGGAATGCGTCGCCATAGGGCAACAGCAACAGCACCGTCAACATTGCCATCCATACCGTTCTCATCATTCCTCCATGCCAGGCTGTCGGGTGCTCACGTTAGTGGTTTTTCGTCAGTGTTAACTTTATTTCCATAGGTGACAGGCCGCCTGTGCGGGCACCTTAAAAACATTTTGCGCTCTTTTCCACAACCTCCCTTAGGAATTCTTCTGAGAAAGCTGGCTGGCCTTGCTTCCCGCTGCAAAAACCGCATCCAATACCGCCTTGCGGAAGCCTGCCGCCTCCAGGGCGTAGAGTCCTTCTGCGGTGGTGCCTCCAGGGGTTGTCACGCTGTCTTTCAGCTGGGCCGGCGGCAAGGCCGTCTCCAAACATAGCCTCGCAGCCCCCTGCAATGTTTGCGCCGCATGTATATAGGCACGCGCCCTGTCCATACCCAGGCGTACCGCCGCGTCCGCCAAGGCTTCTATAAACACAAAACCATAGGCCGGGCCGGAGCCGGAAACCGCAGTGGCCACATTCATTAATTCCTCCGGCAACATGTCCACCCTCCCCAGGGCCCCCAACCTGCGGACAAAACCCTCCAGCCGCCCCTTGGGCACCTGCTCCGAGGTACACAGGGACAGCATGCCCTCCCCTATGGAGGCCGCTACGTTCGGCATGAGTCTCACCCAATGCCCCCGCCCTTGGGAAAAGCTTTGGAGTTGCTTCAACGTCAAACCTGCGGCCAGGCTTATCAGCAAAGTCTCCTCGCCTATGTGCCTCGCATTCTCGGAAAGCAACGGTGGGTATATGCCCGGTTTTATGGCGAATACCACACAGGAGGCGCGTTGCAGCAACGCCACCGTCGTCAGCGGAATGCAGTGCGGGTGCTCCCTCACAAAACGCTCCAACTTGGCCCCGTCAACCTCGCTGAGCAATACCTCCTCGCCCTCCTCTGCCAGGCCCCCCGCAAAAACCGCCCCCATGTTCCCAACTCCAATAATCCCCAGAGTGTCTGTCTTTGGCATGCTTTTCCTGTTGGTTTTTAGGTGCAATGTTTAGGAGGGGAGAAACAACGTGGCGCGTGTGTTTCCTGTCGCAAGCGTTTTGAGTATGGCCGGGGTTTTCCCATTCGTGAGTATCATCGGTATGCCATAGCCCACCACCTTCTTGGCCGCCTCAATCTTTGTTTGAATGCCGCCTGTCCCAAAACTGCTCAGCCCAAACGTTTGTATGGTGGCCTCCAACTCACCAAAATCCCTCACCGTCTCAATAAGTTTTGCATCGGCATGCTGCTTGGGGTTCTTGTCAAAAACACCCTCCACGTCACTCAACAAAACCAACAAGTCCGCCCCCCACAAAATGGCTGTCAATGCAGCCAAATTGTCATTGTCGCCTATTTTTATTTCTTCAACACAAGTGGTGTCGTTCTCATTCACTATGGGGACAACACCCTCATCCATCAACGTAAACAAAGTGTTGCGAATGTTGAGGGCCCTATAGGCGTCTGAAAAGTCATCCTTCGTCAACAAAATTTGCCCAACATAGGTGGCGTGCTGGGCAAAGGCGCGCCGCCAGGAGTCCATCAACTCCACCTGCCCAATGGCGCACAAGGCTTGCTTGTAGTGAATGTCGGAGCTTCTGGCCCACTTGTTAATGGCGGACAACCCGGAAACCCTCGCGCCTGAGGAGACAATTAAAATTCGCTGCCCACGCTGAATTCCTTCAGCAACCTGGCTTGCAATTCCATTCAAATAGTCTCTGGAGACGAAACCGTCTTCACCTGTCAATGTGTTGCTGCCAATTTTGAGGACAATCTTCTTGGCGCGTTGGAATACTTCCTTCAGCATGGGGCCTCCATATATGAAGACAGCATTCAACACAACTCAGTCCGGCCTCGTCTGTCCATTGCCGAAAATAATATATTTCTCGGAAACAAGGGCTTCCAACCCAATGGGGCCTCTTATGTGCATCTTCTGCGTGGAAACCCCCATCTCCGCCCCAAAACCAAACTCTCCCCCGTCCGTAAACCGAGTGGAGGCATTCACATATACGCAAGCGGCGTCTATGTCGTTGGTGAAGGCAAGCGCCCGTGAGTAGTCCTCTGTCACAATGGCTTCCGAGTGCATCGTCCCATATTGGTTAATGTGGGCAACCGCCTCCTCAAATGTGGACACCACCTTCACCGCCAAAATCGCATCACAAAACTCCTCTTGGAAGTCGGACTCTGTCGCGGGCTTCGCCTCTATGTATAGGCGCGTCCTCTCGCAGGCTCGAAATTCCACTTTGGAGGCCAACCGGGCACTCATCTTCTTCAAAAACACCTCCGCAACAGCCTCGTGCACCAGCAAAGTCTCACAAGCGTTGCAAACGGACACACGCTGCAACTTGGCATTCTCCAAAATGTCTAGGGCCATTTCCAAGTTGGCAGAGGCGTCTATGTAGAGGTGGCAATTGCCAAGGCCCGTCTCAATGACGGGAATTTTGGAGTTCTGCGTCACAAACTGAATCAGCCCCCCTCCTCCCCGGGGAATAACCAAGTCTATGCAATCCCTATAGCGCAACAGTTGGCCAACCACCTCACGCGAGGGCTCCTCAATCAAACAAACCACGTCCGAGGAAACACCCGCATGCTCAAGCCCTTCACAAATGCTTGCAACAATGGCCTTGTTGGAGGCCAAAGCAGAGGTGCTGCCGCGCAACAAAATACCGCTGCCGGCCTTAAACGCCAAGGCGAAGGCGTCTATGGTAACGTTGGGGCGGGACTCATAAATAATGGCAATAACGCCCATGGGGACGGACACTTTTTGTATCCTCAGCCCGTTGCCCAAAGTCCAGGCGCTGCGAGAAATGCCTATGGGGTCCACGGAGTTCAGCACAACGTCAATGGCGCTCAGCATGCCCTCAAACCGCTTGGGCGTCAGTGTCAACCTGTCTATGTAGCCAGAGGCCGTTCCCGCCGCTTCGGCTTGTTTTATGTCCTCGGCGTTGGCTTTCAAAATGTAGGGCTGGTGCAGCGCCAATGCCTTTTGGACGGCTTTCAAACAATCGTTCTTCTTTTGCCCGGAAAAGCTTGCCAGCTTGCGCGAGGCTTCTTTCAGGGTTTTGCATTTTGCATATGTGTCGGACATGAAGCTTCTCCTCTTCTCCTCTTCTCCTCTTCTCACCCCCCCTCAACCTTTCTTCTCCTCAAACCCTTTCTTCTCCAAAAAAATATCCATCAACTCAAAACCATTTTCAACAAACCAACCCGGCTGCATTTGAGAAACCAACTCGTCATAGCTTGGGCGGGGGGAGGGGAGTGTCTCCCGGCTGTCAAACAAAAGGAAGGGGACGGCCTCGCTGGTGTGCACTTTCAGGCCCACCGGCGTGGCATGGTCTGCCAAAATCAGCAACCTAAACGCCTCCAGGGCCTCGGCCTGGCGGAGGACTTCGGCGACAACAAATGCGTCCAAGTCTTCAATGGCTCTTATTTTGTCATTCACCTTGCCCTTGTGCCCAGCCTCATCCGGCGCCTCCACGTGTATATAGGCGAAGTCCACTTCCTTGAGGGCGGCCATGGCATATTGGGCTTTGCCCACATAGTTGGTGTCCAAATAGCCTGTCAGTCCGGGGACTTTCAGCACATTCAGCCCCAGCAAATTTCCAATGCCCTTGGCCAAATCCACCGCGGAGACGAGGCAGCCTGAGAGGCCATATTTTTCCCTAAACGTCGGCATGTTGGGGCGTATGCCCTGTCCCCAAAACCAAACGCTGTTGGCCGGTTTTTGTCCTTTGCGTTTGCGTTCTATGTTGCGGGGGTGGTTTGCCAGCAACGCCGCCGCCCGCGTCATCCAAGCCCAAAGTTTTTCGGCGCCCTCCCCGTTGGGCAAGTGGGGGGCAATGGGTTGGTTGGGAATGTCGTGGGGGGGGGTGCAGGAGGGTTTGAGGTTGCCGTCCTTCCACACCATCAAATGCCTATAGCCCACCCCTGGGTAAAATTGAATTTCCTCATCCCCCATGTTTTTTTGCAAATGCTCTATCAACTCTCTGGCCTCCTCCGTGTCTATGTTGCCGGCCGAGTAGTCTTCCATAAGAGGGGCATGGGGGGCCTTGGGGTGGAATTCCGCGTTGTCTGCGGAGAGGCTGACGAGGTTGCAGCGGAAAGCCACCTCATTGGGTTTCAAGTGAATGCCGTGGGCGGCGGCTTCCAGCGGAGCTCTTCCGGTGAGGAATTGGTTGGGGTTATAGCCCAAAATGCTGAGGGCGCCCACGTCTGAGCCGGGGGCAAGGTTGTGGGGAATGGTTTGTATCATCCCCATCCTACTTTTCGAGGCCAACGCATCCATGGTGGGCTTGCGCGCCACCTGCAAAGGTGTTTTTCCGCCCAAGGCTTCCAGTGGACGGTCCGCCATTCCATCGCCAACAATAACAATATATTTCACAATGCACCTGCTCGTCTTTCCAAGCGTGGACGCCCGGCTTTTGTGCCCAACAAAAATTCAAACTTCTCAAAGCATTTTTTCTATTTGTTTCTCAACCGCGGACAGTTTGGCCTCCAACTTGGTGGGCAGGGAGGAAATGCGGCAGGCCGAGTCCGGGTCTTTCAAACCATGTCCTGTGAGGGTGCACACAACCACGCGGGCCGTCGGCAATTCCTTTGCCTTCAACACCTTCATCAACCCGGCTACGGAGGCTGCCGAGGCCGGCTCACAAAACACGCCCTCCGTCCTGGCAATGGTTTGGTATGCCGCCAATATTTCCTCGTCGGACACGGCCTCAAACCGTCCGCCGGACTCTTTTTTTGCAGCCATGGCCCCGTCCCAACTGGCGGGGTTTCCAATGCGAATGGCCGTGGCAATGGTTTCGGGGTTGGCAATGGGTTTGCCCGCCAAAAAAGGAGCGGCGCCTTCGGCTTGAATTCCATACATTTTGGGGAGGTGGTGGGCGTTGCCCGCCGAGTGGTATTCTCTATAGCCTTTCCAATAGGCCGTTATGTTGCCGGCGTTGCCCAGCGGCAAAAAGTGCAAGTCCGGAGCGGTTTTCAACACGTCGCAAATTTCAAAAGCGGCCGTCTTCTGCCCCTCAATGCGAAAAGGGTTGAGGGAGTTTACCAAAGTCATCGGGTATTTCTCTGAAAGCACTCTCACTATTTCAAGCGCCTCGTCAAAATTGCCGGCTATTTGCAACACCTCTGCCCCGTGAATGACGGCTTGGGCCAACTTGCCCAAAGCAATTTTTCCGTCTGGTATTAATACAAATGCCTTCATTCCCGCACGTGCTGCATAGGCGGCGGCAGAGGCGGAGGTGTTGCCTGTGGAGGCACACACCACAGCACGCGCACCTTCCTCTTGCGCCTTTGAAATAGCAAGCGTCATGCCCCTGTCTTTGAAGGAGCCTGTCGGGTTGAGGCCCTCAAATTTGAGGTAAAGCTCAAAAGGGCACCCGAGAAACTTCGCCAAATTTCGCGCATATATGAGAGGGGTGTTTCCCTCGTGCAAGCTGACAATGGGCGTCTTCTCTGAAATCGGCAAAAACGACTTATATTCTGCAACAATTCCTTGCCAAGCCATCACTCCTCCAAAGGGGAATTCCGTTTCCACACCACAACGCCTCCCGCGCTTCTCTTGCACAACTCCTTGAAATAAGCCACACCCTCTTTCCATCACCCATTTGAAGCTATGTAAAAAATTCTTTGCTAACTTCACAAAAATGGGCCCAGGAGACATTTTTCAACCCGCCTTCCAATTTTTGCTGGATGTCTTTCTCCTTTTCAGGTGAATAACCCCTGCGCAGTGTACTTCTTGTGCGTTGTTATCCTGCGCCATTTTTAAGGAGCCTACATGTCATTCCGAAGCGAGAACGATTTTCTTGGTGAAAAGCAAATACCCGAGTCCGCCTATTGGGGCGTACAAACCGCTCGTGCCATCGAAAATTTCCCCATCACCGGCTATAAGTTGGATGAGGCCCTCATCCGCGCCATGGCTTTGGTTAAAAAATCCGCCGCCCTCGCCAATACGGAAACAGGACGCATGAAACCCGAGGTTGGCCAGGCCATCTCCAAAGCTTGTGACGAAATTATCAACGGCCAATGGAGAGAGCAATTCGTCGTGGATCCCATTCAAGGCGGGGCCGGCACCTCCATTAACATGAATACAAATGAAGTCGTCGCCAACCGCGCCTTGGAGCTCATCGGCAAAACCAAGGGCTGCTATGAAGTTATTAGCCCCAATGACGACGTCAACATGGCCCAAAGCACCAACGACTCTTTCCCTACGGCCATCCACCTCTCCGCCCTCTTCCGCTTGAAAGAATTGCAGGCCGCCCTTGAGGCCATGTGCGACGCCTTCGGAAAAAAAGCAAAAGAGTTTGACGCCCTCATTAAAATGGGACGCACTCACTTGCAGGACGCTGTGCCCATCCGCTTGGGCCAGGAGTTCGCCGCCTATCAACGCGTTTTGAAACGCGACTTGGCTCGTATTACTCAAGCCTCCAAAGCTTTGCTGCACATTAATATGGGCGCCACCGCCGTGGGCACCGGCCTCAATGCGGACCCCAACTATATTCGCCTCGTCGCGAAAAAACTTGCAGAGTTCTCAGGCTTCCCTTTTGAAACAGCCGAGGACTTGGTGGACGGGACGCAGAATACCGACGGCTATATTGAGGTGTCGGCCGCTCTCAAAGTCTGCATGCTCAACATTTCCAAAATTTGCAACGACATCCGAATGATGGCCTCAGGCCCACGCTGCGGACTTGGTGAACTCAACCTCCCCGCCCGCCAGCCTGGCTCCTCCATTATGCCCGGAAAAGTCAACCCCGTTATTGCCGAAGTCGTCAACCAAGTCGCCTTCAAAGTCGTCGGGAATGACCTCACCATCAGCATGGCCTCTGAAGCTGGACAGTTTGAGCTGAATGTCATGGAGCCTGTCATGGTTTTCTCCCTCCTTGAGTCCATTCGAATGATGACTCAGGCTTTCACCGTCTTCCGCACGCACCTCTTGGAAGGGGTTACGGCCAATGCCAGCCGCATGAAAGCCTATGTCGACAACTCGGCCGGCATTATGACGGCGCTCAACCCCCATATCGGCTATAAACCCTCTTCCAAAGTCGTTCGCGAAGCCGTCGAAACAGGAAAGTCCGTGCGCGAAATTGTCCTTCGCGACAAACTGCTCTCCCCCGAGGCTCTGGAAATTATTTTGGACCCCATGGAGATGACTTCTCCAGGCATCGCCGGCGCTCGCTTGCTGAAAAAATAGCACCACCGCTGCACACCCACTCCAGGGGGGCACCCTCCCCCCCTGGTTTTTGGGCCCCCCTGCCCTGCCTTTGCTTCCTCACCTTCTTTCTATATGGAGTTTTTTATGGAGCCTTTGCGCGTTGGTATCGTCGGCTTTGGCAACTTGGGAAAAGCTGTCGAAACCTCCCTCCTGCAACAGCCGGATATGACTTTGGCCGGCGTCTTCTCCAGACGACAAATTCCTCACCCCCAATATAGGCCCATTCATACGTTGGATGAAAAACAGGTGGAGGTGGATGTGCTTCTCCTGTGCGGAGGCTCCGCCAAGGACTTGCCCCTGCAAACCCCCCACCTCGCCCAACGCTATAATGTCGTGGACAGTTTTGATACGCACGCTCTGATGCGACAACACTTTGAGGCAACACATAGGGCTGCTTCGCACGGACGCAAAGTCGCCCTTCTCGCTGCGGGGTGGGACCCCGGACTCTTCTCTATGATGCGCTGCCTGTTTGAAAGCGTGCTGCCCAATGGACAGAGCGCTTCCTTCTGGGGCCCAGGCATCAGCCAGGGACATTCGGATGCGCTGCGCCAACTGCCAGGCGTCAAAGACGCTCGCCAGTATACGCTGCCCAACGAGGAGGCGTTGAGCGCCGCTCGCGAGGGAAAACCCGTCAGCAAAGCACACCAACGACTTTGCTATGTCGTCCCGGAAGAGGGCGCCCACTTGGAGCAACTCGTGCACTCCATCAAAACCCTCCCATATTATTTCGCGGGCTATGAAACCCAGGTGGTTTTTATCAGCCAGGAAGAGTTGCTGGAAAAACACGCCGAAATGCCTCAGGCCGGACATGTTATACGCAAAGGCTCCACCCAGGACGCACGGGAGCACCTCCTGGAATTCTCCCTCAAACTCAGCAACAACCCCGCCTTCACCGCCAGCGTGCTCACCGCTTGCGCTCGCGCTACGTGCCGCCTCCACCAACAAGGCGCAACGGGGGCTTATACGCTGCTGGATATTCCTCTCGCCTCCCTCTCCCCCTCCTCCCCGGAAGAGCTTCGGCAGAGACTCGTTTAAAAGGGGGTTTTGGGGCCTGCGGCCCGGGCCTCTTAACTGAGAAATGTTTTTATGGGCCATGCGGCCCGGGCCGTTTTTTGAAATGTTTCTCTTCGCCCTTCGGGTGTTGTTCTCTCTGGGCCTGCGGCCCGGGCTTTCTCGCCCTCCGGGCG
>WQTM01000174.1 GCA_009786315.1 Pseudomonadota bacterium | reverse complement strand
GGGGGGGGGGGGGGGGGGGGGGGGGGGGGGGGGGGGGGGGGGGGGGGGGGGGGGGGGGGGGGGGGGGGGGGTATGTTAGAGGAGGGGTGCGGAGACAAAATGGTCGTAGGTTCATCCAACTGGCCTACTTTCCAGTGTTTTGCATTCAGCTCGTTGTTTTTGTCATATTGGCCTTTGAGGAGGTTACGCAGCATTTGTTTATGCTGTTTTTCCATCAACTCACGTACCCGTTTGGGCAGCTCTTCTGAATTCAAGTGCTCTGCATAGGAGGCTTTCAGCGAAGCGAGGACGTTGCCGCCGAGGAACAGGAGTGTTGTTATGTTCGGGTTATTTTTGCCGGAGTCCTCCGTTTGGAGGTGGTAGAGTTGCCCTTTGTGTTTGACGTTATGGTTAAAACCCGAAAGGGCATTTTCGAATGGTTTCATAGGAGCGTTCAGGCCAAGGGCCTTGGATGGAAGCTGTTTTTTTACTCTAATTCGCTTTTCATCAAAATTTCCAAACTTATTCACTATTCGACAGAGAGGGGGCCGCGGGCATTTTCATGCGCGCGAGGAGAAAAAGCTTTTTTTATTTTGCATACAGGGGTTGTGTTGTCGTTCTCTTTGGAGGGAGGAAACCGGCGTATCTCCATAGTCATGTCCAGGAAACACTCGTGTTTCTTCCGGCAGGGTTTTGAGTTTGAGGCACAAGCTTTCATAGAGTTGTTGGGCATTTCCTCCGGGCAAGTCTGTACGCCCGCAGGCGCCTACAAATAAAACATCTCCCGTAAACAAAGCGTTTTCAACAAAAAGGCACTGTCCTCCCGCCGTATGTCCTGGCGTCAGCAGCATATGTATTTTCAGTCCTGCCAAAGAGACGAGGGTGTCTGCCTGTAGGGGCCTAAAGGAGGAGGGGGAGGCCTCCAGGAGGGCGCATACATTGGGGCAAAACGAGGGTGGGCAAGCCCGTATAAATTCCATTTCTGCCTGCTGCAAAAAAACGGGAATGTTGAGGCGCTCCACCAACTCTGGAAGCGCTTGCACGTGGTCATAATGTGCATGCGTCAACGCAATGGCCGTCAAGCGTTTGTTGTCTTGCTCCGCCGACTGAAGAATGCGCTCTGCTTCCCAACTGGCATCAACGAGAATGGCCTCGTCTGAGTCCGCAGCGCCCAGCAAATAGACAAAATTGGCCATGGGCCCAACAGCGAGTTGGCGTATATAGAGTTCGGCATTGGGTGTTTGCATGGTTACCTTTCTAGTTTCTCATCCTTCACCTGCTTCTGACAAGTCCTGCTTATGCAAAAAAAGCACAGGGCCCCATGGCCCGGCTTTTTTCAAAAACACTTCTTCTGTCCGCCATGAGTTTCGCCCTGCTCCCAGGTTTTTGTCTCTGTATGCATGTCCTCGGGCAAGGGTGCTTCAAACAACATGCTGCGTTTTGTCCGCGGGTGCTCAAACGCTATTTTCCATGCGTGCAGGGCTTGGCGCTGCATATGCCGTGCGTTGTTTTTTTGGCTGCCGCCATAGAGTTTGTCCCCCAGCAGGGGGAAGCCCGCCTCGGACAGGTGTACGCGAATTTGGTGTGTACGCCCTGTTTCCAAGCGCAACTCCAGCTGGCAAAGTTTGTCATATTGCCGCAACACCCGAAAGTGCGTCACCGCCTCCCTCCCCCTCTTCACCCGGCTTGTAAATTTGAGTCTGTTGTGCGGGCTACGTCCATAGAGTGTGCGAAAGCTTCCCTCGCGAGGTGGGCAGCCCCAAGCCAAAGCCCAATAGGTTTTTTGTACAGCGCGGTTTGCAAACGCTCTTTGCAAAAAAACCATCGCGTCTTCATTTTTCGCCACCAAGAGGACGCCTGAAGTCTCCTTGTCCAAACGGTGGACAATACCCAGGCGAAATGCTTCGCTCAAATGTGGCCCGTTTTGCACATGCTGCAACAAAGCATTGGCCAAAGTCCCTCGCGGGTTTCCCGCCCCGGGGTGTACCACCATCCCCGCCGCTTTGTTCACCACCAACAAGTCCTCGTCCTCAAACAGCAACTCAAAAGGAAGCAGCTCCGGAAGCAAACCCATAGGGGGCGGGGGAGGAAGGGTGAGTTGTACACTCTGCCCCGGGCGAAGGCGTTTGGCCGGCGACAAAGGCAAACCATCCACCCTCACCTGGCCTTCTGCAATCCACCTTTGCAAGCGGGCACGGCTAAACTTCGGAAAAACTTTGACGAGGAAAGCGTCAAGCCGCCGCCCTTCATCCGCAGCTTGTACAATGAGAGGGGGTGGAGAAGTTGTCAACATCACCACATGTTGGATTTGAGGCGTCCCATGGGTTTCACCATGACGTCCACAATGGCCCTGTCAAAATAGTTGGTGCTTTGGTAAATTTCTGCGGAGACACTGTTTTTGTAGTGCTCACGCCCTTCTGCAAGCTCGTCGCGCAAATGCTCAAACAGGTTGTCCTGCTCAATGCCCTTAACAATTTTCTGCTGGTTATAGGCGACAATGTCCGAAACAACATGGCGCGCACGTCGCATGGCACGAATTTTCTCTTCTTCCGTCATGGCTCCATCCTGCACCAAAATGGCAACAGAGGTCAACTCTTGGCCTGCTGCATCCGCTCCAAATAACTCTGGGAAACCAACTGCACGTCCAACCCCAACTCTTTGGCAACACTCTTTAAATAGCCACGCAAATATACCATGGCAGGCAACCTGTCATACCTCTCGCCTTCAATGTTTTGCAAATGGTGTGGTGCGACACGTGTCACATTCGCCAACTCCCCCAAAGTCATTCCGCGACAACTGCGGATTTCTCCCAAAAGAGGCCCTGAATATTCATTCGCTTGGCTGGCAAACTCGGGCGGCGCCTGTGGCTCTTGTGGCTTGGGCTTCAAGTTGAAACGGACTTCTCCCTCCAATAACTCCGCTTCTGGAAATGGGCCCTCTTCCAGCCTTTCTTCCACCCTCTCCTCAATCTCTGACAAGGCCTCTGCCTTTGGCAAACACTCTGCCTTTGGCAAACACGTATTGGCCAAAGAAGGCGGCTCCGTTGTTTGTGGAGGCAGAGAAAAGGGTGCAAAAACCTGCGAGCGCAGTGAGTCTTTGGAAGGAAAGGCTTCGGCAGCCAAATTCAATACCCAAGAAAACGACGTCTCTTTCTTGGGTTTCTTGGGGGGGGCGTCAACAAAGACAATATGGTAACCTGGTAATGTCACATTCATGTCCTACTTCTATACTTGGATTTTGTGTGTTGTATATTTTTTGGACAACAAAATAACCAGCTTGGCCAGAAAACAACCTTAACCTGTTGAAATTCTCCAAAAAAATACTTCTTCCTCCGCCCCCTTGTTCCGCCTTCTGCCCCTTCTCTCTCAAAATGTCTGTCTATGGGCAAAAAAGGAGGGAGCAGAAGGAAAACTGTCAAATAACTCCGCAGAAACATTGGTGTCGAGAGCTCGAAAGCTGGGATAGAGCCACTGGTAGGTTGCAAAACTGGACAGGACACGTTTAATGTAATTTCGGGTTTCGTCTATGGGAATGTCCTCTATCCACTCTTCGAGTATGCTGGCTTTATAGCGGCTTTGCCAACGCGAAACAGCATTCGGCCCTGCATTGTATGCAGCAATGGCATAGGCCGGCTCCTGATCAAAATTCTCCAGCAATTCCGCCAAATAGGCCGCGCCTAACTTCAAATTGAGCTCCGGTTGCATCAGCTTGTATGCCGGGAGTTTTTTGATGCCCTGCTTTCGCGCAACCTCCTGCGCTGTGCGTGGCATTAACTGCAACAAACCTCTGGCCCCAGCCCAAGACAAAGCTTGAGGGTTGCATGCACTCTCTTCTCGCATGACGGCTTGAATGAGGTTGGGGTTTGGCAAACGCGCATCCTTCGTCGCTTGCTCCACTTCCTCCCTAAACGCCAACGGGTAGGCCAATGCCCAATAACGACGCGACAAACGTGAGTGTGGATGGAAGCCTTGCGCCCACATGGGCCTCAATATAGAAAACGCAAGCTCCTCCGCTTTGGATTGAAGCAACAACTCCACCATCAACAAAAGCCCCTCCTCTTCTACCTCCGCCCTCGGAATGGAAAACAATTCAGGTGCTACTTCGGACCACAACCCCATTTTCCAAAACTCCAAAGCGGAAGCCCATGCGGAAAACTTCTGCAAACTGCTTTGAGAAAAAACATATTCAGCGGACGACAACTCCTTCGGAAAACGCTGCCCCCACTCCCCTTGGCGTTGTCGTACACGCTCTGCATAAAAGGACAAGGGGCCCTCTTCCAGCAGTTGCTCCCAGGCAGCTTTGCTGAGCTCCCCCTTCCCCATCTCTATGGCCAACTGCCCTCGCCAAAACATCGCCCGCCATAAATCCTCCGCACTGCCTCTCTCCCTCGCCCCCTTCTCTAACTCCAAAACCCTCTCCCATGCCGCTGCAAAATTACCCTGCTTGCGCAAATACCAAAACCGGAGAAACAGCGCGTCCATGGCCATGTCACCGTTGGAATGGCTTTTTATAATGTCATCCAAAGTGTGCATGGCCTTCTCAATGTCTCCCTGCTGCATCCACAACCGCGCTTGAGAAAGCAATACGTCATCGGCCAAATGGGAAGTCCCAAACCGTTGAATAAAACGCTCCATTGAGGCAAAAACATTCTCGGTGTCCACTATGGACTGAGAGTAAATAAGGTTGAAACTCCCCTGGTGTTGTAACTCGGAATTTTCACAGGACTTGAGCAATGCGGCAAACACCTCTATGGCGGCCTTGTGCTTGCGCATCTTCCGCAACGCACGCCCTTTGGCATAGGCAGCTTGACAGGCCAGCGGGCTGGGCAACTTGAGGTCCGCCTCAAGCTTCTCAATCAGCTGAAAAGCTTCCTCGTTGCGGTGAAACTTCAGCAAGGCCTCTGCCCTCGCCACCCGTACCTCCAAAGGCAATGGCTTTGTATTTAAACCCGCTCCGGCCTTCACCGCCAAAACGTGCAAAGGGTGCTCACTCCACAATTTGAGCAACGCTTGTTGAGACAGCGCCTTGTCATTCGCGGCTTCAGCCTGCTGGTGAAGCTGCCAAAGCGCCTCCGCTCCCAAATCCCTCCCATAAAGCCCCACGGGCTTCTGAGTCAAAGGCTCCAAAATTTGACGGGCTTCCTTCCATAAACCCTGTTGGGCATATGCCTTGGCCAACAAAAATTGTACATCCGCATATAGCCGAAAGGACTCCTCTACCTGAGAAAGGGCCTCCACCACCTTCCCCCAATCCTTCATACGCGCCGCAGCCAACCCCCCACGGTAACGGGCATGCGCGGCCATCTCCGTATAGCTGACGGCAAGCTCCGAAAACAAAACCCAGGCCTTCGCATTCTCCCCCCTGGCAAGCGCCTGCAACCCTTGCAAATAACGAAAAGCCAACGCATCCTTGCTCCCTGCACCCAGTGCCAAAACAGGCCCTCCCTCCAACTCCCACCCCCGGGGCCCCTCCTGCACCCCCTTGGCCACTATGAGGCGCTCTGCAAATGGGTAAAGTATAAAATCCGCTTCGCTCCAACAGGCCTGTCTACAACCGTGCTTTTCCGGCTCCGGCTCAGGCTCGGGCGCTATGTCCAGGGCCTCTAGCTTAGGTGGCAATAACGAAATTTCATTGGGCTTCTCAGGTGGCTTGTGGGTGAAGGTGCTGCAATTTGTAAGCCCCCAAAAAATACCCAACAGCCCCCCTGCCCATAAAAAGGCTATTCTCAGTTCGCGTCCCATGACCCTCCAATCTCAAACAGAACTCCTCGTTGCTATTATCGGCTGTGCTTTGGGCACCTCCATGCTGCTGCAACCCTCTCGCTCCAAGGCCGCCACCCTCTATGCACTTCTGGCTTTCTCCTTGAGCCTCTTCTACCTCGCCCGCTTCTCCACCTCTTTCTTCGCAGAAACCTCCCTCATATCATATATCGCCTTGCGGACTTATTGCATTGTCGCAGGCATCCTGCCCACAACCGTCTTCAGTTTCTTCTTGGAATTTCTCAATATCCACCCGCGCATATTTAAGTCAAGCCGACGCATCGCTTCGGTGTCCCCAGCCTTTGGCTTGGCCGTCGGCGCAACACCTCTCGTCCATATAGCTACCGCAAGAATGGCCCTGTTTATATGGTTGCTCGCTGCACTGTCCGCTTGCACAGCGATGATTTTTAGCCGCATCCGACAAAGCGCCTCCAGAGTCGACCAACTCAGAATGCGCTACCTCGCATGGGGACTGTGCGCCAATATCTTCTTCGGAGCCATTGAGCTTCTCCTCGGCCCTTCATGGCTGAAACTGGGCGCCATCGTCACCATCCTCTGCCTGTTTTTGCTGGCCCAAGCACTCTTGCAACTGCGTTTGATGGATTTGAACGAGCAACTGGGAAAAATTACCTCCCTCTCCCTCCTCTCCTTTGGACTTGCATTGGTTTTTTCTGCGCTCACAGCATGGTGGGTGGAACCTCAACATTTCCCTTCTTTCCTGTTTAATGCCACCGTCGCAGCCTTTGTTTTTCTCATCCTATTCGAGCCTCCCTGGCTGCGAACAAACCCGTGGGGACTCGCTTTCCTCTATAGGACTCGCCGTGACTTCATCCAAGCACTGAAACAACTTCAAGCACGCCTTCTCAACACTGTTGATATTCCCGAAATGGCCAATACATTGTTGGATGGCCTCAATGACACCCAACGCGTCACACACGCCTCCATTTATCTCCTGGCAGAAGACAAACCCGGGTTCCACCTCCTGGGGTTCCGTGGCCCCCCTCCCGTCCCCTTCGTGGATGGAACAGCCGCTCGCGCACTGTTGAGCCGTACGGGAAAAGCCCAGCTGATTGAGGAAATTGACAGACGCATCTCTCAACTTCGACGCCAAAGCTATAAGGGTCAAAAAGTTCGCGAGGAGCTTCGACGTACCCAAAACATTCAGGCCGTCATGCACACCATGCGCGCAGGAATTACGGTTCCACTCTTTGGGAACGATCGCGTCCTCGGCTTGTTAAACCTCCGAGATGAGCGTGTTGCCGAAGCCTTTGCTTCAAACGAAATTGCTCTCATCCTTTCTCTGGGAGAATTGCTCAGCACCGCCCTTGAAAATTCCAAACTCTATGAGCGCATGCGAGAACGCGATCGCCTCGCCACCTTGGGAGAAATGGCCGCAGGACTTGCACACGAAATTCGAAACCCTCTGGGCGCCATTAAGGGCGCCGCCCAATGCCTCGACAACAAACAATTCTCCGAAGAAAACCGCGAGCTGTTGGACGTCATTGTCGAAGAAGTCAATCGCCTCAACGGCGTGCTGACAGCATTCTTGGACTATTCACGCCCCCTTAAACAAAATTTTGGACCCACCGACATGAACCAAATTATTGTCCGAACACTGCAACTGCTTGAAAATAAAATACCCCAAAACATCCACATCCACTTGGAACTCTCCGACAACCTCCCCAAAATAAATGGGGACGCTGAACAACTGCGTCAGGTGCTGCTTAACTTGCTGCTGAATACAAGCCAAGCCTTGGAAAACCAAAACGGAAACGTATATATTAAAACCTTGCTCTCTGAGCAGCTCGCAGAGTTTCAAATACAAAACCAAATCGAAATCCACGTGGCCGATGACGGCCCCGGCATTCCCTTGGAACAACAAAAACACCTCTTTGTCCCTTTCTTTACGACCAAAGAAAAAGGAACAGGCCTTGGCCTCGCCATCAGCCAACGCATTATTAAAAGCCACGGAGGCAGCATTCAATTCCAAAGCAGACCCCCGGAAAAAGGCTCCACCTTCATCCTCCTCCTGCCTACAAACCCGGAAGACCCCCTCAACCGTAGGCCCCACCCCAACGAAACAACTCAAGAAATATAACTTAAACCGAAAGCACGCCGCCTTCTCCCTCACCCCTCTTCTTGTGCCCTTTGTGCCTCTCTGTAATAAGAGTTTTAGGCTTCTTCCGGCTCAATTTCGTCTATCTCTTCTATGTCAATTTCGTCGGCCTCTGCCTCGAAACTCTCTTTGAGACGTTTGATGCTTTCTATCGGTTTGGACTTCGCCAACTCTGCCCCTCCTGCCCCCTGCGAAAACTTCTTCAATTGCTTGTGCACTGCCGCCAACTCCCCCTCGGTACGCTCCAAAGTCTCACGCGTCTGCGCCAAAACCTGCTCCTGCTCCGCATAACGCTTGCGTAACGCAATAAGCATGGTGCCCGCTGTACGCGTGTCGGCGTTTTTGTCTTCGCCCTTTTGCACCTCAAGCTTCGCACGCAAAGACTCCAACATGGAACGTAAGGTCGCGTTGTCCTGCTTGAGCCTGTCATATTCTTCCCCCAGCAAAGTCTGGTCTTCTTTGCTCCGCGTCTGCGCATTGGCCAACATGCTCTCAAGTTCCTTTATGCGACTCTTGGAGCGCTCAACCGAGTGGCTCCTGAGCGCCAAGTCCTCACGCATCGCTTCCACTTCATCATTCTGTTGGTTGAGCTTGCCCTCAAGCTCTCTCATTCGACGCTCCAACTTCTGCTGCTCCTCACCCACCACCCCAACTGCCCCCCTCTGCTCACTCAAAACTTCTTTGCTCGAAATACCCTTGTTTCGCTTGAGCGCATCCCTCTCTTCTCGCATGGCACATAAGTCGGACTGCAACATGAGCACCGCTCGCGCCTGCTCTTGCAACTTCAACAACAGAGACTCTTTCTCGGCTGCCTCGGACAAAGCTTCGGCTTGTAGGCTGACAGCTTGCGAATGCTTCTCCTGCAAAACCCCCAGCTCTCGCCGCAAAGCCTCCACCGTCGACTTCTGCACCTCCACCTCCTTCTTCGCCCTCTCAACACCCTCCTTCGCTTGCTCAGCTTCAACCCTCGCTCGCTCAGCTTCAACCTTCACTTGCTCAGCTTCAATCCTCGCTTGCTCAGTTTCAACCCTCGCTTGCTCAGCTTCAACCCTCGCTTGCTCAGCTCCAGCCTTCACTTGCTCAGTTTCAGCCCTCGCTTGCTCGGCTTCAGCCTTCACTCGCTCAGTTTCAGCCCTCGCTTGCTCAACTTCAGCCTTCGCTTGCTCAGTTTCAACAGAAGCGAGCAGCGAAAACGGCTCCTGAATTTGAGCTGCACGCTCCATGAGCTCTTTGGCTTTCGCCTCCGCTTCCTCGCGTTTCGTACGCTCAATACGCGCGCTTTCTTTGGCCGCCAACGTGTCTGTCGCCGCTTCCCGGAGCGCCTGTATATGACGCTGTATCTCCACAGACATCGCTGAGACACGTGCCTCCGCTTCGTTGGCTCGCCCCTCTGCCAAAGACAAGTTTGTGCTTAACTTCGAAACCTTCTCCGCCAACTCAAGGCTCGCTGAAGCATCCACAGCAGGCGCCTCCAGCTGGACTCGAAGGCTCGCCAAAGCCTCGTGCGCCTCCCTTAACTGCCTGGCTTTGTTCTGGCTCTCTTGCTCCAATACCTCAAGCTGGTTCCTGCCCCTCTCAAACGCCTCCTTCTGCGCTTCAAACCGAGACTGCCAGTTGCGCGCACGTAAGGTGGCTTCCTCAAGCTTGGCTCCATTGAAGGCCAAAGGCTCCGGCGGCAGTTGTACCCAAAGCGGCCCTAAACCCGCACGCTGCTCCTTGCCAGCAATGACAATATAGTAGGCTGCCTCCCCCGCACTCGCCAGAGAGCTCTCTATCCTCAACCCGTCCCCCTCCTCAAACGCCAGCTGGTAGCCCAATACCGGAGCCTGCGTCGCCATCTGAATGGATGGAAACCGAGGCATCAGTAGGTCCAACAACTGCCCATAGGAAGGCGGCGGCTCCTCCGCTTCAGTGTCCATTACTTGCGAAAGTGCTAACCCCGCTGCATTTCGCAAAGCACCCAATACGTAGCCCTGTGGCGTCAATAAACGCAAAACCCTGTCAAACAGCGTCGGCGCCTTTATGAAGGGAGCCAAATCCGTAATGGCTACCAAGTCAAAGCTCCCCTCCGCTAACCCGTCAAAAACCATCGGCCGAAATACAAGGTTCGGCGCCCCAAACCTCGTCTGCGCCTGCTGCGTCGCTTCCAGTACGCTGTCACAGGCAACAACGCTGCGCGCACCCCTAATTAACAAAAAACATGCTGACATCCCTTCCGTCGAAGCTACCGCCCCAATCTCTAAAACCCGCTGGTGCGCAATGATGGATTTTGCAAAAATATACCGGGGAAGCAGTTCGCTTTGACCCCACCTCTTAAAGGTTGTAGACACAAAAACCCCCTAAGGCTATCTCAATCTCTCTCTCCAATACCCTTCTATACAACTCTATACCCCCATTCGAAAAACACATGAGCAATCCAGCGTCCACCTCTTCTGTATCCTTTGGCACAAAGCTTGTCCGATTCTTTGCCAGGCTGCTTGTCACTCTCATTATTGCCAGCCTAACCACTTTGACAGTTTATCTGCTCTCCAGGGAGAACGCTCGAACTTTTAGTCTGCATGTCGTCGAGGATACACTGATTATTCACAAAGGAAAATATTTGCCCTTCGGTTCTGCCCCCTGGAATACCGAAGATGAGGCCTATGCCCCACTCCCCTTGGAAGGCTTTCAACCCCCTCTTTCCGAAACCTCAACATTCACGGATATTAGAGAGCTTGACAGGGCCCTCTTCCCTGTCCTCGAATTCCTTATCCGCGCCCGCGTCCTCTCCGAAGACCCCATTAACCAAAAACGCGGCATAGACTACCTCCACCGCGCAGAGCTCCTAAAAGGCCTCGGCCCTGAACAACAACTCGCCCTCAAAGCCCTGCGCGCAGAGAGCGCTTTCTATGTGGCCCGTACGCGCCTCTCCGAGGCCGAATCCCTCCTCCAAGAAACCATCCACCAACTTAAATTGGCTACCCAAACACCTAACAGAAATACCCCTTCTGCCGAACACGCCCTCAAAACCTTGGAGCCCGCCCTCCAACAACTCGGCCTGAGTATCCAAAATACCCGCATTTACCATGCCACTACCCCCCCCT
>WQTM01000173.1 GCA_009786315.1 Pseudomonadota bacterium | reverse complement strand
CGCAAAAAAAAAGTGACTCGCCGAGAGGCGAAAACCTGCCCGGAGGGCGAAAGAAGCCGGGCCGCATGGCCCTTAAAGACATTTCTCAGTTAAGAGGCCCGGGCCGCAGGCCCAAAAAAAACATTCTCAGTTAAATAAAACCCCCGCCCAATGGGCGAAAAAGAAACGTTTCTAAAAAAAAGCCCGGCCCGCAGGGCCCACATTCAAGGCAAATGCAGCACAGGGTCCACCGGGGAACCTTCTTTCCACAACTCAAAGTGTACGTGTACACCCGTGGCGTTTCCACTGTCCCCCGCCAACCCCACCACTGTGCCAGCGTCCACCCTCTGCCCAACACGTACATTTATTTGGGACAAGTGCGCATAACGCGACAGGCTGTTGCCTGAATGCAAAACCTCTACCATATAGCCATAACTGCCTGCCCAGTCCGCATGCAATACCCAACCCTCCTGAATGCTGCGTACCTCCTCGTGCGCCGTCGCCCTCAAGTCCACCCCTTGGTGAAAGCGCTTTAGGCCCGTCAACGGGTGTATGCGGTAACCAAAGGGACTGCTTAACTCTATGGGCCAGAGGGGCCAGCGCGCTTTCCCCCCTTCCTCCGGCAATGCGTGCGCGTGCAGCCGCTCCAAAAAAGCTTTCATGTGCAAACATAGGGAAACGGGCAAACCCTCCTTGTCCTGCGCCTCCCAGGCCTGCCCAAGCTTCTCCCTTAGCCACGCAAATTCCTCCGCCCCTATGTGCCCCCCCTTCAACCTCCCGTCCAACTCCGTCAACAAAGCATGCCAAAGGGCCGCCTGCTGCCCCATACTCAGGGGCCTCTTCCCCCTGCCCGCCAACCCCCCCCCATACAAAAGGCCACCTGCCCACGCCTCTCCCAACAAGGCTTCCTCCCTCCCCAGCCCGCCTGCAACACTCCCTATAATAGGGGAAACCCCAGGGACAGAGGGGGAAGAGGAAGTCCTTTGTAGGGCAAGTGAGGAAACCGGGGAGTCAGTGAGTGCAACAGGGCCCGTGGGTGCAGTGGGGCCCGTGGACGCAGTGGGGCCCATGGGGTGCCTACAGGCCGTTGTTATGGCGAGGGTGAGTATAAAAAGTACGGCACGCATATTCAATTCTATGGGGGCGGAGGGGGTTTGGCTAAGCATTAGGTATGCGTCAGCGTCCTTCTTCTTTTCCCTCTGCTCGCTTGCGGGCGAAAAAAGTTTCCGTCGCTCTCAAAAAAAGCATTCCTCACCCTCAAAGCGCGCTGCATTTTGAGACACCTTTGCAGTTGCTGGTGGCGGTATGCCTGTCAGCCCAGTGCAGGGACGAGCGGGTTAATGCAATAACCCCGCAGTTGTTTGGGCGTTTTCCCAGCATACAAAGTTATGCGGAGGCAGAGGTAGCGGACATTGTGCCCTATATACGTTCTTTGGGGTTGTTCCGTAACAAGGCCCAAAACCTGGTTGCTATGGGGAAGGCGCTGCTTATGCAGCATGGTGGCCAAATTCCCCTTTCGCGTGCGGCGTTGGAAAGTCTCCCTGGGGTGGGGAGGAAGACGGCGGGTGTTGTCAGTATGCATTTGGGGGGGGAGTTTGCCTTTCCGGTGGACACACATATTGCGCGTGTGGCGCGCAGGTTGGGGTTAAGCCAGCACACCCACCCCAATAAAATAGAGGAGGCGTTGCAAAAACTCTTCCCTCGGGAGGAGTGGTTGGAAGGCCACCACCGTCTTCTCTTGCATGGGCGGCACGTCTGTAAGGCTCGCAAGCCGGAGTGTGGGGTTTGTAGCCTGCGTTTGTGGTGTCCCCAGGCGGGTTAGGCCTGTGCGCGCGCGTTTTTGAGTCGCTTCATACGCTTGCGTATCAACTCCCTCTTCAGCGGGGAAACCTTGTCTACAAAAACCACCCCATTCAGGTGGTCCATCTCGTGCTGTATAACAATGGCCAAAAAGCCCTCGCACTCCAACAGCTGAGGCGCGCCCTGCTCGTCCAAAAACGCTATCTTCACAAAGGCCGCGCGCTCAACGGTTTCAAACTCTCCGGGCAAGGAGAGGCACCCCTCTTCAAAGGACTGGCTGCCTTCTTTTTGGAGAATTTCGGGGTTAATGAGGGCGAGGGGTTTGGAGTCTGGAAGCCTGGAGGTAACGTCCAAAACAACCACCCGCCGGTGTATGCCCAATTGGGGTGCGGCCAAACCGACGCCCTCTGCAGCATACATGGTTTCAAACATGTCGGCCACCAAACTGCGTATGCCCTCGTCTACTTGCGCAACCGGCACGGAGTTTTGGGAGAGGCACTCATCCGGCCAAAGCAAAATTTCACAAACCATATCTGCTCATAACGTGAGAGGGGTTGTGGGGGCAACCCCAGTCCTCGTTGAGGCCGCTTTAAAAGGGGACGTCGTCGTCCATGGGTTCCGGGTGGACGTCCGGCGGGTAGCCGCCACCTCCACCACCCTCGTCTCTCCGCCCGCCACCCTCTGGCCTCCGCCCGTCTGAAGTCCCTAAAAAGCAAACATTGGAAACCACTACCTCGGTGGTGTAGTTTTTCTTGCCCTCTTTGTCCGTCCACTCACGCGTCTGTAGCCGCCCTTCTAAATATACTTGGCGGCCCTTCTTCAAATATTCTCCACACAACTCTCCTAGCTTCCCCCACACTACAATGCGGTGCCACTCCGTGCGTTCTTGCTTTTGCCCGTCCTTGTCCTTCCAGGCTTCACTCGTCGCAATGCGAAAATTCGCTACGGCTTGGCCGCTGGGCGTAAACCGGACTTCAGGGTCGGCTCCCAAATTGCCAATAAGAATGACTTTGTTCACTCCAGCCATAAGGCTCACCTTTCTGGCGCTATGCGCCTGCTGCCACTGTCTCCATCCCCAACCAATTCTTGCCTAACGCCTCCCTCGGGGGGTTTGTCCAGCGTATCCAACATCTGCAAGAGACTCAAAACCTTTTCTCGCGGTTCTGCTTTTGTCGCCGCCGCCGCTTTGAGGGCTTCATAGAGTCCCACCCCCCTCTCCCCCACGGTTGAAAAAGCCAACATTAACATTTTCATGGTTACATGGGTGTCGGCAACAGGGGCCTGCAACAACCCTGCAAGCATTTCCTCGGGGGCGCTTTCGGCAACAGCCGCCAAACCTTCGGCCAGGGGGGTTTTCAACTGGGAGTAGGTGGAGGCCAAAGGCGCCAACTCCAGCAGCTTTGCAATGGCTTCAGCGGAGCCGGCGGCGGCTGTCTCAATGAGGCCATTGAGTCCAGGGAATGGAATCGCCAGCTGCAAGGAAAGCGCATTCAAAGGCTTCAATATCTCCGCCTTGGCACCCAATGCTTCTACAACCGCATTGGCAATATCCGCATCTTTGGGGTTTAAACCATAAAGCGCATCCGCAAGCAGTACCCGCGCAACCGGGTTGGGCTCGGCACGCAGCATTTTTTGAAGCAGGGCTTGGCTCTTCCTCTCCTTGGCCAAGGCCGTATATGTCTTCAGCTGGCGTTTGAAAGCTTCTATGCCGCCATTCTCGACACGTACTGCCGGCTTGGGAGGTTGCCCTACATTCGTAAGCACCGTCGCCAAAGCGTCAATGGCTTGAATCACCTCCGCGTTGCGGGAGGGCGCGTCGTTCACGAGAATGGAAAAAACAAACCGCTGCCCATTCATCCCCTGCGCATAACCTGAAAGCGCGGACACGGTTTCCAATGTCCCCGTCTTCGCCCTCAACCGCCCCTCCGCCTGGGAGCCGCCAAACCGGGAGCGTAAAGTCCCATCCTTCGCCGCTATCCCCAAAGAGGAGACAAACTCTGGAGAAAACAAAGCCTCTTCAAACATATAGCGCAATAATTGGTTGGTCTGGGCCGCTGAAAACCGGTTGGCGTCATTCAGCCCGGAGCCGTTGCCCATAAAATAGGTCCCCCGTGCAATACCTATCTCCTTCTCCAAAAACTCAGCCACCACATCCAACCCCTTGGCATAGCTGGCCGGCAAGCCCCTGTAGACGCCACCCATGACTTTCAGCAACTGCTCGGCAATAAAATTAGAGGACTGCTTGTTCATCCGCTTGAGAATAATGTCCAGAGACTCACTCGAAGAGGCATAGAAAAACTCGGCCGTCGGGGGGACAGTCCCCACCACCACCTTCCCGCGGACATGAATCCCCTGCTTGGCCAAAAGCGCCTTCAGCGTATAACCAAAATAGCTGGCGGGGTTGTCAATACGCCTCCATACTACCCACGTCCCCTTGCCAACAGGGACATGCCCGCGGACTTCAATCTCCTGCCGGCGCATATGGGGTTTGAGGTGGGGCTTTTCGGCTTCCAGGTTGCTTTTGACGACAAAACGCCTCTGGGTTGCTTTCCCCGTCTGCAACTTGGACTGGAGCCGAAAATATTCACTGGAAGGCTCAATCTCAACGAAAGCCGGCTGCTTCCTCAATGCGCCCGGGCGCAAATAGACGGCTACGGCATTCCAATTCAGCGACAAAGCCCCCGTCGGGGCCAAATAGGCCTTGTCCCCCTGCTCCTGGCCATACCCAAACGCCCACCTCTCCCCATCAAAATTCGCCTCGTCCAAAACCAAATTCCCCTGCACCTCCTTCAAACCCTGGCGCGAAAGCTCCGCGGCCACAACATAGAGGCGCTCCGTTGTCATACTCGGGTCCCCATTCCCCCGCACAAAAAGGGTGCGGACCCGGCCATTCTGGGGCGCCTTGTCGACAAAAAATTCGGTCTCAAAGCGGTAGTCCGGCCCTAGGAGACTCAATGCCGCCGCCGAGGTAAACAGCTTCACGTTGGAGGCCGGGTTCAACAAATCTCCTGCTCCATACTCAAAAACAGTGCTCTTATCGTCCAAGCTGATAACTTGAAAAGAGACGTGCGCTGACTTCAAAGTGCTCTGCTCCATGGCATCAGCAAGCGTATTGCGAAGCAACTTGTGTTCGTTCGTGTTAGGAACAGAGAAGATGGGTGAAACAAAAAAAAGAATGGCAGTGGTAATAGCGAACGAAATCATCACGGTGAATTATGTTTGAGGTAGAGTAATTCGTCCAATGGACAACAACAGAAGAAGGGAAAGTAACTCGTATGCACAACCTGACGCCTCAAAATCCAGCAAATGTTTTGAGGTGTGCTTGCAAAACAAAAACTCAAGCTCTAAAATTTCTGCTAGTGTCCGCCAGCGTTGGCGATGCTGGCCAAACTCTCTCCAGGGCCAAACTTTTTGAGAGAGTGACGCTCGGTTTCTCGAGCGTGAAAAGTGACGGCCTGTGAACATCTCACCCTCCCCTTTTTGAAAGGTTTTATATGGAAGACATCATTAGTTTTGAAATGGCCCCCACCCCCAACCAAGAACCAGCACGTAAAAAACCGGCTGCCAAAAAAACAACTAAAAAACCCGCTGCCAAAAAAGCAACCAAAAAACCCGTTGCCAAAAAAGTAGCCAAAAAACCCGCTGCCAAAAAAGCAACCAAAAAACCCGTTGCCAAAAAAACAGCCAAAAAACCTGTTGCCAAAAAAGCCGCCAAAAAGCCAGTTGCCAAAAAAGCAGTTAAAAAACCCGCTGCTAAAAAAGTAGCCAAAAAACCCGTTGCCAAAAAAGCCGCCAAAAAGCCAGTTGCCAAAAAAACTGAAAAGAAGTCAACTTCGAAAAGAAAAAGATAACCACACCTGACGGTCTCTTTCGTTTTTCAAAACCGGCGCACCCTTATGCGGTGCTGCCGGTTTTTTGTTGCTTGCCTTGTCGCCCACCGGCCTTCCGTTGCCAAAAACCAGCTGCTGTTTATATGGGCTTTTTCACCCCACCACCCCCCGGAAAACCACTGGCTCCCCTCATCGCTGCCTAAGCTGCACCATCGCCTGGACATAGTCGGGTTGCCGAAAAATAGCATGGCCTGCAACCAAAATGTCCGCACCTGCCTGCAATACCTGCGGCGCCGTCTCCGCGTTAACTCCACCGTCCACTTGAATCCATAAGGGCTCTTTGCCACCTTGGGTTCGCCTTTGGTCCAACATGAAACGCAGGCGCGCAATCTTCTTCAGACTGCTAAAAATAAACTTTTGGCCCCCAAAGCCCGGGTTGACACTCATCAACACCACCTGAAATACCTCGTCCAATACCTCTTCTATAGCACCCAACGGCGTCGACGGATTCAAGGCCACTCCAGGTTGCGCACCTAGGCGGCGTATCTCCGTTAAGGTGCGATTTAAATGTGTGCACGCCTCGACATGTACACTCAACCTGTCCGCACCCGCCGCTATAAAATCCGCTAAATAACGGTCCGGCTCCTCTATCATCAAATGTACATCCAAAGGCAAGCGCGTCACTCTGCGCACAGCTTCTACTACCAATGGGCCTATGCTAATGTTGGGGACAAAATGCCCATCCATCACATCCAAATGAAGAATGTCCGCCCCCCCCTCTTCCACAATACGTATTTCCTCGGCAAGTTTTCCAAAATTCGCTGACAGTAGGGAGGGAGCAAGAAAACAGGGCATTGTCGTCACTCGGCATGTAGGTTTCTTGAATGTACTTAGTCTTCTCCTCGCAGCTCTTCAAGCACTGCTTGTCTCAAGCGGAGCCCTTATTTATGAAAGTGGCTGTGTCCTCTTCTTCTCTAAACTTGCCTTTGGGCAGCCTTTCTTGTCCCCAAAAGCTCAACGCCATTCTGGACATCTCCAAAGCAATGGCGGCAGAGCACCCATTGGAGGACTTGTTGCTGTTCATCGCTGACAACTCTGCCCGCCTTGTTGAGGCGGAATGCGCCTCCGTCTTCGTCTTGGACGAAGCCAAAGCGGAGCTCTTCAGCTTCGCCACCCAAGGCGCCAACGGAGAAATTCGTTTCCCCGTCGGCGTCGGCCTCGCCGGACATGTCGCCCAAACAGGCAAAACCCTCCGCCTCGAAAACGCTTATGCCGACTCGCGTTTCAACAACCACTTTTGTACACAAACCAACTGCCAACCCAAGAGCGCTTTGTGCGTCCCTTTGCTTTCCCACACAAAAAAAATCATCGGCGTTCTCCAGTTGCTCAACTCCACCAAAGGAATTTTCAGCGAGGACGATGAGCGCCTTTGCCTGGTTTTGGGCGAGCAAGCGGCAATGGCCATTGAGAATGCAGTCTTGGTTGCTGAGCTCGGCGCACTGTTTCGGGGGTTTGTCCAAGCTTCTGTCTTGGCTGTTGAGTCAAGAGATTCGAATGCAACAGGACACTCCAGCCGTGTCGCCACGTTGAGCGTCAACTTGGCCAAGGCCGTCGGCGAAAAAAACCCGAAACAAAAACTGCCTAAAAACGAATTGATTGAGCTTTATTATGCCGCACTGCTGCATGACTTTGGGAAAGTGGGTATTTATGAGAATACCCTGACAAAACCTTTCAAACTGCACCACCATGAATTGGAAGCCATTCGAACCCGAATTGAGCTTGTCAAAAAAGAACGTGAAACAGAATATTACCGCAGGTGTTTGTCCCTTGCTTTGCGGGCAGGCAGCAACGCTTGGGCCCACGCAGAAGCTTTGGAAAAAGAGCGCCTGGACTCGGAGCTCGCTCAATTGGATGAGGCCTTGCAACTCATTGAGTCCAGCAACATCCCCAACCTCCTCCCTGTCGAGGACTTGGAGCGACTCCAAATACTCGCCAGCCTCACTTATCCCGTTGGACTTGGAAAAAGAACACCCCTGCTCAAACAACAAGAGCTCGAAGCCCTCTCCATCGCCCAGGGTACACTCTCTTCCTTTGAGCGCAAAACCATTGAGTCCCACGTGGAGCTTACGGCTCGCTTCCTGGAGCGCATTCCGTGGAGCCGCTCCCTTGCGCGTATACCCGCCATCGCCAAAGCCCACCATGAACGTTTGGACGGAAGCGGCTATCCTCTGGGAATATCCGCAAACGAAGTCCTCTTCCAATCCCGCATCATCGCCCTGTGCGACGTTTATGACGCACTCACCGCCGTGGACCGCCCCTATAAAAAAGCCGTTCCGCATGAGCAGGCGCTGAATATTCTTCAACAAGAGGCGAAAAAAGGGAGATTCGACGCGGAGCTTTTGGCCATTTTTATTGACGCCAACGTGGGCCCCGCGTCAGCCCAAACCTATACGGAAGAGCAAAGGCCTGGCAATAACCAGGAGAAACAGGGCACCCCCACTTTCAGAGCTGATTGATTTTTCATACGGCGGGCTTTATGGGGGCTTTATGAAACAACTCTCCTATCTCTCGGGCACAACCGACATCCCCCTCCTTGGCGAAACCATCGGCGCAAACCTCAAACGTATTGCAACACGTTTCCCCAACACCGAAGCCCTCATCTGCTGCGCGCAAAATTACCGCGCCACCTACCGCGAATTTTTTGAGCAAACCACAGAAATTGCCCTCGGCCTCCTGGCCATGGGCGTTCAAAAAGGAGACCGCGTGGGCATCTGGTCCCCCAATCGCTATGAGTGGGTTGTCTTCCAATATGCCACCGCACGCGTCGGCGCCATTATGGTCAACATCAGCCCCGCCTATAAGTCCGCTGAGTTGGAATATGCGCTCAACCAGTCCGGCACCTCCGTCCTCTTCCATGCAAAAGGCTTTCGCAAAACCTCTTATCCGGAGCTTCTGGACAAAGTGCGCGCACGCTGCCCCAAACTGCGCCTGGCCATGGTGCTCGACAATGACTGGGAGGTGGTGCGTACCACGGGCCAACGCGTAAGCCCTCGCTTGCTCGAAGAGTGCGAAGCCTCCTTGCAGTTTGATGACCCTATCAACATTCAATATACCTCGGGCACCACCGGCTTCCCCAAAGGCGCCACCCTCTCCCACCACAACGTCCTCAACAATGGGTTTTTCGTCGGCGAAACACTCAAACTCTCCGAGAAAGACCGCGTCTGCGTCCCCGTCCCTTTCTATCACTGCTTTGGCATGGTGCTCAGCAACCTCGCCTGCACCACCCACGGCGCCACCATCGTCACCCCCGGCGAAGAGTTTGACCCACTGGCTACACTCCAAGCCGTGGAAACAGAAAAATGCACCTCCCTCAATGGCGTGCCCACCATGTTTATTGCGGAACTCCAACACCCCGAGTTTGAAAAGTTTGACTTGTCCAGCCTGCGTACGGGCATTATGGCCGGCTCCCCATGCCCCATTGAAGTGATGAAAGAAGTACAGTCCAAAATGAATATGAGAGAAATTACCATCTGCTATGGAATGACGGAAACCTCCCCCGTCTCCACCCAAAGCCATGTGAATGACCCTCTCGAAAAACGCGTCTCCACCGTCGGACGCATTCACCCCCATGTGGAAATTAAACTGACGGACCCGGACACCGGCAACATTGTCCCCCAAGGTACCCCAGGAGAATTGTGTACACGCGGGTATAGCATTATGCTGGGCTATTGGAATAACCCGGAAGCCACTGCCGAGGCCATTGACAAAGCACGGTGGATGCACTCGGGTGACTTGGCAACCATTGACGCCGACGGTTTTGTCAACATTGTCGGACGCCTCAAAGATATGATTATTCGCGGCGGCGAAAACGTCTATCCCAGAGAAATTGAGGAATTCTTGCATACGCACCCGGGCGTTTCTGAAGCCCAAGTCATCGGCATTCCCTCCAAAAAATATGGCGAGGAAGTTATGGCGTGGGTTAAACTCAAACGTGGCGCTTCGCTTTCCGGCAAAGAGTTGGAAGAATATTGCAAAGGCAAAATCGCCACCTTCAAAATCCCCCACCACTGGAAAATGGTCGACGAATTCCCCATGACGGTGACAGGCAAAATACAAAAATACCGCATGCGGGAAATTTCCATCAACGAGTTGGGCCTCTCCATCGCCTCGGCTACACGTACAGCTTAGGACGCGCCCGGCCCTCTGCTGCCTTGGGCAAAGTTGGGCACATGCTTGAGCTCGTGCAACACAACGCTGCTTGGGTCCACGTGTATGAGGACTTCGGCTTCCGGCAAAATGTGCACAATGGCCTCCTCGGCCTTGTCCGCCAAAGCATGTGCCTCCAACAAGGACAACTCGTCCGGCGCCTCCACATGCAACTGGACAAAAACGGTTGCACCGGAGCGCCGGGTGCGCAAGTCATGCGCCCCCAATACCCCTGGCACCTCCCTCACCACTTGAAATATTTTCGCCTGCAACTCACTCGAAAGCTGCGCGTCCATCAACAAACCTATGGACTCTCGCGCAATGGCCAAAGCACTCTTCAAAACAAAAACCGCAATGGCCAAACCCAACAAACCATCGGCCCACAAAACCCCCCAATACCCCAATGCCAAAGCAACAAAAGCAGCAAAATTGCTCAATATGTCGGTGCGGTAGTGCAGCGCATCCGCCTTTATGGCCGCAGAGCCTGTGGCCGCAATGGCTTTGTCCAAAAAAACCAACAGGACAAGGGTGGCCACAACCGCTATGCCCATTACCAACATGCCCCACCCCAACTGCGCCATCGGCTTGGGCAAAATGAAGCGCGCAGAGGACTCATATAGGAGCCAAAGGCCGGAGCCCGCAACCAACAAGGACTGCCCCAGGCCAGCCAATGCTTCCACTTTGCCGTGCCCAAAAGAATGTATGTCGTCCGCCGGCCTGAAAGAAACACGTACTGCCCAAAAATTCGCCGCAGAGGCCATGGCATCCAACAACGAGTCCGCAAGAGAAGCCAATACTGCAACAGAGTTGGTGGCAAAATAGGCCGCCGCCTTCACCACCAAAAGCCCAATGGCCGTCCCCAAAGAAGCCCATGTGGCTTGGCGAAGCCAACGCTCCCTTGTGCGCTCCATCGGTTTGGGCTGCTCCATATTCCCGTATTGCCACAGCTATATGCCACTGCAACCAAAAGCTGAAAACCACCCCCCCCTCGCTTTTTGGGGTGTGGGTATGTGGGGGGGGGG
>WQTM01000172.1 GCA_009786315.1 Pseudomonadota bacterium | reverse complement strand
CCCTACCAATACACCCAAGGCCGCTGAAACCACCTTCGGTGCCTTAATCCAAAACAGGGACTGCAATACCCCCAATATGGCCCCCCCCCATGTCAACAACAACACCTTGAGGCCTAACTCCGCTGAAAAAGCCAACAGCGCCATCGGCGTGTAGGTGCCCGCTATTAATATGAAAATGGAAGCATGGTCTGCCCGCCTCATCCACTGGCGCGCATGCGGCTTCCACTCCACTCGGTGGTATACCGCGCTTACCAAATATAAAACGGTGAGGCTCGCAGCAAATATTCCCGCGCCCCAGGCCGCTCTCGCCGTCGGCGCGCATAATACGAAAACAACACCCATGGCCAGCGCGGCCAGAGAGGCCCACTGGTGAATGACGCCGCGAATTTTTGGCTTCTGCGTCAACAACGGCATTGCAGTCTCTTCAAGCCCAACAGGCATAGAGGAAATGGACATGGGAGAAACCTCTAGTGCAAGAGTCCACCATAAAGCAAAGCCCTCTTGAAAAAAAACACCTGCCTCCTCCTCTTCCTCAAAAACCCTTCTCCTTGGAAAATACCTCCCAAAGCTTTAGCAATACTTCTGCGTCCAACGCGGCATAGGCCACTTGGCTTCTGGAAAGAGGCCGCCTTTGCCAATTGCTGGTTTGTTCCGTCTTGTCCAAGGGCCTCCCAAGCTCCCTCTCGCAAACCACAGCGAGGGCATGCCCCCCCGGAATGCTCCTCCCCCGCAACCTCCGCGACAAACTCAATGTGTCCACCACTCCCGCCAACGGCAACCCACAAGCTGCCAAAACACGCGTCTCAAACGGCGCATTGTGAATGAGTTTCTTCGTCTGGAGGCTGCTCAAAAACCCTGCCAACAGGGAGAGAGAGGAAAAAGCCAGTGTGTCCACCATATAGGTGGCACTCGGCGTCGCCAACTGCATGAGACACATCCTCTGCGTGGTGAGGGTGGTTTCTACGTCCAAACCCACAAAAGCTTCATGCTGAAGCTTGAGGCACATGGCCTCCAATGCCGCCGGCTCCTCTATCCAAAACAAGGGCCGCTGCGCGTCTCTTTGCAAACACGCCTTGGGCGCGCCCAACACATTTGGAGAAGCCCACGTGGACGACGACGCCTTCTGCTTCCATGCCCTCAAAAAGTGCTCGTCGTCTTCAGCCATTGTCCCTCACGCAGGTTTCAAGCCGCTACAATAGCCAGCGCAGCTAAAAACACCACAACTAGAGCGCTTCCAATTCAAAGTAATTCTCTCAAGCAGACGGCCTAGGGGGCAGCCGTCCGCCATTTGAAGGGGAGGTGCTTGCAAAAAGGCTCCTCCGCCATATAGTCCCCGGACATGGACAGTGCCCGTGCGCGGCACCCCCCACATACGTTGACATATTCACACGCACCACAACGCCCCTTAAGGCGTCCAAAGTCGCGCATGTCCTGAAATACCTTCCCCTCCTTCCAAATTTCCTCAAAACTCTGCTTGCGGACGTTGCCCGCGGAAACGGGAAAATAACTGCAAGGCAACACTTCCCCGTCCACGTCAATAAAGCAAATAAGCTGGCCCGCCAGGCAGCCTTTGGAGCCACCTGTGGAGAAAGCCAGGGAGCGGCGTTTATATTTCTCCCCGTCCGCTTTCGCCTTTTGCAGCACAACACGGTAATAGTGGGGGGCGCAGGTGGGGCGTACCAACATTTCGTCTTCTTGTTTTTCCATTTCAGCGTGCCAGTCCAAAATGGCGTCATAGTCCGCTGGGGGAATTAACTCCGCCACCACCTCCTCCCCCCGGCCCGTGGGCACCACCATAAACATATACCAGGCGGTGGCCCCCATCTCCTTGGCCAAAGCATAGGTTTTGGCAATTTCACCCTGGTTGCGCTTCGTAAACGAGGAGTTTATGAGAAATGAAATGCCGTGCTTGCGAAACAAGCGCGTTGCATTCAGCGTGCCCAGGAAAGCGCCCTTCTGAGAGCGGAAGTTGTCATGCACCTCGGGAGAAGCACCGTCCAAACTCAAAGAAACCATGCGAATTCCCGCGGCCAAAATGCGCTCGCAAACGGCGTCTGTCACCAAAGTGCCGTTGGTGGCCATGCACACACGCAAACCCTTTTGCGTGCCATAGGCGGCAATGTCAAAAATGTCCTCGCGCAACAAAGGCTCTCCGCCTGAAAGCACCAAAACGGGGCTTGCAAAGGCGCAAATGTTGTCCACCACGCGAAAAGCCGTCTGCGTGTCAAAATTCGGGTGCCCGCAAACCTCCGCCTCGGAGGAGGAGCGGCAATGTACACAGCGCAAGTTGCACCGCCGCGTCATCTCCCAGGCAACCCATTTGGGGTGAAATTCCATGTCGTCTCCAAACTTCTCCGGAAAGCAACCTCGCATAACTGCGGCCGGCACTGTGTCACCGGCATGTCATGAAAGGGCTTCGTTGCGGGCCACAACTGCAAACAAGTCTGCAATTTTGGAGAAAACGGCTACCAACTTTGGGTCAAAATGTGTGCCGCTGCCACTCTCAATCAACCTCTGGGCCTCCTCAACGGGCATGGGGCGCTTATAGGGACGGGCAGAAACCAGCGCGTCATAAACATCCACAACCGCCATCAGCCGCCCCTCCAATGGAATGTCGGCGCCCTGCAAACCCAAGGGGTAGCCGCTGCCATCCCATTTCTCGTGGTGCCCGCCGACAATGAGTCGCGCGTGGCGCAAAAAGGAGTTGTCGCTTGTCTGCCCCTCCATATTCTCTTCAATCTTCTGAATAACCTGCGCACCTATCTCAACGTGCCTCTTCATCACCTCAAACTCTTCTGGGGTTAGCCTGGTGGACTTGTTCAAAATGGTGTCGCTTATGGAGAGTTTCCCCACGTCGTGGAGTTGGGAGGAAAAAATGAAATGCTCCAAATTCCAAGAGGAAATTTCCTCAACATATATGCCCTGCTCCAAAGTCTTCTCCACCAGCAGCTTCAAATATTTCTGCGTCCTAAAGGTATGGCTGCCTGTTGTCCCGTCCTTAAACTCAATGAGGTCAGCCACTGTACTCATAACGGAGTTTTGGAGTTTTGAAATTTGAGAGGTTTTTTGCGCTACCATCGCCTCCAGGGAGGAGTTAAACCTCTTAAGCTGCTTTTCGTGTTCCACAATTTGGAGGTGGTTTTCAATACGCTTGAGGAGGAGGGGGGCGGAGAAGGGTTTGGAGACATAGTCAATGGCGCCCAGGGAAAGTCCCTTCAACTCACTGCCCTCATCCACCCTTGCCGTCAAAAAAATAACGGGAATGTGCCTCCACGTGGGGTTGTCTTTCAGCCTACGTATAACCTCATAGCCATCCATGCCTGGCATTTCCACGTCCAAGAGAATTAAGTCCGCGAGGACGTGCTCCAAGAGGTTGAGGAGAATGGTTCCGGAGAGAATAGGGTATAGGCGGTATAAGTCCCCCAGCATGCTTTTCCCGGCTTCCAAATTGCCGAGGTTGTCGTCAACCAGCATAATGGTTTTTCGCTCAGCAACCCTCTCCATATTTGTCATTTGTCCCAAGCTTTCCTCCTTGCTGAAGGAAACCACCCTTCAGCGCTTCTTCATTTTTGAAAGACGTTTGGCCATTTGCTCAAAATCCAACAAGAGAGCCCTCTCCTTCAGCCAAGCCACCAAATTCGCCCCGGCGCCGGGGCTATATTCATAGGCAACCAAGGCTTCCATGGCCTGGTTCAACCCGTCTATGTCAAAGCTTTCACAGGCCTTATGCAAAGCTTCCAACAAGGCCTCGTCAGGCTCGGTTTTGAGGTGCTTTGCGCCAGCATACGTTTCCAGTTTTTTTGAGAGTGTGGACAAAAGTTTTTCTGTCGCTTCCAAAAAAGGCGCGTGGTGGGCCTGCACAAAGGCGAAGTTGCCCACCTTGGCCGCTCTCTCCAAGGCTTCGGCCAAGTCTCCAACAGCGTCCGCGCCAATATTGCGGCTGCTGCCCTTCAGGCCGTGCACCACAATGCCATAGCCCTCCAGTGTCTCCGGGCTGACAGAGTGAATTTTTTTCAACAACTCTGCGGTACTCTGGGCATAGGCGTGGACAATTTTCCAATAGGTTTTCGCATTGCCACCAAGCCTGGCCACCCCCTTGTCCACATCCAAACCCTCCACCTCCTGTGCCTCTGTGGGGGTTTCTGTCTTCGTTGAGGGGCAGGGGGTTTCCTCGGGGGTTTTCCCCTGCACCCACTGGCGGACAACCCAATCCAACTGGACAATATCCACAGGTTTGGGAATGAAGGCTTGGAAGCCGTTTTGGAGAAACATTTGCTCCGTACCCACCACAGCGTTGGCCGTCAGGGCGACAATGGGTATATTTCGGGCATAGTCGGAGTCTATCGTGCGAATAACGCGCGTGGCCTCCACCCCATCCATTCCCGGCATCATATGGTCCATAAAAATAGCGTCATATTTCACACAGGCTTGTCTCACCAACTCAATGGCGGCCTGGCCGTTTTCGACGCAATCCACCTGCATGCCATAGGGTTGCATAAGGCCCTTGGCCACATCCAAGTTAATGGGCATATCATCCACAACAAGGACTTTGGCATTGGGGAGGTAGAGGCGGGAGAGTTTAATGTTGCGGCGGCGCTGGGTATTGGAGAAGTTAAATTTGGCCAATTCTTCTGTCATTTCTTCGCCAATGGGGAGTGGGCTCACCTGTTTTTGGCGTATTCTCGCCCTAAAGGTGCTCCCGTGGCCATATTCGCTTTCGGCGCTAATGGAGCCACTCATCAACTCGACGAGGTGTTTGGTAAGGGGCAAGCCAAGGCCTGTGCCCTCTATTTTGCGGTTGGCTTTGGTATGCACCTGGTGGTAGTCCGCGAAAATTTTCTCGAGGTTTTCTGGGAGAATACCCATGCCGGTATCTTTGACGTCGAAGAGGAGCCAGAGGTATTCGCCTTTGTCTTTTTCGAAGGAAATGCTGAGGGAGATGGTGCCGAAGCGGGTATATTTGAAGGCATTGGAGATGAGGTTGTTGAGGATTTGCTTGACGCGCAAATCATCTCCGAAGAGGTGGCTGGGGATGGAGGGGTTGATGTGGAGTTTAAACTCCACGGGTTTGTCGGCGAGGCGGACCATATTTTGGCTCACCGCATCGCTCACCAGCTCTGCCAACTCATATTCCACGGGGTGAATTTCAAACCTACCGGAGTTGATTTTGGAGATGTCGAGGATGTCATTAATAATATTCAGCAGGGTGGAGCCGGCGCTAAAAACCTTCTCGAGGTTTTCTGTACATTCGGGTTTGCATTTGTTGCCTACGCCATTCAGCGTCAACTCTGTCAAGCCGATGACGGCATTGAGAGGCGTACGCATTTCGTGACTCATATTGGCAAGGAAGTGGGATTTGGCCTCATTGGCAGCCACAATGGCTTCGTTCAGCTCCTTAAGGTTTTGGTTTTGTTCTTTAATACGGAGGAAGGGGTGGGCCGCATATTCAGAGAAGACGAAGACGATGGGGAGGCTGACTCCGAGAAAAATAGCGGCCGCCAGGAGCAACATTTTTTTGCCCTCCGCCACCGACTTGTTCTCCTCCAGAGGCGCATAGGCCCCCAGCACCCAGCCTGCCGTAATTTCGTCCAAAATGAGCCAAGAGAAAATGCCTTCTTGTCCATTTCCATAGGAGAAGTCGAAAGTCCTGTTGTTGTTTTGAATGGCCTTAACGAAAGCGGCTGTCCACCGTACCATATCCGGGTCCCCCAGCAGCTCCGCATCCGGCTTATAGGTGTTGAGGCGTCCTGTAACGTGCTGCTCAATGGGAGAGACGAGGGCGAGGCCGTGCTCATCCGACATAAAGAGGCTGCTGGTGAGGCTGCCCGCATGTCGAAGTTTGAAGTTGTCATATAACAGCTTTTGGAAAATGAGGCCGTCGACGGCCACCGCCAAAACTCTGCTCCCGTCAATAGGTGTATTAATATATATGCGCAGTTGTTTGGTTTCCTCATCCTCTCGGATGGTGGTTATGGTTTCTTCGCCCTCAAAGGCTTTTTGCAAGTATTCGCTTGTGGACAGGCGTTGGGCCGAAGCGGGAGACTCCTCCCCCAACACCAGCACACCCTCGGGGCCAAAAATGGTGAAAGCCAAAAAGTCTGGAGAGTTGGCTTTTGCCTCTTGGAAAATTTCGTCCACCTTTTGGGGGGAGGAGGTGGCCACGCGCAAGGCGACGGCTTTTGCATCCGCTTTGAGGTGTGTAATTTTTATTTTAACGAAGTCCCTTGCAATTTGGTTGACTGCCGTCAAGTCCCTGCGCATCGTCTCCACGAGGCTGCTTCGGGTTAGAAAAATGCTGATTCCCGTCAGAGCTACCGTGAAGGCAACCACAAAGCTGCTGATAACCAAAGCCACCTTGAGGTGGATTGACATGAAACCCTCTCTTCCTTCAAAGTCTCCTTACAGGGAACCACCCGTTGTTTAGCAAACCCGAACGCACATGGGGCATACTTGCTTCGAATATATTGAGCGGAATGCATTCCGTACACTGTAGAGTTGAGTTTTTACAATAAGGCAAGCTTGCTATTATTCCATGCGCCCAAACCTCACCCGAAGGGCAAAATGTAGGGCGTCCAAAGAAACAACCTCAATGTTTTTGGAAAGTTATAGGTATATACCCTTTTTGGGGGGGCTTTTCACCTAGGCTTTGGGTACTTTCTCCCAGTCGGCCAAAAAGCGCTCTATGCCGAGGGTTGTCAACGGGTGCTCCGAAAGCTGTTTGAGGACGGCCAGGGGGAGGGTGGCGACATGGGCCCCGGCGAGGGCGGCGTGCAGCACGTGAATGGGGTTGCGTACCGAGGCCACCAACACTTCGGTTGCAAAACCATAGTTGTCAAAAATGGCCACCGTTTGGCGAACCATTTCCATGCCCTCTTGGCCAATGTCGTCCAAGCGGCCTACAAAAGGCGACACAAAGCTGGCGCCCGCTTTGGCGCACAACAAGGCTTGCAGGGGGGAAAATACCAGGGTGACGTTGGTTGCAATACCCTTGCCCGCCAAGGCCCGGGTGGCCTTCAACCCCTCCACCCCCATGGGAATTTTCACCACCACATTGGGGTGCAATGCCGACAGGGCAACACCCTCTTTCACCATGGCTTCGGCTTGGGTTGAAATACATTCCGCGCTGATGGGGCCGTCTATGAGGGCGGCAATTTCGCGGATGGTTGCCTCCAGGGGGCGTCCCACTTTGGCCAAGAGGGAGGGGTTTGTCGTAACCCCATCTATGCACCCCATTTCCACGGCGATTTGAATTTCTCTGGTGTCAGCACTGTCGACAAAAAACTTCACGGTTGGGCCTCCCTGGGCGGTTTTGGCAAAAATTCAGAGGCCACAGAGTTAGTCGACTGGCGCAGCAAGTGCAAGCAATGTAAAACCCAACCCATGCCGCTCCCTGAGAACAGCATTCTCCACTTTGCCCAAACCGTGCTTGAAACCGAAGCTGCAGCCATTCTCACCCTGCGCGACAAACTCAACGGCAACTTTGAGAAGGCCGTCGCCCTTATGCTCCAATGCCGTGGGCATATTGTTACCATGGGCATGGGGAAACCCGGCTTCATCGCCCAAAAACTCTCCGCTACTTTGGCCTCCGTCGGCATCCCCTCTTTCTTTTTGCACCCAGCGGAGGCGGCCCACGGCGACATTGGGCGTATTGCCCCGGGGGATGTGGGGGTGGTTTTGTCCAACTCGGGGGCTACCGAGGAGCTTTTGCGCCTCCTGCCCGCTTTCAAACGGTTGGAAATGCCCCTCATTGTCCTCACCGGAGACGCCCACTCCCCCCTCGCACAACACGCCACCACCCTCCTTGAAATTGGCGCCATACATGAAGCTTGCCCCATGGGCCTTGTGCCCACGGCAAGCTCCGCCGCCTTGCACGCCATGGCCGACGCACTCGCCCTCAGCCTCGCCAGAGAAAGGGAAATGACGCCTGAAAAATATGCCCTCCTCCACCCGGCCGGCGCCCTCGGACGCTCCGTCATGCGCGTCGGAGAGCTCATGCGTCAGGGCCCCTCTAACCCCGTGGTACGCGAAAACGCACCCCTCTCTGAGGCCATTCTCGTTATGACGCAAACTCCGGGGAAGCCTGGAGCCAGCAACGTCGTCGACGCAGAGGACAAACTCGTGGGTATTTTTACGGACGGGGATTTGCGCCGCCTCATTCAAAGCCAACAACTCAACTTGGAGGCCCCCATTGGCCGCTTCATGAAACAACAGCCCCGTTGCGCCTATAGCAACGAGTTGGCCATGGTGGCGGCCACACGCATGCGGCAATACCAGGTGGACCAGCTGCCCGTCGTCGACGAGCAAGGAAAAGCCATCGGCCTTTTGGACATTCAGGACTTGCTGGCCATTCGCCTTATTTAGTGGAAGGGGGTGGAGTCAAAGGGGGGTGGGGGCCTGTCGAGGAGCGTGGGCGTTGGGTGTTGGGCGTTGGACTTTGGAGTTGCCGCCTGCCTCCAAAGCCGCCTCTATACGCCCGAGGAAGCCCTTGGCCGAGTTTGCCCGCAGGTGCTGCGCCGAGGCCACTTTTTTCAAAAGTTGCTCCGCGCGTTTGAGGGCTGCCATGTTGTCCCCCTCCGTCTCCAACAACAACACCCCCAGGGCATAGGCAGCTTCCAGGGAGGTTTCGTCCAATGCCCAGAGGGCCTCCCAGGTTTTTTTGGCGCCCTCCATGTCCTTGGCCAGCACTTGAAACAAGGCCAGGCGTTTGCCCACGTCCACCGCTTTGGGTACAAGCAAGCCCAGGCAAGCGGCCTGCATGGCCGGCGGCTTTTGCGCTTTGGCTTTGGCCACCTCCAACTCCAAAGCTTTGTCCGCGTCTACGGCCTCGCAGGGGGTTGCACCCACCTCCACCCCCCGCCGTTGGACAAACAGCCCCCTCAACTCCGCTGTTTTCTCAAAGGCCTGCCCAAAATATAGGGCCGCCTCCTCCACCCGGTGGACTTTCTCATATTCCGAGGCAATGGAAACGGCTATTTCAAATGTTTTGGGTGTTTCCTTCAAACCCGGCGTCCCATCCAAACGGGAAATAACGTCCGGCAAGTCAGCAAAGCGCGAGGTTTGCCCCCCCAAAGGAGGGTGGGTGGGGGCCTGTCCCTCCAGGGGAGGGTGTGGGGGCATTCCTCCGGGAGAAGCAGCCGGCGGCATTTGCAAAGCAACAACGCTTATTGTCCACAAAACAAAATGGAGGCACATAATTATTCACCTTCCTGTGGTGCCATAGCATGGGTTTTTTCGTCCATGGCCTCAAAAGTTTGGCGGAGGTTTTGCTGGGCTGAAGCTGGGTTGCCTTGGGCCACCGCCTCCAGCACACCCACAAAAGCCTCGGCCCAGGTGTTTGCAAGGCCCTGCCACTCGGCCGAGGCTTTGGGCAAGGCGGGGCGTACCTCCAACTCAAACAAGCGCCCCAATACTGTTAGAGAGGCAAACACCGCATGTGCAATGCCCCATTGTTGTGCTTTGGTTTGGAGGTTTTGCATATTCACCTCCGGGGACAAAAACATTTCGCGCAAGTCCACCCAGTCCACCCAGGGGCCGGCATAGGCTTGGGCATATTGGCGGGCGCACAGCGCCAGGAGGTTGTCCTCAAGCCCCAGGGAATATATGGAGGGGCCGAATACACGTTTGGGGAGGGCCTGCTGGAAGAGTAGGTGGAGGGGGGCGCGGGGCAGGCCCGGCAGGCCGTCAAAGAGGCCAATAGGGGTACGCCCATCCGAGAGGCCACACACCGCGTGGGCAATGGGCGCCTCCTCCACATAGCCACAAGCGCGCAAATAGCCCCCAAACCCCTGCACGTCCTCCCGGGCACACAACACCCAAACCTCCAGCAGGGGCCTAAACCCCACGTGGGCATAGAGGGCTTCTGCCAAACTCAGGTTTCCAAAAAGCACAAGCCTGCGGCCTTCCAAAGGCTGCACAGTGTTTTTAAAATTCAGCAGGTGCAGGGTGTTGTCTGCCAAAGTGCCTTGGAAAACCGACAGCAACTTGTCTTTCACCGCACGAGGCGCCGGTAACTGGGGCAAAGCATATTCCAAGTTGTGGCCCACCAGGGGCCCCAGGCCCTGGCCAATGCTCCACTCTGCAAACAACTCAAAGGGCGCTTTGGGCATGGGGCAAAAGCGCGGGCGAAGCTGAGTCAGCAAACGCAAAAGTTTCAGCATGGCCTGGGTATGCCCTTTGTCGGTGCACAGGCCAAGGAGAATTAGTTGTCCGGCCGTTTGAGGCCCAGTTTGGCCATGCGGAATACCAAAGTCCTCCGGGGGAGGTTGAGGCGTTTGGCGGCGGCTGAAACATTCCAACGTGCACGCGCCAGGCTTTCGAGCAAAATGCGGTATTCCGCTGCCGCCATCTGCTCTTCATAGGCCCCGGGGGTGTCGTCCACCGTCCACGCCGCTGGCAAAGCCTCCTTGCCAATTTCGTCACGCAGCGAGGCCACCGCTGCTTGTACCACCCAATTTTTCAACTCACGTACCCCCTTTGGAAACCCATAGGCCTCCAGGCGCCCCCTCACCACCTCCCCCAAAGAGAGACGGGGGCGGTTTGTCCTCTGTTTGACGGAGGCCACCACCGCTTGCGCCAAGGGCCAAATGTCCTCCCTGCGCTGCGCCAAAGGCGGCATGT
>WQTM01000171.1 GCA_009786315.1 Pseudomonadota bacterium | reverse complement strand
GCGGCTCAGCTTTGTAGGGGGGACGGCGTCGAAGCCGCCGGGGTGGAAGGGGTGGCAGCGGAGGAGGCGGCGCAAGGAGAGCAGGCTACCCTGGAGGGGGCCGTGTTGTTGGAGGGCGCTCAAGGCATAAGTGGAGCAGGAGGGATAGAAGCGGCAGTGGGGCCCGAGGAGAGGGGAGAGCAGCGTGCGGTAGGCGAGTATAGGGGTTTTAAGGAGGAGGACAGCAAGCCGCCGGAGGGGGCCCGCCAGGTGTTGAAGCTGGGCTTTCATGCTGAAACTCTTATTTTTGCAACCAAGCGCGAGAAGTCCTCCGCGAGGGCTTCTCTGGGGGGCGGCTTTTTGGAGGCGTCGGCGAAAGCCACAATAACCAAGTCCACGGGGAGGGCTTTGGCTTTGGGGGTTTTCCGAAACAACTCGCGGAGTTGTCTTCGGATTTTGTTACGCACGACGGCATTGCCGACTTTTTTGGTAACCGTGAGGCCCAGTCGGCAGAAACCCATGGTATTGGGGGTCGTCAAGCCCAGCAGACAACCCGAGCGCCATTTACGGCCATTGGCTTGCGTGTGCAAAAACTGTTGACGTTTTCGCAAGCGCCGCTGTTTGGGAAAGGCGCAAGGGGGTGTTTGCGTCGCCGTCACGCCTATTTCTCATAGGCTTTGACGGCAAGGCGTTTACGGCCTTTGGCCATGCGCCGCTTCAGCACTGTCCTACCGTTTTGGGTGGACATGCGTTTGCGGAAGCCATGGGTGCGGTTTCGTTTTATTTTGGACGGTTGGTATGTTGGTTTGCGCTTCGCCACGGCGCAGCTCCTTCCTTCAGTGGAAAGGCGCGTCTAGCCCAGTTATGTTTACAAAGCAACCCCTGTTTTTGAATTTTATTAGCCCCCCGGTACAAGAGGTGGAAGTCCCCTTATTTCTATGGGGTTTTGGAAACCCGAGGAGGGGTTAGGGTGTCCAGCGCACAAAATTCAGCTTAGGCTTGCTTGCTTCAAATGGCTTAGGTAGAGAATGGGGTTTCCTAGCGTCCTCTCTCCTTCTCTAACCCTTTTTCATTGAGGCTCGTTGTGCCGTTATCGTCCGTATTGGTTGAGAATGAGCCACCCCTTCAGGTTTTTTGGAAAAAGTTGCTTGGCAACCTAAAAGCGGAGGGCCATGCTTATGCGGCTTCTCAGTTGGCGCAGCTGTTGCCTCTGTCTACGGCCTCTGGGGTGGTTCGGCTGGGGGTGGCGGACCGTTTCTTCAGGGATTGGATAGACGACCATTACAGGCCCTTGCTTGAGAAGAGTTTGTCTGAATTGTTGGCGACGCCCTGCAAGGTGGAGTTTGAAATTGTCGAAATTCAACCTGTGGTTGCGCCGAATTTCCCGACAGCGCCGTTGAAGAATGCGCATGTTTCCAAGTTGAATGCGCGTTTTAGTTTTGAAACCTATGTGGTGGCCGACTCCAACCAGCTTCCGGCGGCGGCGGCGGCGGCGGTGGCGGATGAGCCGGGGCGTTATTATAACCCACTTTTCATTTATGGGGGCACAGGCCTTGGGAAAACCCACCTCTTGCATGCCATAGGCAACCGAGTCCTTGAGGGAAACTCCGCCGCCCGTGTCGTCTATTTGTCCTCAGAGGAGTTTACCAACCGCTTTATAGAGAGCGTGAGGGACCACCGCATGACGGAGTTTCGCCGAAAATTCCGCGAAGAGTGCGACTTGCTGCTCATTGACGACATTCAGTTTCTTGGAAAGAAGCAAGAAACCCAAAACGAGTTTTTCTATACCTTCAACGCGCTGCACCAAGTTTCCAAGGCCATTGTGCTGACTTCAGACACAGCCCCCTCTGAAATTCCCGGGCTGGAAGAGCGCCTGCGAAGCCGCTTCACCATGGGCCTCATTACCGACGTGCAGGAGCCCAACTTTGAAATGCGCGTGGCCATTTTGAAGAAGAAGGCCGACGCCGACGGCTTTGAGTTGCCCGACAAAGTCGCACATTTTATTGCACGCCATGTGTTGCGAAATGTACGCGAGTTGGAGGGCGCCCTCATAAAACTGTGCGCCGTCCACTCCCTGACGCGCCAACCTATGACAGAGGAGTTTGCTGCCCAGGTTTTGAAAGACATACTCCCGGCCAAGGAGCAGTTGGACGTTGAGGGCATTTTGCGTGAGGTGGCTCGCTTCTTCAAACTCGGTATTGAGGAGTTGCGCAGCACCTCGCGTGTCAAACACATTGCGCATGCGCGCCAGGTAGCCATGTATTTGTGCCGCGCGCATACACGGGCCTCCTTGCCGGAGTTGGGGCAAAAATTTAACAAGGACCATTCCACTGTGCTGGCCTCCGTACGAAAAATTGAGTTGATTCAGGAGAAGGATGAAGTCCTGCGCAGGGACTTGGTGGAGCTGAAGACGCGCCTTGGCCTCGACTGCACCCACTAACCCTGTGCCCCTCAAAACACACCCCTGGGTGGGCCCCCACCCCGCCCTCTTAGGTGTATAGCAGCGACAAACCCTTGGTTTGGCGTGACTCCAAAGCCTCGTGGGCTTTGGCCGCCTCGTGCAAAGGCCAACTCTGCTCAGCGCGCGCATGAATGTGCCCTTTGGCCAAAGCTTCAAAGACGTGGGCTGCCCCCGCCTCTAACTCGCTGCGCGTTGCTATATAGTCCCAAATACGCGGACGCACCAAAGTCAACGAGCCCCTGGAAGCCAACTCCAATGGCGACACAGGCTCCACCGCCCCAGAGGCATTGCCATAGGACACCATGCGCCCCCGGGGTTTGAGGCAACAAAGCGACTCTTGAAACGTAGCCCTGCCTACACCGTCCAAAACCACGTCCACCCCCTGGCCCCCTGTTAGCTCTCGTACCCCTTTTGAAAAAGACTCACCTTGTAGCCATACTTCCTCGCAACCCGCCGAAAGCGCCCTCTGCTTCTTCTCCGCCCTCCCTACAACACCCAATACCCGAATGCCGTGTGCACGCGCCCAATAACATAGGAGACTGCCCACACCCCCTGCCGCTGCGGTGACAAGAAGCGTGGAGCCCGGCATCAACTGCTGAAGACGAAATAACAAAACCTCCGCCGTCAACCCCTTTAACAAAACAGAAGCAGCCATTGCCGGCGACACGTGCGCCGGCAACTTCACCAAAGTGGAGGCAGCAACGTTGCGCAACTGCGCATAGGCACCCTGAGGGCCCAAAACATAGGCCACCTTCTCACCTTCAACAAAACCATTCGTTCCAGGGCCCACCGCCACCACACTGCCCGCAGCTTCCATGCCCAGCCCACTGGGCAAAACCATGGAATAAAGGCCACTCCGGTAATAGGTGTCGACAAAATTCAAGCCAATGGCCGTCTGCATTATTTGCACTTCCCCTGGCAACGGAGGCTCTACGTCGACGTTTTCTATGCGGAGTACATGGGGGCCTCCGTGCTGGTAAATGCGAATGAGTTGGGGCATGAATTCTCTCCACACCCACCACCGCTTTAAATGTCAAGGTTGGTGGCGGACAATGCGTTCTGTTCAATAAACTCCCGGCGCGGCTCCACAGCTTCACCCATCAACAAAGAGAAAGTCTCATCACTGGCAACAGCGTCTTCAACCCGCACCTGAAGGAGACGGCGCCTTCGTGGGTCCATGGTGGTTTCCCAAAGCTGCTCCGGGTTCATCTCCCCCAACCCCTTGTAGCGTTGAATGCTCAAACCCTTCTGCGCTTCAAAAAGTACCTGCTCCAACAAGGACTGTACATTGTTGGCCACCCTCTCCACTTCTCCCACTTTAAAACGAAAAGGCCTTGAGTCCAAAAATGCCCAAGCCTCGGCCAGCAAAGCCAAATCCACAAATTCGGCACAAGTCACCTTCTGGTGGTCCACCACAACGGACTTGGCACTGCCGTTCTTCTCCGAGGAAAGCACCAGCTTTTTGCTGGAATGCTCCAAGTCCTCCTGCACCTCCACCCTGAAGGCATGCTCCTCGGGAAAACACAAGGCCAAATAGGCCTTGAGTTTGTCCACCTCCCGCAAAAGCGTTTCCTCGTCTTTCAACGTCTGCGCCGTCCACGTGCTCCCTTGAAACAAGGCGTCTGCAAGGCGTATGTCCGAGAGACGAGCAAACTTTTCAAGGCGTATTTGAAACAGCAAAATTTTCTTGAGCAACCGTTTGAGTCCCTCTCCCGTCAACACACCATCCGGCAAAAGCAACTGCGTCTTCTCTGCCGCAATGGAAAGCAAATGGTCATTCTTCGCTTCGTCGTCCTTGAGGTAGCGCTCCTTCTTGTTGTGCGTAATTTTATAGAGGGGGGGCTGGGCAATATAAATGTGGCCACGAGAAATCAGCTCGGGCATTTGCCTGAAAAAGAATGTCAACAAAAGCGTGCGAATGTGGCTCCCGTCAACATCGGCGTCCGTCATGAGAATAATGCGGTGGTAGCGGAGGTTGTCCGGCTTGTAGTCGTCGCGGCCTATGCCTGTCCCAAGCGCCGTAATGAGGGTAATAATTTCCTGGGAGGTCAACATCTTCTCAAAACGCGCCTTCTCCACATTCAGAATTTTTCCGCGCAACGGCAAAATGGCCTGGTTTGTCCTGTCGCGGCCTTGCTTGGCACTCCCCCCTGCCGAGTCCCCCTCCACAATATAAATTTCACTTTGAGAAGGGTCCTTCGACTGACAGTCCGCCAACTTCCCAGGGAGTGAAGCACTGTCCAATGCACCCTTGCGCCTCACCGTCTCCCGCGCTTTGCGCGCAGCCAGGCGCGCACGCGTCGCATCCCCTACCTTCGCAATAATTTTTTTCGCAAAAGCAGGGTTCTCCTCAAAAAAAGTCCCCAGCTTCTCATTCATCATCTGCTCTACCAAACCGCGGACTTCAGAGTTGCCCAACTTGGTTTTGGTTTGGCCTTCAAATTGCGGGTTGGGCAACTTCACGGAAATGACGGCCGCCAGGCCCTCCCGCGCATCCTCCCCATTCGGCGCCTCTTTCAAATCCTTCCAAAGCTGGTTCTTCTCCGCATAGGAGTTGAGGGTGCGTGTTAGGCCCGCACGAAAACCCGACAGGTGGCTCCCACCTTCCTGCGTGTTAATGTTGTTTGCAAAAGTGAAAATCTTCTCGTCATAGCCTTCGTTGTATTGGAAGGCGATTTCCAAAACGACATTGTCCTTCTCAGCAGAAAATACCACGGGCTTCTCATGCAAAGGGACTTTGGACTTGTTAATGTGCTCAACAAAAGAAACCATCCCCCCCTCAAAACAGAAATGGTGCCCCTTGCCTGTACGCTCATCCTCTATGTTAATGGACAAACCCGCATTCAAAAACGCAAGCTCCCTCAACCGCTGAGACAACAACTCAAAGTTGAATTCAACCATCTCAAAAATACTTGAGTCCGGACGAAAGGAAATGCGCGTCCCCCTCTCGTGCGTCGTTCCAATGACGGTTACCTTCTGCTGCGGAATCCCTTTGGCATATTTCTGCTGGTAAACTTTCCCATCTCGCAAAATTTCAACGTGCAACCACTCTGACAAGGCATTCACACAGGACACCCCCACCCCGTGTAACCCACCTGAAACCTTGTAGGCCTTGTTCTCAAACTTCCCCCCCGCATGCAGCTTCGTCATCACAACATCCACCGTGTCCATGTCAGAGACATTCGGGTGAGGGCCTATGGGAATCCCCCGTCCAGTGTCGTGAATGCTGACGGAGTTGTCAACGTGCAGCCAAACTTTGACAGAGGTGCAAAAACCCGCCAACGCCTCGTCTACGGAGTTGTCCACAACTTCATAGACAAGGTGGTGAAGGCCATAGGCGGCGGTGTCTCCTATGTACATGCCTGGGCGCTTGCGAACGGCTTCCAAACCTTCCAACACAGTAATGGAGGACGCTCCATATGTGTTGTCCTCTTCAGGCGTCAAACTCATCGGCAAAACTTAACCCTTTCTTCCAAGCTTTTCAGGACACGCCAACCCCTAGGGCCAAACCCTTCCTTCCGCTGAGACTTCTTCACCTGCCTGAAAGGGGGCTGTTCTAACACAAACCTTTCTTTTTTTTTAAGAAAAAAAACCCCAAGCTTGGGAATGTCAAAACACCTCCCTTCTGCTAGAAACCTCGTATCTTGCATATGGACTCGAAGCATGTGGCACAGCCCCTCCCCCAAAATCCAAGGGCCCTTGGAAAATACGAGGTGTTATGCCAACTGTCCACAGGCGGAATGTCCGAAATCTTCCTCGCCTACCAACGCGGAATCGGCGGCTTTCGGAAAATGGTCGCACTTAAAACCATTCTGCCCGACACCCGGGGCCATGAAGAAATGGTGCGAATGTTTTTGAATGAAGCCAGAGTTAGCGCTGAATTCAGCCACCCCAACATTGTCCAGGTTTATGACTTGGGCATTGAGAATGACATGCTCTTCTTGGCCATGGAATATGTACAGGGGTGTACGGTTGTGGAAATGGTGCGCGCATGCCACGCAGCCAAACAAAACCTCCCTATGGGGTTTAGCTTGGCCGTTGTGCGCGACACAGCACTGGCCCTCTCTTATGCTCATACTTTTGTGGATATGTGCCACCGAAAACGCCCCGTCATCCACCGCGACGTCGCCGGAAAAAACATTATGGTAACCCACGAGGGTACAACCAAATTGCTCGACTTCGGTATCGCCAAAATACAAGGCGCCGCCTCCCATACCTTCGCCGGCACTGTCAAGGGTACCAAAGGCTATATGTCGCCAGAGCAACTCCTGGGACTGCCCCTGGACGGACGCAGCGATATTTTTTCACTGGGAATTGTCACCCATGAGTGCCTGACTGGGTTTAGGCTCTTCCACGAAACTTCCCCGGAAAAAAAGAAAACGGCCATCCTCAACAACGAAATCCACCCGCCCTCCTCCCTTAACCCAAATATACCAAAACCTTTGGACAGGGTGGTTATGAAAGCCCTCGAAAAAAAACCGGAGGATAGGTTCCAATCCGCCCTGGAATTCGCTCGCGCCCTGGAAACCGCCGCAGGAGAGCATATATGGCGCGCAGAGCAGGTGGGTAAACTGGTCTCCCAACTCTTCTCCAAAAGAAGAGAGCAGACGCGTGAGCTCATTGAAGAAGCCCAACTGAGGCTTCATGACACCAATGAGCAAATTCAAATTGAGCACTTCCTGCACAACAGGGCCTTTCAGAGCGTGCCCTCCTCCCCATTCCAACCGGGTATACCACCCCCTCCCCCGCTGCCCCCTGTCGAGTACTTCCTCAAAAACCCGGAACGCTCCGCCCTCATCCCTCTCCTCCTCCCTCTTCCTCAAGAGGCCCCCCTATATACTACTGCCCAAACCACTGAAAATGAGCTGCCTCAGGCAAACGCCTTCTATGCCCTGCTGGTTAACAAACGCTTCGCTCCCATCCTCACCTCCTTGCTGCTGCTGGGCTCTCTTGTGGCAGCTTGGCTCCTCCTTCTCTAAAACACTCCTATAAACTTATCCTCTAACACTTGAGGCCCCTTGAGGCCTCTGGGAGTCCCCCCTCCTCTTCCCTGGGCCCCCTTGTGCCCAAACACTGTGGCCTTCTTTTTAGGTGTATGGCCGACGACTGCTGGTTAACCATTGTATGAGGTGTATTTTTGTCGTAGCCGTCGTAGGGAAGAAGAAATTGTTGAAAAGTCAGCAAGGGGTGGAGGTTTCAGGAGAAAAGGAAAAGGTTTCCTGTGGAGAAGAGGAGGAGGAAGAAGGCGTAGCGGTGTTTTTTTGGGCTATCCACAAGGGGTGGAGGTTTTGAGGGGGGGTTTCAAGAAAGTTTTCCACACGCTCTTGCACATTTTTGTGCATTTAGGTTTCCGTCAGGGTTTTCTCCAGAGTTTCTCCGAGTTTTTCCTGTTCGTTGAGCATATTTTCCAAGTCAGCGAAGGTGGTATTGGGGTTGGCCAGGACGCAGCGCAGGTAGGTAGCGTGGTTTTGGTAGGGTGTTTGCAGAGAGGTACGCGAGACGAAGCTTTGGCCTGAAAGGCGTTGTTGGTTTTGGAGGGCGACATTGAGTTTGTCTATGTACATATTTTCTGTGTCTGAGAGGTGGGGGTGTTTGCTCCTAAGGGTTTTGGGGAGGTAGCGGTAGGTGAGTATATTCATAGTGGGGGCATAAGGGGCTTCGAAGGCGTGGGAGGAGAGGATGCGCTCATAGAGTTGGAGGCAGAGGAGCATTTGTCGCTCTATGAGGAAAGCGAAGCCTTCTTTTCCGAGGATATGCAACGCGGCGTGCAGATAGAGTGCGTTAGCGGGGCGACTTCCCTCGAGGCCGAACCTTCCCAAGTCCCACGAGTCCTTTCGGATGATGTAGTGGGCGGACCTTTCTATATGCGAGGCCGACTCTGGGTTTTGGAACAGGAGGGCGCCTGTGCCTATGGGCAAATAAAGTTGTTTATGTCCATCAATAGCGACGCTGTCAGCGCGTTCTATGCCTTTGAGGCGTTGTCGATAGCGAGGGGAGAAGAGCAAGGGTCCGCCCCAAGCAGCGTCCACGTGGAAGAAGGCGCCTTCGTTTTGGCAGATGTCGGCGATGGCTTCCAAGTCATCGACGCTTCCTATTTCTGTGGAGCCGGCGACGCCCACGACAGCGACGACGAGGTCTCCTGTTTTTTTTATTTTAGAGAAGGCTTGTTTGAGGGCGTCCAAACGGAGTTGGCCGTGTTGGTTGGAGGGGAGGCAGAGGACGTTGTTTGCTCCGAGTCCGAGGAAGTCAGCGGCTTTTTCGATGGAATAATGCATGAAGTGGCTGCCGAGGATGAGGGCTTTTTGGGCTGGGTATTTTCTAAAGGCGTTGGCGAGGCCTTCTTTCTGAATGCCTTCAAAATTTTCTTTGGTTTTAAAGAGGAGGTTTCGTGCGCACCAGAGGGCCATGAGGTTGGCGAGAGTACCTCCTGTCGTCATCATTCCGAGGGTGCCTTGCGAGGAGAGGAGCTGCTGTTTATAGAGTTCTTCTGGCCCGCTGAAAAGCAGTTGGTGCAAGCGCCCGATGGCATGTTTTTCCAGGAAGGTAAAAATTTCTGAAGTCTCCTGTTTAACGACATTTTGGTGCAAGGAGACCAGCAGTCGGGTGAGGGGGGAGATGAAGGCGGGCAAGCCCGAAGTCATATGTCCGACAAAAGCAGGCGACTCCACAGGGACTCTGAAAGGGACGAGGTGTTGGAAGACGAAGTCGAAGTAGTGCTCTACGGGCATGCCTGAGGAGGGGAGGGAGCATAGGTTTTGGGCATACTCCGAGGGTGTTGCCGGCTGCTTTGCGTTTTTTTTGCAAGTGTCGAGTTGAGCGTTGAAACGGGCGTTGAGGTCAAACTCTGTTTTATATGAAAATAAGGAGAGAGGGTTCAGCTCAAGAGAATTCATAAAATAATTAAGCCAGTTATCGTTCCTTATGGCAAAGGCTATGTTGTTTTTTTTAAGCTTGTTCAACCCTGCAAAAATTCCGAAGGGCCAAAACGAAATGTGCTTGTTATAAACTTATTATGCAAAAGAAGTGACTACGCAGACAATGTCTGCAAATATCTTTAAGTGGTGTAAGTATTATCAACGAAGGTTTTGTGAGTGATGGTTGTGGTTTAATTATAGGTTTGAATGTTCATCAAAATGAAATTAAATGATTTTATAGAGCATGCAGAAGAAGCAGCAAATTTGTTTAAGTCATTGGCGAATCCTTTGAGACTTAAGCTGTTATATGCCTTAGCTGAAGGTGAGAAGTCTGTTGGGGAATTGGCAAGCATATTGAAGGCACGCGACAGTACAGTCTCTCAGCATCTCGCCTTATTAAGGAAAGATGGAGCGGTTGCGAACAGAAGAAACGCGCAAACGATTTTCTATCATCTTGCGGATGAAAGAATATCCAAGCTCATTGAGGCCCTTCGAGAATTTTATAAGTAGTCAGACGGGTTTCTTGTCTTGGTTTTTTGGATTTTGGAAGGAGAAGTTATCTGCAGGCGCATCCGTCGTGGGTGGTTAAAACCCGGGTTGCGCCTGACTCGGTACACTCGACTCATGGGGACATGGGTTATGAAGTGCGCAAGTATTTTTTAGGTACTTCAGCAGGAGTGTACAGTGGACAGTTGGGGGTGGGTGCGTAGCTGTCGAGGACAGTGGCGCTCGGGTTGGGGGTGTGTGTTTGTGCAGGCGGCAAGACAAAGGGGATGTGGCCTATGGAGGAGTCATCTGCCCTCCGGGCGGGGTTCTGTTGCCAACTGAGAATGTTTTTTTTGGGCCTGCGGCCCGGGTTATTTTTTGAAATGTTTCTCTTTGCCCTTCGGGCGGGGTTTATTTAACTGAGAATGTTTTTAAGGGCCATGCGGCCCGGGCCCTTTTTGAAAACATTTCTTTTCGCCCTCCGGGCATTGTTCTCTCTGGGCCTGCGGCCCGGGCTTTTTCGCCCTTCGGGCATTTTGCCTCCGGCGGGGAACTTTTTGCTCGCCCAAAAAGTTCCTCAAAAACGGCT
>WQTM01000170.1 GCA_009786315.1 Pseudomonadota bacterium | reverse complement strand
GAGCCGTTTTTGAGGAACTTTTTGGGCGAGCAAAAAGTTCCCCGCCGGAGGCAAGACGCCCGGAGGGCAGAAAAGCGCGGGCCGCAGGCCCAGAGAGAACAACGCCCGGAGGGCGAAAAAGCCCGGGCCGCATGGCCCATAAAAACATTCTCAATTAAATAAAACCCCGCCCGGAGGGCAAAGAGAAGCATTTCAAAAAAGGGCCCGGGCCGCAGGCCCCCCGCCTCATTTATGGCTCCCCTACAAGAAACTTCAACCTTTGAATGCGGGCTGCCAACTGGCTTCTGTCTGCTTGCGCATAAACTTTGGGCAGGAGGCTACGGCGCGTACACTCCTGCACGGCAACGAGGTTTTGCAACTCCATTTCCAATGGGTAGGAGGGCGGAATAAAATCCTCCAACACCTCCAACAACTCCGCCTTGCCCACTTTGGAGCGGCCTTGCGTCGCCGCCAAAAACTGCGCACGTACCAACAAAGCCTCTATGTCCGCCCCACTGAAGGTTTTGCCCTCGCAATATGCCGAAAAGTCCTCCACCTCCGCCTCTATTTTCAACTTCAACTTCTTGCACATGGCCGCATAAAGGACATTCTTCTCCTGGGCCGTCTCCGGGTGAAACAAAGCAAGGTGCTCCTCCGCTCGCCCTTGGCGCTTTAAGTCTATGGGCAACTTGTCCGGGCGACACGTCAACAAAAACCAGAGAATTTTTCCGCGGTATTGTGTGTCCCCCATAAATGAAACCAGGGAAGCAAAAATACGGTTTGAAGTCCCAGAGTCCCCAGCAACGTCCCTGTTGCCCAAAAAAGCATCCGCCTCGTCCACAATAACAACCACGGGCCACAAGGCTTTGAGTATGTTAAAAATACGCTCAAGGTTGCCTTCTGTTGCCCCTTGCCACTGGCTGCGGAAATTCAAAAACTTCAGGCATGGAATTCCTACCTCCCCTGCAAAACATGTCACCATATAGGTTTTGCCCGTCCCTACCGGGCCCGCTACCAAATAACCCATCGGCAATGCCCCTGTCGCCCCCTTCTTCAACGCCTTCGCCGTCCCCAATAACATCGCCTTCGCCGCTTCATGCCCTGCAACAGCTTCCAAACCAAAAGAAGGCTCTATAAACTCCAAAAGGCCATGGCATTGCGCCGCAATGGCTTCCTTCTTCGCCTCCTTGAGGGCCGTTAGAGAAATTTTCTTGGAGTTTTCTGCAAAGCTAAACAAACGCTCCAAATGCAAATAGGAGAGGCCACTGCTGAGTTTGACAAAGGCCTCCAACCCTACCTCGGACAGGGAAACCATTTCGCGGCCCGCCAACTTGTGCCGGAGAAACCGACAACGCCCCACTTCGTCGGGAAGCGCCAACTCCACCGTCGCCACATAGGGGTTTCTCGCCAGGCGCGGAGAAATGTCCGCCAAACTTTCACTCACCAAAACAATGGACACGTCCGCTGCCAAAAACTGCACGTCTGAAGCCCACCGTAACAAGGTTACCAATAGGAAGCGGTCTTCAGCGGACAAAGAGGCACCCTCTGAGGCCGGCACCAGCGTTTCGGCAAAGTCAATCACCAGCGCAATGGATTTGCGCTCGCTTATGCGCAAACGCAAAAACGTTTCAAGCAGCTGCAAAGCTTTGGCGGGCTCCTTCGGCAGTGCATGCGCAAACTGTGTGCCGTGTAGGGCGTCATAACCCACCATGGCGTTGGAAACGTCCGCCATGGAGTTTCCGTCCAACGCGCGAATGCCTGAGGAGCGGTTATAGGAAAGCACATGGTTGCGCCCTGCAAACAACTCCTTGGCCAAAAAACTGCTCAGCGGCCCATAGCTGCCCTCCTCCCCCAGGGGGTGCAAATCCCTCACCGCTACCCCGTGCAATAAAAAGGTACATACGGTTCGGCTGAAATAGGCGTGTGCCAACTTCTGCGCCCACGCAGGCATGGCTTCCAGTTGCTTCTTGTCCATCATCCACTCCCCCGGCTGGGTTATTGGGTTTGCAGCTTCTGCAACGTCTTTGAAAGCCGTACATAACGGCTTTCGCTTGCCGGTACTTCCATCTCTATGGAGAAAGGCTCATACCCATCGGCCAACATGGAAATGTGCAACTTGCCTGCAGGCACTTGGACGAGGCGTGGCCATGCTTGGAGGGCCCCCTCCTTGTCTTGCAACTCCTCGCCGTTAATAACCACCCTCACCCTCTGCAAACCCTTGGGTACCTCCACCAAAACGTTTCCCTTGGGTACAGAGGTTGGCCAAACCAAAATGGCAAGCGCCACCAAAACAGCCAATGCAGAGACCACCCACACCCAGAGGTACTTCCTCAACACAGAGGGTTGAGGGGACCGTGGCGTATAGGGGGGGTAACCTGAAGGTTGAGAGTGGCGTTGAGGCGGGAGTGGAGGCGGGAGAGGCAGAGGGGGCGGCGACACCGAGAGGGACCTCTCATTGGGCGTCTCGGACAAAGTCGGGTCAAATATGGGGGCAATAGGTTCCGCACTTGTGGCCGCGGGCCCTGTGTCTATGGCCACACTTTCTGCTTGCCCCATGCTCAGTGTGTCATTTATGAGAAGCGGCTCCCTTATGGTGGGGTTGGGGCCCAACAATGGGGGAATGCTGTCGGAAATGGTCTCTGTGCGGTGTACAAAATCTTCCAGCGGCCCAGCTTGCCCACCCAGGGTGTTTTGCTCGTTGGGCGCTGCGGGCCCAAATTCTGCCATGCATTCTTCGAGGTATTGTTTTTCCTCCGCATATTGTTGTGCAAATGAAGCTTGCATGTATTCAGCAAGGTTTTTCCTGTTGAAAATTTCGTCCAAACCATAGAGGAAATGCCACAAGTCATCTCCCAAGTCGCTGGCATATGCGTAGCGGTCTTCCACATTCCTGGCGAGCGCTTTCATAACAATGCCCTCAAGTACTGAGGGAATGTTGCCATTGAGGGCTGTCGGCAAGGCCACCTCCGCTTTGCGGACTTTCTCCAACACAGAAAAGTCCGTCCTCCCCGTAAACAAACGCCTGCCCGTCAACAACTCATAGAGGCAAATGCCTATTCCAAAAACGTCGGAGCGCCTGTCCAGTGGGCCCGCGCAAACCTGCTCAGGGCTCATATAGGAAAATTTTCCTTTGAGTGTCCCCGCTGCTGTTTTGGTGCTTTTTATCACCGCCTTGGCAATACCAAAGTCAATAATTTTCACATCCCCATTAAAACCGACGAGAATGTTCTGCAAGGAAACATCCCTGTGGACAATGCCCAACTCCTTGCCCTTCTCATCCTTGCGGCGGTGTGCATAATCCAAACCTTTGCAACAACACGCCATAACATAACAGGCCAATGGAATCGGCGGCGGCATCGCATTTCGGGCACACCCGTCAAATACCGCACGCAAATCCCTGCCGTGCACGTATTCCATAACAATGTAGTGGTCTGTGTCCTGCCCAAGCTCATAAATTTTGCAAATGTTGGAATGGTCGAGTTGGACGGTAATTTTGGCCTCGTCAATAAACATGGAAATGAAGTCCGTGTCCTCTGCAACGTGCGGCAAAATACGCTTAATGGCAACCAAACGCTTGCTGCCGGTAGTGCTTTTGCCCAACCACACCGCGGCCATCCCCCCACTCTTAATGTGTTTGAGGAGGACGTATTTCTGCTGCCCAAAGGGAATGGGCGTTATGTTGTATGAGTTTGTCACAAAAAACCTAAAGCTCTCAAGGCACCCAATAAATACGCTTCTGTGCCCAAACACAACCCTTCTTTGGGCTTGCCTCCTCCTGTCTCACCCCACCTTCTTCAACGGCCTGCCAAAACCTCCGCTATACCCCGCCTCAACAAACGCCGGCTGGGCCCCCAAACTCCTAACAATGCTGCCAATATGGCCCCCATAACCCCTCCTAAATAAACCCCCACGGGCAACATAAAAAAACGCTTCGGCAGCCATGTAATGGCCCCCAGTGCCTGAAATAAAAAACCATCCAGCAAATAGCCGCCCCCCCATGCGGCCAATACCCCTAGGCCCCCACCTGCCAATGCCAATATAAATGCCTGCGCAACAACCACCCCCACCAACTGGGCTGACGTCGCCCCTACTGCACGAAAAATGGCCAACTCCCCCTCGCGCATATGCAGAGAGTGAGACAAGCCTTGCGCTATGTTTATTGTCGCCAATACGCCAATGAGTATGGACAACAAAGAGAGTGCCCCCGTCGTCGCCCATGTGGCCAACCCAAGCTGTTGTACAAACCGGCGCTCTCCTTCGTCCGTCTTAAAACCCAGTCGCTCCAATTGCTGAATGACGGAGGCTATGTGAGTGCTGTCGTCTACTTCAACCACCACCGAGGAATATTGTTCCGCCTCCCTCCCCAATGTACGGTTGAGGCGCTTTGCGGACTCCAAGGGAATGGAAATGCCAGCCAAAAAAGCCTTGGGCGAAAAACCCGCTACAAAAAATTCCTGCCTCACCCTCTCCCCTGTGTTGCCTGCAAAAAAACTCCGGTTGAAAATAACGTCAAAACCAAAACCCTTCAGCATGTCACCTTTCAAAGAAGCTAAACCATTCTTGGGGGCAAAGTGCTGGTTGTAAACGTCTATTAAATAGGTGCTGAGTATGGCTGGTACCGCTTCCTCGTCCTCCACAAACAACGCCTGCTCAATGTCCTCCCCAAATAACGCCGGCTCCACCCCCACCGCCATCACCTCCAACCCCATGTCTATGCGCATGCCCAAAATGTCGTCATTCACCCGCGTTATGCCTGGGGCACGTACCTCCATTTTCCTGAAAAGCGCGCGCACATGCTTCAGCTTTTGAAAGTCCGTGCAGGCAACTTCGTCCAACTTCTTGTATTCCGTTTCGCCAACCACCCACTGGGGCGCTTTCACTTCAACCCTCTTGGCTTCCACCGGAAATAAATGCTGAATAAAGCTTGTTAACCCAAACCCAAGCCCCAAAAAAAACAGCAGGGAGCCTGTCGCCAACCCAATGCCAAATATGGAGGAATAGGCCAAAGAGGCATCCCTCTTCAGCGACAGGCCTAGCAACTTCTGCAAAGCCCAAAACCTCATTGCAAACGCCCCTCGGCCAAAGTGAGGTGGCGGCTTGCTGCACTCAACAACAAAGGCTCATGCGTCGCCACCACCAGCGTGAGGCCCTCGGCATTCAACCGCGAAAGCAAGTCCACCATGCCTTGCGTGGTTTGCGTATCCAAGTTGCCTGTGGGCTCGTCACACAACAAAAGGCGCGCACCCGCAAACAACGCACGCGCAATGGCTATGCGCTGGCGCTCCCCTCCGGAAAGCTGCGCAGGCGTGGACTTGGCCTTGTCATGCAAACCCACTGCCTCCAGCATTTGCAAGGCCCGGGGCCTCACCCCTCTTCGGGAAGTTTTTGAAAACAATGCCGGCAAAGCAACATTCTCTTCTGCGGACCACCCTGGAATCAGGTGAAAACTTTGGAATACACTGGCCACCGTCTCCGCCCTAAACTTGGCCAACGCCCGAGAAGAAAGCTTGGCCAATACCTCACCACCCACTTGGACTTCCCCCTCATAGCATGAGTCCAACCCACCTAAAATAGTCAACAACGTCGTCTTCCCACTCCCGGACTTGCCCGTCAACGCCACAAACTCCCCCAAAGAAACCTCCAGGCTTGGAATGGACAGCGCATGCACCCCTTGCGCATGCGCTGCCTTCTCAAATATTTTTGTCAGGTTGTGGACAAAAATCACTTGTAGTCCGTCTCCACAAAATGCTCCGCGACAAACTGAGCGTGGCCTTCATTCGCTTGTAGCCCAAACAACACATATTCCGTTTTCTTAAGCTGCCCCAACTCCAAAAAGGCGCGCACACCCCTCGCCTTCGCCAAAGCATTGAGGTGGACGGCTAGGGCAACCGGAAACTTCTTCATCTCCTGCGCAACGGCTTTTTGCAAAGCACTGGGCGCTTCGCACTTGGCCTCACCTGCGCTGTTTGTCACGCGCACTTTGCCCTCCCCACCTATTGCCTGCGCCAACACCTCCTGCCCCCTAAACTGCGCTTGCCAACCTTGTATTTTGGCGCCCGCTGGCGTCGGTTTTACTTCCTTTGCGGGAATGAGGGAGGCCAATACCTTCAGGGACTTTTCTATGTCGCTTCCTTCCTTCAACAATAAGTCCAGGCTCCAACAAAATTTCTCTGAGTCTCCCTCTTCTTGCGCTTCTTGCGTCCACCCCCTCATCCACATGGGCGACTCAAAGTGCTGCTTCATTTCATCCAACTTCTCTTCCGCTACAAAACCTATCATTTGGGAAATGGCTCCCACAGCGTGGCGCTTCAATAACTCGGCATACCAATCCCATGTCACAGAGTACCACATTTCCAACGCCGCACTGCCCAAACCCGTGGGCCATTGCTTGGGTTGAAACGGTGCTGTCTGCATCGCCGGCAGCCAAGGCTCTCTCCCTGGGCGCCACGTTATGTCCACCGCCACCTTCAACCTCGGCTGCGCCCCTATCGCCCCGCCTATCCAATCAACCTCCGTCTCCATCTTCTCGTCAAGGCGAGCCCATAGGGAAATAACACGCTCCACCGGCAACCTTGAGCCAATCCCCAACATCATCCCCTTGTGCTTTGCCCAACTGTCCTCCGCAGAAAGCGCTGCCACCTTCTGCAATGCTTCTAAATTGTCACCTATATAAATGAGCGCATAACCCGGCTTTTGCGCCAACATGAAAAAATCCCCGGAGTTGAATTTCCAGGCTCGCAACCCTTGAGGCATGTCGGACTGTGCCTCCCACTTTCCCTTGGCTACCAAATGCTTCTCTATGGCAGCCAATAACAAAGCTTCATCCACCAAAGGCAAAGCAAACAACGCCGCCTCCTTGCGTATGTTCATGGCAACCATCAGCGGAGCTTTAAGGTGAATGCCCATCTCCTGCCACGTGGACAAAGCAAACAAGTCCAACTCGCTTTGCTCTTTCCCCTCCGCTTGCAACTCCTCCAGGCCCTCTCTCAGAGGCTCCCATGAGGAGCGAAGCTTCAACCGCTCAACGAAAGCTTTGAGTTCCTCCAAAGAAGAAACCATTATAACCCCTTCCATCTCCCTGGGTACCCAGGCGGCTAAGTCCGCTATCTGCTCGTCCGCTATGGAAGGCGTCGGGGCTCGCTTCACACACCCCGTGCCCAACACCCATGCCAAAATTCCAACAGCGTATACCACGCTTCGCCTCATCGCCTTATGCCTGCTTTTTGAGTGCTTCAATGGTGTCGTTCCTCTCTAACTGTTTCGGCAAAAAGGTGGACGTTCTCTCAATGTCCACCTCTGTAAAATGTTCCCCAACCAACGGAGCAGGCCCTCTTCTGCCCGTACCCCTCACAATATGTATCCTGCCAGCCTCGGCCACCCCCCCCTGCCTTCCCCTTCTTCAAAACATCCAGGTAAACGGTTGCAGCAACCGGAAAAACCCAAAGCTTCACTTCACGCAGCCCATGCCGAGTGTCAATACCAAAATTCCAACAGCATAGGCCAGGCCTCGCGTTATTGCCTTATGCCTGCCTTTTGTGTGTTCCAATGCTGAAGCTCCTCTGAAAACTCCATAAACCGCTCCATCTCCCTGACGGTTTCTTCTGTGGCAATCGCCTGCTGCGTCAAAAGCTCCAACTGCCGGTTGACGGACTCTGGGTCTCTCATGCCAATGGCTTGCTCATTGGTTAACCGAAGCAAATCCTCAAGGCTGGCTAATTGGTGACTCATCCATTCACGGCTCTCTTCAGCATGTTTAAACCGCTCAAGCCGCTTCTCCAAAATTTCAGCCCGCCGCTTCTTAATGTCCACCAAATGCGAGCCTTCCCCCTTGGAAAGGCCTTCTTGTACTTCCTTGAGTTCCTCCTCTATGCTTCTCCTCTCCTCCAGTTTGAAGCAATGCCGGTATAGGTTGAGGCCCGTCAGCAAACGCAAAAACGCTGCCAGCAAAGCATTCAAATGCTTCTGCGAGTTCTGCTGTAACTGCCTGCCTCCAGGTAAACGTATGTAATGCTCAAGCGTCTTGTCCCTGAGGGCTCGCAGGGACTCATAGTGCCGGCGTTGCGAAACAGAAAGCTCCGCCACTAAACCCGCTTCCTCGTGTGCCAAAACGGACGTGCCCCCCCATGTATGCCTCCGCGTCAACAAAACCCCCATGCCTATAAAAAACGCACCACCTGCCATGGCGCCAAGGCCAGCCGCCACCGAAACCCACACCCCCCCCAATGGCAACCCTACCCAAATGCTCGACAGCCCCGCACAAACCCCCGCTGCTGGAATGGAAAGCCATGAAAAAACAGAAAACTTATTCACGTCGGCTCACTTGGGCAACTGGAGAGAAAAAAACGGTTGGAAAAACAACTTCATTGTAGCTTAGCCAGGCGCTTCAACGGCGCCAATTCAAGACTTTCTTCAACCCTGGGCGCAGGCGGCCTCTCATAAAGCTTGGAGGCCAAAGCCATGGTGCTTTGGTAAAGTTCCGCATAGCCCACCGCTGCCTGCCCATACAGCCCAAAAAAAGCCAGGTTCTCTTCCATGGAGGCCAAAGGCTCCTCTTGCATCAACTGCTCGGGCCCTTGTAGCCTAGGGTATTTCTGCTTGAAATTTTTCAGCATACGCCTGCGGTGACGGCCCATGTTCTGCTCAAGCTCGAATACCCCTCGCAATACACGCAACACAACCTCAGGGTAGCGCGCGACAAAACTGCCTCGGGCAACCATAACGGACGCCACCAAATGGGGAACATCCGCCGTCGAGTCCAAAAACTCCCCTTTGTTCTGCTGTACCCAAGGGAGAAGCTCCCCATAAAGGCCCGCCACCACATCCGCCTCCCCCTTCTCCAAAAACGCACCCGCCTCCACCGCAGAAGGCAACGCAAGCAACTCTATCTCGCTTAGCCTTAGCCCCGCGCGCGAAAGCGTCCAAAGCAACAAATGGTGGCCAGGGCCCCACATCTCCACCGCAACCCGCTTGTTCCTCAACTGCACCGGGTGGTGCACCCCCTGCGTGCCTACCAACACATCCTGCCCACGGCTCCACCCCATAAGCATGAGTACGCGTGGTACGGCAGGTTTAAGCCCGGGAGCGCCCAATAACAACGTCGGCATGCTGAGTATGGCCATGTCCACCCCACCATTGTCGCCCCCCTGCGCCAAAGCCTTGGAAAGTTCTGCACTGCTTGCAAATACCCGCACGCGGACTTCCACCGCAAAGGACTCCCTCCATAGGCCTTCCTCCCCCTCCTCCTCCCCCGCCGCCCACAACAGGGGTATGGCATAACCACGGACAGTCGTCCCTATGTAGGTGGGACGCAAAACCATGGAAGTCCGCTCATAGGCTGGAGAAGTCGCTCCCACCGGAAAATCCGCCGCCTCAACCAATGGCCCTTGTCCCCAAATCCGCTGCCTTAAACGCTCACCAAAACCAAAATGGGACAACAACGCTATGCCAAGGGCCAATGAAAACAAAAGCCCCAGTATAAACCCATGCCCAAAACGAAGTCTCTTCGAGGAAAATCCTGTGCTCAACTTTTTATGTCAACCTTCTTTCCAAGGGTTTTCTCCAGCACCGGCGAAGCCTCCTCCACCGACGAAACTTCCACCATCCCCATCTCTAACTTCATCTGCTTTATGAGTTCCATCGCCTGCATCTTCTCAACCTCCTCGTCCACCCTCGCAGCCGGCGCGTCTATGGACTCCATGGCCATCGCCATGCGTGCACCGTTCACCGCCGCTTGCTCGTTTAACTTGCGCACCATCTCCTCGTGCGTCGCATCCAAACCCGTTATGCTAAAGGACTCCAACGCATCCGCTACCTCCGCCTGCCACTTGGCCAGCCGCGCCCCCTCCATCGCCGCCATTACCTCCTGCGCCTTGCGCTCCTTCTCCAACATGAAAGCCTTCTTCACCTTCATCGCCTTCTCGTAGGCCTCCCTCGCTACCAAAAGCTGCGCCTCACCCTTCGCAAGCGCCGCCTTCGTGGACTGCAGCTGCTGCGCATATTGGAGAGACAACTCCTCCTTGCCTATCTGTATCCCCACCTTTATCTTGGAGGTCAGCTTCTCTATCAGCGCCAACTGCCTCTCCTTCTCCTTCTCCAACAAAGAGACGTTGGCGCGGACTTTGGCAACCTGCTCGTTCATCCGCGGTATCTGCTCGCTTAAGTCCCGCATGTTCTGCTTTAAAATCAACTCCGGGTCCTCCACATTGTTGACAAACGCTCCTAAAAAACTGCGTATGGCTCTCATGAGTCGGTTCCACATAGGTATCTCCACTCCAATAACTCCGTTTCGGCCTTCTACCACCTCTTCGCTGCCTCCACCACCCCCCCTCCATGGCT
>WQTM01000169.1 GCA_009786315.1 Pseudomonadota bacterium | reverse complement strand
CCAAAAACCCGCCGGGTGCTGCCCCCGCCAAAGCACCCATTGGCAAACCCATGAGAAATTGGACGGTTTTGTTCTCCAACAGCCTTGCCCCAATGCCTTGCTCCGCCTCACTCTTGTCGCTGTTTTCTGTTTCTTGCTCTCCAGAGTTTGTTTCGGAAACAGATATGTTAATGGGAATCCAAACATAGGGGGTGAGGGTGTCCTCAGGCCGGTTTTGGAGGGTGAGCAACTGCATGTTGCCGCTGAAATCCACCTTGAAAATGGGAATATTGGAGGGTATACGCTCGTTGGCGTCAACCCGCTTCGACTGTGGCGCGCTCGTTTCCAGGCGGGGTTGGACCCCAGCCCGGCGCATGGCTTGGCGGTATTGCTCATAGTGTGCCAGGGAGTTGGGCGCTGGCGTAGCATGGGTACGCGAGGGCACAGGCTTTGGGGCCTCAACGTGGGTTTTCATTTTGGAAATTCCTTCCTTCTACGTCGCAGACACCTGCTTTAGAGACGGTGGAGGGAGGCAAATGTTACATGAATGGGGGCGTCAAAGCGTTGGGTGTGCATGAATTCAAATTTGTGAAATTGAAAACCAAACCAGCTTGGCTCTACCGCTAGGAGGAGGCCCTATTCTGCGCGTTTCATTTTGGGAGAACATGCCTATGGGAAAACGAATGCTTGTTGTTTTGGGTCACCCCTCCAGCGACAGTTTTTGCGGCGCGCTGGGTGAAACTTATGCTCAGTCCGCCAAAAATGCCGGCCATGACGTGCGGTTTCTGCGCCTACATGCGCTGAAATTCGACCCCATTCTGCACAATGGCTATCGCACCATCCAACCGCTGGAGCAGGACTTGCTGCAAGCCCAGGCTGATATCACCTGGGCCGAGCACCTGACGTTCATCTATCCCATTTGGTGGGGTGGAATTCCGGCGTTGCTGAAGGGCTTTCTTGAGCGCGTTTTTCTGCCTGGTTTCGCCTTCAAATACCGTGAAGGCAAGCCCTTCCCTGACAAACTGCTCAAAGGCCGAACAGCACACCTGCTGGTAACCATGGACACGCCGCCTTGGTATTATAAATGGGTTTTTCGCATGCCGGGCCTGCACCAAATGCGGAAGGCAACTCTGGAATTCTGCGGCATTAAACCATTGAAAACCCTGACTTTCGGGCCAATACTTGGCTCCAGCCCAGCTCAACGCGACGCCTGGCTGAAACAAGCCAGTGCCGCCGCGAGCAGCTGAAGCGCTGGGCCGACTCCACTTTAAAGTAGAATCGGTCTTGTGTTCAATATAGTTCCCAGTGTGGGCTCCTATGTATATCGGCAAAGCCGCCCAGTTGTCGGGCACCACAGTCAAGGGCATTCGCCATTATGAAGAAATTGGCTTGCTGCCCAAACCCAAACGCAAAGGCAAATACCGCACCTATAGCCTGCAAAGCGTTGAAATTTTGACATTTATCAAATGCGCGCAGAAACTGGGTTTCAAACTCAAAGAGTTGCAGGTTATTTTGAGTCACCATCACGGCAAAAAATTCCCGTGGGAGTTGGCGCAAAAAGCGATTGCTGAAAAAAAAGCCGAGCTGCTTTCCCAAATCAGCGCTTTGCAGCAATTGTATGACGGCCTCGTCGCGCTTGAAAACAACCCAGGGGAATGTCCGTGCGGGGCGGCCTTTTAAGCCTTCTTCAGCCTCCGCACAAAATGCAAAAACGGGCCTGGCCCATGAATGTCAACTCAACGCTACCTCATGTCAATTCACGAGTTGACATTGTGTGAAGAAAACCGCACATCCCTCTCTTCCTATATTCAACCCCCCCCACGCCCTTAGCAAAGCCAGGTGCTGAGATACGGTGCTGTCGCATACATTGCACATGCTGGCCAGTTTGCCGACGGACTTTTCCCCCCCAGCCAATGTGTGTAATATTTTTAGCAACGTGTGCAATATTTTAGGCGAATTGGGTTTCCCAGCGGCTTGAAAAAACTGGCTGAGGCACTAAAGTCAGGACTCATGGTGTGTCTCCATTGGGTGGCATATAACCCAACCTCCGCGTAGTGCGTTTGGAGGGGGTGGGGTATGAGGCCCACAAGGCCTTGCGCGTCTGTTAGCGGGGTGTCTCAGGACGTCTCATGAGGGTTCATGTTGTCTCATCCGTGAGATAAAAAACAAACCTTGTCTCAAAAATCGCAAAAAATGAGACAAAATGATTTTTCTAACTCATGTATCTTCGGCTATGCTCAACAATTCGTCAAAAACATAAATTCCGGAGCGGCCTCCTCGTCCCTCTCGCAGGGTTGATAGGATGCCATCTTTGCGCAACAAATTGAGAATACGGCTTGCGGTAGCCTTTGGAATGCCTGAATGCTGAATGAAGTCAGGCGCAGAAAAAATCAGTCCACGGAATAGGAAGTCCGCGGCATACATGGCATATTGAGAGTGTGTCAAGCGGGCTATCCGCGTTTTGGTTTGGCCATACAGCGCTAAAATGGCATTCGCTTTGCGCACGTTTTCGTCCGCCTGTTCCTGTATGGCTTTCAAGAAGAACAAGCACCATTGCGTCCATGCGTTGTCTCTGGACACTGCCCTTAACCGCTCCTGGTACTCCTCCCGGTTGCGTTCCAAATAACCGCTCATATAGAAAGCTGGACTGCTTAGCAAACGCCGTTGATATAGAAAAAGCGGAATCAGCATGCGGCCCAGCCTACCGTTGCCATCCATAAAAGGGTGAAGCGCTTCGAATTCGAGGTGCACGAGAGCCAATTGCACCCAAATATCCTTTTCAGCAGTACTTCCGAAGCAGCGCTCCCACATATCCATGCCGGCAACCAAGTGCTCGGGGGGAATGGGCACAAAATTCGCCGATTCCAGCGTACAACCTTTGGGGCCAATCCAATTTTGCTCAATACGGTAACTGCCCGGTCTCTTGTCGTGGCCGCGCACGCCCTGATGGGCGCTTCGTAGAATCTGCTGTGAGAACAGGCGATGCTCCATCTCCGCAACACAGGCAGACATGGCGCGTCGATAGTTGAGCACCTCCTCCGCGTCGTCGCGTTTGGGTTGTGTCAACGCTTCAGAAACACCGCCAGCCTCAATCTCCAACACCTCGCTGAGTTCCTTCTATCTTTGAGGAAAGCACAGCCTCTTGGGTGGTCAGCGGTGAAAGCAAAATGCGTGCATTCGGAATAGCGGAAAGCAACATATCATAGCGAGCCAACCCCGCATTGGCCGGACCAATCCAAGGAATCAACTGTTCCCAGTCCAAAGTCTCAGGTGGAAATCTAATATACGGGCAACATGGTGAGAGCTTATAACTGTCCGCAGGGCATCAGAAAAACATTTTAAACCGGCAGGGAGGAGGGCGTGCATCAAGTGGCTGTTTCTTTGGTATTCGGCCCACAAAAAAAACGAGGCCCACAAGGCGAGGGCCTTGTGGGTCTTTTTGAAGCTACCCCTGCATGCCCAGGGCGGGACTCGAACCCGCACGCCTTTCGACACCACCCCCTCAAGATGGCGTGTCTACCAATTCCACCACCTGGGCTGATACCCCTACACCACCACGGAAAGCCGCTTTAGCACGAAAAACCGGCTGCGCTAGCAAAAAATGGGGCCACCCGCTCAACATGCGCTTCCAAAACTCAGAGCGCCGGCACCTGCTCCGCAGAGGACGGAGACTCCACCGCGGGAAGCTCTATGCCAGCCTCCACTTCTGCCGCAGGCTCCATTGGCTCCGCCTCAATATTGGCCTCTGCTCCAGGAAGCTCTGCCGCGGGCGCCTGCGTCTCACTTGTGGAAGAAGCCGCCGGAGGAGGCGCCTTCTGGCCGGCAACAACGGAGCCCTGGTAGCCAATGAAGGAAAGCAACAGTGAAGTTATGAAAAAAGTCACCGCGCAACCCGCCGTCAACTTGCTCAAAAAGGTGGTCGCCCCCTGGCCTCCAAAAGCCGAAGTCGCCGCCCCACCTCCCAGGGCCCCCCCCATGCCGCCACCCTCCCTGCCCGGTTGGAGCAATATGACGAGAATCATAAACAAACAAAGCACCACGTGTATTATTGACAGAAAAATTTCCATAGCCTCACCCGCAACAACAAGGCCGCCATTAAGCACATATGGCCCTTCTCTACAACCCCTATGAGCGCTTTCTTTATTTCTTGCGCCCCGCGGCCTTCTTCGCCGCCTCTATAATGGCTGCAAACGCCTCAAACTGCAAGCTGGCTCCTCCCACCAATGCCCCGTCTATGTCCGCTTGGGACATTAATTCCTCGGCATTGTCGGCTTTCACGGAGCCTCCATAGAGAATGCGCACCCGCTCCGCCCCCTCCTTCCATTGCTTCCGCAGTTGCCCCCTTATGTGGGCATGCACCTCCTGGGCCTGCGCAGCCGTCGCTGTCTTGCCTGTGCCAATGGCCCATATGGGCTCATAGGCAATCACCACCCGCACCTCATTTGGAATGCCCGCAAGGCCCGCCTGCAATTGCCAGGAAATTATCTCCAAAGTCTTTCCCTGCTCGCGCTCCTCAAGGGTCTCTCCTATGCAGAGAATGGGGCTGAGTCCTGCCGCCAAAACAGCCTTGGCCTTCTCGTTGACAAGGCTGTCGGTTTCACCCAACAACTGACGGCGCTCGGAGTGTCCAACAATAATATAGCGGCACCCCACGTCCGCCAACATGGGGACGGACACTTCCCCCGTATATGCACCGGCGGACGCAGCATGACAGTTTTGCGCGGCCAAAACCACACCGCTGGAATGCAATGCCTGGCCCACAGCCGACAAAGCAACAAACGGCGGGGCAACAGCTATTTCTGCCGCCTCGCCGCCTGTCAACGTCGCCAACTGCGCCGCAAACGGCAAAGCTTGAGAAACCGTCATGTTCATCTTCCAATTCGCCGCAACAAGATAACGACGCACCATGGCACCTCTCCTTTGAAAAAGTCGCTGAACCGATTTTGCTTTCATGCGAGCCTCAAAACCGGTTTTAATTTGACATAAGCTCGACGAGTGCACTTGCGTGGCTGTCTCTCTGCTATTGGGCCCGAGCAAAAACGAGTCCAACGAAGAGAAAGTGTCAAAGTGAAAGCGGTCTAGTTGGTTTCGAGTGCTTTTATGCCGGGCAAACCCCTTCCTTCGAGAAACTCCAGAGAAGCGCCACCCCCGGTTGAAATGTGGCTTATTTTGTCGCCCAGCCCAAACATGTTGACAACCGCTGCGCTGTCGCCTCCGCCTATCACCGTTCGCGCTTCGGAGTCCGCCATGGCCAAAGCCACCGCCTTGCTGCCTCCTGCAAAGGGCGCCATCTCAAACAAACCCACAGGGCCATTCCATAAAACAGTTTTGGCTTCGAGTATGTGCTGGCGGAAGCGTGCTTGCGTTTGGGGGCCTATGTCCAACCCCATGAGGTTTTCTCCTATGGCTTGGGTGGGCACTTCAACAGGTTGGGCTTGGGCATCCATGGAGGTGGCGCAAAGGTGGTCCACTGGCAACACCAACTCCACCCCCATACGTTGGGCGGACTGCAACAACTGCCCGGCCAAACCCAACTTGTCCTCCTCTATGCGGCTCCTCCCAACCTCCACCCCCTGGGCCTTCAAAAAAGTATAGGCCATCGCCCCTCCTATCAAAAGCTTCCCTACCTTCGTCAGCAAATTCTCTATGAGTTTCATTTTGTCGGAAACTTTGGCGCCACCCAAAATGGCGACAAAAGGCTTCTCCGGAGAGGCCACCAGCGGCCCCAAAAACGCCAACTCCTTGCGAATGAGGAAGCCCGCTGCCTTCTCTTTCACAAAAGCAACCATGCCCGCCGTTGAAGCATGGGCACGGTGCGCCGCACCAAAAGCATCGTTCACATAAACGTCACATAACAAGGCCAATTGCTTGGAAAAACCCACCTCGTTGGCTTCTTCCTCCGGGTGAAAACGTACATTCTCAAGCATCAACACTTGCCCCGGCCCCAAGTCGTTGGCCATCTTCATCACCCCGTCACCTATGCAGTCGTCCGCCTGCAAAACCTCTGTGCCGCCTCCCAATAACTCCGAGAGGCGCTTGGCCGCAGGCTCCAGAGAAAACTTCGGCTCCGGCCCCTTCTTGGGACGCCCCAAATGAGAAGCCAAAATCAACTTCGCATTCTTCTGCAAAGCGTGGCGAATGCTCGGCAAAGCTTCGCGAATGCGGGTGTCGTCCGTCACACGGCCATTCTCGAGAGGTACGTTGAAGTCCACACGTATGAAGACACGTTTGCCCGAAAGCTCCAATTCGTCTATGTAGCGCGTCATAGGCCCTTCGTGGTTATAAATTGGGCAACGTCAATAATGCGGGTGGAATAGCCCCACTCGTTGTCATACCACGCCAACACCTTCACCATGTCCCCCCCCATAATGCTGGTGTCCATCGCGTTGAAAATCGCCGAGTGCGGGTTGCCGTTGTAGTCCGTTGAAACCGTCGGCTCCTCACAATATTCCAAAACACCGCGCAGCTTCCCTGCAGCCGCTTCTTTGTATGCAGCATTCACCTCCTCCACCGTCGTGGCCTTCTTCACCAGTACGGTGAGGTCTACCAGGGAGACGTTGGGGGTGGGGACACGCACGGAAATGCCGTGCAACTTGCCTTTGAGTTCAGGAATTACCTCGCCAATCGCCTTGGCCGCCCCTGTGGAAGTCGGAATCATCGAAAGTGCCGCCGCCCGCGCCCGGCGCAAGTCCTTGTGCACCAAGTCGAGAATACGCTGGTCGTTCGTATAGCTATGGACGGTCGTCATCAACCCCTTCTCCACCCCCCAACACTCGTGCAATACCTTGGCTATGGGCGCCAGGCAGTTGGTGGTGCAGGAGGCGTTGGAAATAATGTGGTGCTTCTTGGCGTCATATGTCTCGTGGTTGACGCCATAGGCCAACGTCACATCCACTCCCTTGCCCGGCGCGGAAATGAGGACTTTCTTCGCCCCCGCTTTCAAATGCGCACTGCAGGACTCTTTGTCTACAAAACGCCCCGTACATTCGAAAACAAGCTCCACACCCATGGCCTTCCACGGCAGGTTGGCAGGCTCCTTCTCCGCCGTAACGCATATCTCCTTGCCGTCTATCAGCATGCCCTTCTCACTCGCCTTTACCTCGCCAGGCCATACGCCGTGCACGGAGTCGTATTTGAAGAGGTGCGCCAATGCCGCCGGCTTGTCCAAGTCGTTAATGGCAACCACCTCAAAAGCCAACGCCTTCTTTGAGAGTGCTGCGCGCAATACACAACGGCCAATGCGGCCAAAACCATTAATGGCAACTTTTATAGCCATGAAGTCTCCTTGGGAATGGGGGTGAATATATTCGGATGATGGGCTAAACTAAGGCCCAACCCCACTTCAGTCAATGTTTCTTCGGGGGCATTGCGCTCTTCTCCCTCCTTGTCTCCCTCTCCCACTTTTGCCCCCCTCCCCCCTTTATGCTGGTTTATAAATACACCACCGCTGAATAAAAACAGGCGCACCGCCTGCGGACAAAGTATGCTCCCCCCCCAGTATAACCACTCCCTCTTCTTGTTCCTCCCACCCAATAGGGCCCTACCCCCGTGAGTCGCCTATCCCCCTCCTTCCTCGCCTCCCTGGGCCACGCATTTGACGGGTGGAATAAAGTCCTCGCTACGCAACGTAATATGCGTATCCACGTCGGCGTCGCCTTGGGACTGTGCGCCCTGTGCACCCCCCTCAGCCTATATGCCGAGGAAACAGCTCTCTTGCTGACGCTTGTCGGCTTGGTTTTCGCTGCTGAGCTAATGAACAGCGCCTTCGAGGCTTGTGTGGACTTGTGCTCCCCCCTCCCCCACCCTTTGGCCAAACTCGCAAAGGACGCGGCCGCCGCAGCCGTTTTGGTGTTGGCGCTCACCGCCGTTGCCGCTTTTTTTGTGCTGTTTGCGCGCCAATGGCCCTTCCTTCAAAACGAGTGGCGGCAATGTGGGCCAGCCTGGGTTTTGCTGGGTTGCAGCTGGCTTGTGGCCTGCGCGGAGTGGGCCTGGCTTCGGCACCACCGGGTGGCCTCCCCCTTCTTCAGGCTTGTGGCCACCCTCCTCTGGCTGGGAGGGTGGCCCTATGCCCTTAACCTCCCCTTCTGGGGACTGGGAGCGTTTCTCCTGGGCTTGAGTGGGTTTCAACAGAAAACGAAAAACCGGCAAAACTACGAGGAAGAAAAAGGTGGCGTTTGGGAGGGGGAAGCCTCTTGAGGAGGGCGTTTTTGGGCCTCCACCGCAACCAACGCCAAAAGTTCAGAGGCAATGTCCAACACTTGGTGCTGCGTGTAGCCGCCCTCACGAAGCTGAGCAAAAAAACTACGCGCAAGAATTTTGGTGCCCTTTTTGTCCAAACGCATTCAAAACCTCCGTTGCAACTTCGCAACTCACAATGAGAAGGCACGAAAAAACCAACCGTCTCTCAAGCTTATTTAAAGCCTCCGCTGCTGCTTTCTATCCAATTATCAGGCCAATGTGCTGCTCCCTCTAAGGCCTTGTTTTTGGTGCATCTTTTTTTGAGGCTTCCTGAGGGTGCGCAATCTTCTATGCACATTTTGGGGCTAGCACTGCGTAAAAGCTCATACGGGGCAAAACACGCACATGGCATTCACGCGCTGCAAAAATCCACACCGTCTTGTCGTCTTTCTTTGGAATTGGCGAAGACGGAGTTAGGCTCCCATTATGAAATACCACGTTCGTACCCCGGACGGCAGCCTCACTTATTCGTCTGTATTGGAGCTTCGGGAGGCCTATCTCCTGGGGCTGGTGGAGCCTATGGATGAGGTGCTGCGCGAAGGGGACACCGCCTGGCGCAAAGCCGCGCTCGTCCCGGAGCTTGCACAAGCCCAAAAAGCACCCCGCAGCTTTTGGGCCGACAAACACATGCGCTGGGCCTTGGGGCTCGCATTGCTTGGGACTTTGGCGGGCTTCTCCTTCTTGCGCGGCTCCACCTCCACGGGCATACTCCTCGTGTTGGCCTTTGTTGTCATCGGCCTCCAGTGGCTCACCCGTTGGCAACGAAAAAAATACCGAAAACCCTGAATCCTTCACTTCTTGGCGGGCTCAACAGCTTTGCGGACGGCCAATATAACGTTGGGCGCGGCTGTCTTGTTGGCTTGGTTTATAATCCACGCAGGCAAACTCCCCCCCCCATCTGTCAATACATAGTAGGTGGCAAAAGTCGCCTTCCCACCCTCCCTCGGCTCCAATAACCAATAACCATCACTCAACTTCAAACGTACCATGCCGGACTTCGGCGGTACCCGTGTCTCACTGTCCTCCGCTACCTTCCACGTAAGCTTCAAAAAACCCGCCCCCTCCTTCCACTCGGACTCGTCCCTCAGCCTTAAAACATAGTCCCGCCTCGAAACCACCGGCGGGTTGAGTACTGTATAAAAATAAAACGTCTTCCCTTCCCCTTCCCGCGACAAACAACGCGAAACCTCCGTGTAGGGCATGCTCTTCGTGTAATTGTCAAAATCTACCAATATCTTCCATACTTCCTCTGGCGACGAGCGAATCAACCCTATCGCCTTCACTTCTGCTATATTTTCGCCTTCCGCTTTTCTTGCAAAAACAGTAATCCCTGACTTGCGCGTAGCTATCTCCCACTGCGGTTCCCCCGCAACAGCTTGTCCAACAATGAAACTTAGAAGCACGAAAAAAAATGTGCGCATATAAACCCCATTAGGCATAGGTGCGACGTGAGTCAAACGGAAGAAGCAAAACCAAACCCAGAACATACACCAGAGCAAGTCGAACGTGTCCGCAAAATTTTTGTCTGCGACTTGAGCCTCCAACAAAAAATCCACACCGTCTTTCGCGTGGCCAAAAAGTCTCGACACTTGGCTCGCAGCGGCAAACCCTTCCTCGCCCTCTCCCTCGTGGATAAGACGGGTACCCTCCCCGCTCGTATCTTCGACAACGTCGAAACAGCAGAGGCTGCCTTCCAGGAAGACGACTACTTGCTGGTGAAGGGAACTGTCATCAACTTCAAAGGCAAACCTCAACTGGTTGTCGAACAATTGGAACGCCTGGCCCCAGAGCCCATTAACCCCAGCGAGTTTGTACCACCACCACCCCTCTGCCCAATAGAAGAAAAACAAACACCCCTCCTCAAAACCAAACCCCCTAAAAACCCCAAAACAAACCGCACCCCCACCCCCACCATCTCCCAGGCCCTGGAAACATTCGGCCTCGCACTCGAAGCCTTTGTCCAAGAAAAAATAGAGCAGCAACTCGCCCTCTTGGCTCTCCCCTCCCCCCCTATACCTTCAACCACACCCACCCCCCCTCTCA